>JAJPHU010000293.1 GCA_021325115.1 Planctomycetota bacterium | reverse complement strand
TAGTGGAGAAAAATTGTGGCCATTGGCTGAGCAAGGGTTCGGAGGAGGTGCAGTATGTATAGCATGGTGTTGATGGCTGCCCTGACGACGGGGACTGGTATAGGGCAATTCGGCTTTTATTATGGTTGGGACGGCTGGGGATGGGGAGGCTGGGGCTATAGCAGTTATCCGCTGATTGGCGGCTGGGTCTATGGCGGTTATCCGTTGATTGGTGGCTACGCCTATTCCCCGGTGGTTTCGGCATGGGGTTGGGGCGTCCCCGCCTTCTCTGCCGGAGTGGTCCCTAATCCGGAGTTGACGCGCTCGTCCTACTACAATCCTGCCTCGGCCATTCCTCCCACGGCCAATCCGGCCAATGAAGCGACACTCATTGTTCATCTGCCGCCACAAGCTTCTTTGACCATCGACGATCATCCGACTCTCTCGCGGTCGGATCGACGCGTCTTTGTCACGCCGCCGCTAGAACCTGGCAAAACGTATACCTACACGCTCCGCGCGGAAATGAATCGCGATGGCCGGTTCGTCCACGAGACCAAAACAGTTGAGGTCAAGGCGGGACAGATCAGCGAAGTGACGCTGCGCTTCGGCAATACCAGCCGGGAAGAACTCCGTCCGCCGACTCCAAACGCTCCTCCGCCCCAGCGGTGATCGGCGGCTCATGGTGCCTATTTGGCCTATTCAGACGCTTATAAGAGAGCATTTGTAATGTTTCGCTCGGTAAACGCTTCTAGAGGAGGTGCAGCATGTACAGCATAGTGTTGATGGCAGCCTTGACGACAGGGACCGATATGCCGGACCTTGGCCGTCGCGGTGGCTGTCGTGGTTGTTGGGGCGGCTGCTACGGCGGTTGCTACGGCGGTATGGGCATGGGTTGGGGTTGCTGGGGTGGCGGCTGGGGAGGCTGCTACGGCATGGGTTGGGGCGGTTGGGGAGGCTGCTACGGCATGGGTTGGGGCGGCTGGGGATATGGCTATGGCGGCTATGCCTTAGGCGCCTCCATGCCGCTGACGGGTGGCTATGCCTATTCCCCAATGACGACGCCGATGTCGCAATCGTTCTACTTCAACCCCGACGCCGCGAATGAAGCGACACTCATCGTTCATCTGCCGGAATCGGCCAGTTTGAGCATCGATGGCCAGCCGATGCGGCAGAGTTCGGGAACACGTATCTTCACCTCGCCACCGCTCGAGCCAGGCAAAACCTATGTCTATCACATCACAGCGGAAATGAATCGTGACGGCCATACGATCCGCGATAGCAAGGATGTCGAGGTCCGGGCCGGGCAACGCAGCGAAGTACGAATGGACTTTGGCAAGCCCGAGCGCAGGGAGGAAAGAGAACGAGAACGATAAGGCAGCCATTGCCTACCCGTCTGCCGCGCCCGGAAGGATGTCCTTGCAGGCACGGCAGACGGGCAGCTGGCGCTGTAGGGTACGCTGTCCGCTTGCCATTTTTCAGGCACGCGGCCAGCGTGCCCTACAGCCGCGCTTTCCGTTCGCCCTAAGTATAGAATGCTCACATGAGCAATGCCGAAAAATATTTGCAGCCGCGCGTCATCCGTCAGGTCGCGCGTCTTGATCTACGGGCGAAGTTCATCGTCGAAGGTTTTCTCTCAGGCCTACACGCCAGTCCCTTCCAGGGCTTCAGCGTCGAATTCTCCGAACATCGCAAATATGTTCCCGGAGACGACCTGAAAGAGCTTGACTGGAACGTCTACGCCAAAACGGACAAGTATTACATCAAAAAATTCCAGGCCGAGACAAACGTCACTGGCTACCTGGTCATGGATCTCAGCGCCTCGATGGCCTGGACCTACCGACAGGAGCTGACCAAATTTGAGTACGCCATTTGCCTGGCGGCGGCGCTGGGTTATCTGATGATCCGCCAGCAAGATCCGGTCGGTCTGGTGACGTTCGACACGCGTCTCCAGACCAGCCTGCCGCCGCGCAGCAAACGGGCACATCTGGGCACGATCCTATCGGTGTTGGCCAATTTGAAACCATCCGGCGAAACGGCCGTGGCCCCGGCGCTGCACCAGCTCGCCAGCCTGATCCGCAGCAAAAGCCTGGTCATGATCTTCAGCGACCTGCTGACCGATCCGGAACCGGTGCTGCAAGGCCTGCATCACCTGCGTCACCGCGGCAACGAAATCATTCTGTTCCACATTCTCGACGAAGCCGAGGTGCATTTTCCCTTTGAGGGGCTAATCGAATTCGAGGACGTGGAATCGCCGGATAAATTAGTGCTCGATGCCAAGGGTATGCGCACGGATTACCTGCAAGCCATCGCGGAATTTCAGGAACAGTATCGGAGCGAATGCGCCAAAGCCAACATCGATTACGTTCCCATCGATACGAGTGTGAGTTTCGATAAGGCCCTGCTGGAATATCTGGTACAGCGGCAGCGTCGATTTTGAGCTGCATTTCGCCTTGGCGAGACAGTTGACGTTGTTTTCGATGATGGCAAAGGCAGTGCGGATAGCCTTTTCGGCTTCTACTCCACATGACCGCCTGGGAGTGCGCCGGCTTTTACTTCCGCTTCGCTTTTGTCGGCAGTCTGTTTCTGTTGCAGAAGGGGTTTAGCGGTCAGCACCGGGCAGGGGGCCTTGCGAAGCACTGCTTCGGCTACACTGCCCAACAGCAATCTGGCCAGGGCCGTTCGACCGTGTGTACCCATGACGATTACATCGCTATGGGTCTCCTCTGCCGCACGCAAGATCATGTCCACCGGATCGCCTTCCATCACCTGTGATTCAACACGAACACCCTGAGCTTGGCCTTCCAATTGACGGAGTTTTTCTTTCGTTTCCTCGATACTGGGCCAGGTTTCTGCAGGCACCGGCCCTCCGGCGTAGATCACCATTGGTGGAGGAAGAACGTGCAACAGAACCAGCCGGGCTTTATAGTCGCGCGCCAGCGCACAGGCCAACCGGAAGGCGAACTCAGAATTCTCGGAGAAATCGGTCGGGTGCAAAAGGGTCGCCAAAGGCAACATGACGTTCTCTTTTCATACAAAGGGT
>JAJPHU010000079.1 GCA_021325115.1 Planctomycetota bacterium | reverse complement strand
GCAAGACGATGATCGGCCACGCCGCCGGTGTTGCTCATGCCGCACTCGACGACATAGAGGCGGTTCATTTTTACCGCCGCAGGTTCGATCTGCCGGGTCCGAACACGGCGACGGCTCATGAAATCGCGCGTGTAGCGCAGCGTGCCGGGGCCGGAAAACAGAAAATCCGCGTCGAGAGACAGGACCACATCGGCTTTCGTGAAATCGTAGTACGTGTTGACGTATTCACCGAAGGCCAGCTTGGCACCTTCCAGGACATTGGAGCGGCCGGCCGGTTCGTACTGATACCACTTCGCTTTTGGGAAATGCTCCTCGTCAAGCAATTCGTTCAACTGGGCTGCCAGCGTCGGCGAGCCAACAGTCTCCGTGAGAATGTACAATCCCTCGCCGCCCTGATTTTTTAGCTTGTCCAGTGTCCGGCGCAGCTCGGCCAAAAAATCGTTCCAGGCGCGCGGTTGGCCGCGATAGGTCACACCTTGCGAACGGTCGGGATCGTACAAACCGAGGATGGCCGCTTGCATCAGCAGATCGCTGGAACCAACTTCGGCATCGTCGCGGGAGCCAGGAGGACTGGCGGGGTGGAGCGGGTTGCCGTCGATCCGGGTCGGCCGGCCCTCGTGGCTCTCAACGAGCAAGCCGGTGGCGACACCGGCCAGCGGCATGGCCGTGGCGAAGTACAGCGGCTTGCCTGGCACAATCCCTTCCGGCTGCCGCACGTAGGGCATGATCTTTTCACGCGGCGCCGGCTGTGTCGAACAGCCGTTCAGCCCCATCAGTGCCAGGGACGCACCCATCAGCGTCAGGAAGCGTCGCCGCGTCAGCGGGTTGGTCCACTCCGACGCCTGCTCCGGAAATTCGCGGTGCAGCATCTCCTGGAATTCAGGCGTGTCCAGATACTCTTCCAGGCTACGCCAAAATCGGCGACCTTCTGAATCCACTGCCATGATGATCCTCTTGCAATACAGAGCCACGACCCTAAGGGAGCGGTGAAATTGGCCGCTTCTTTACGGTCGCGGCTCTGAATCAGCGATGACACGTCGAGCAACTGGTCAGCTCATGCGGCGTACGTACACCGTACTCACGCCGTAATTTCTGGCCCAGCGCTGTTTGATCCTCGGCTTTCCAGCTCATGTTGAAAATTTCCGACTTGGGCCGGAGGTAATTTTCCGGATTGCGATGACACTCCAGGCACCACTCCATCAACAGAGTATTTTCCTGATAAGTCAGCGGCATTTCGTCGATGCGGCCGTGGCACGAAGCGCAGCCGACGCCCTTGGCGACGTGGATACTGTGATCGAAATAGACAAAGCCGGGCAGATTATGTACACGCTCCCAGGGAATCGATTGGTCCGTGCGATAGCTTTCGCGCACGGGTTCAAGCATGGAGCTACCGGTCCAGATCTGTTGATGGCAGTTCATGCACGTCTTGGTCGGTGGAATGCCAGCGAACGCAGACGTTTCGACAGTAGTATGACAATAACGGCAATCGATGCCGAGCTGGCCGACGTGGTGAGCATGACTGAACGGCACCGGCTGGACAAAGGCGAGGTGCGATTCGGTGACATACGAAGAGCGATAGAAAATAGCGGCAAACCAGCATAGTCCGGCCGCGATGAAAACCGCGCCGAAGATCGTCACCTTGGAGATAGTGTTGAAACTTCGGTGAAAGATCTGGGGCATCGATATCGCCTCATCCACAAGCCGCGGGCAATAATTCAATTCCCGCACATTGATGTATGAATTCATCCACCGCCAAGCAATGGAGCGCTCTCGTCTCCCCATGGAGCATGAGAAGGGGCAGGAAAGCAAATGATGTGCCAACGGATCGACAGAGACGGAGGAGACCTGACAATCCTTATTATTTGGCCGCAAGGCGCAGGCCAGCGCGTCTTCGACCTGCGGCGAAACAAAGCGCTGGATTCTCGATTGTGAGAGTCTTTCTGCCGCGGATGAGAGAGAGAAACTCCGGCTACTTGGTGCGACAATGCCATCGACTTTCAAGATCGCACGGAATACAGGGCCATTTAAGGGCCAAGGACGAGCGGACATCTCCCTCCTGGTGGGGGTCGGGGTAGGCAGGTTGGCTGCCTGCTGTGCAGGGCTTGCCATTCGCCCTCCTGGCCGAGGATACATCGCGCCGGGAGGACGTTTGGCGAATTCGCTAATATAGACAGAGAGTCGATAAAGCCAGCGCCCTTGTAGGTAATTGGAGGAGATTTGCGCACATGGACATTCCGCCTGTCGCCCCCCTTCGCCAGACTGCACCGCAACCTGTCCTCGCCGATGTCGCTGCCGAGGTGCGGAAGCAATGGCGTGATTCGCGTGTGGCCGGCCGCATCCGTCGCGGTAGTCGTGTGGCCGTCGCTGTCGGTAGCCGCGGCATCGCCAATCTGTCTACCCTCGTTCGTGCCACTCTCGATAGCCTGCGTGATCTGGGTGCGCAGCCGTTCATTGTGGCGGCGATGGGCAGCCACGGCGGGGCCACGGCAGCCGGGCAACGCCAACTGCTCGGCGAATACGGCATTAGCGAACAAGCGCTGGGGGTGCCGGTCAAAACCGATATGACCGCCGTGCGCATTGGCACCAACAGCTGGGGTGAGCCGGTGTGGTGGGACAAAAACGCTCTGGAGGCGGATGCCGTCGTCACCGTGTCGCGCATCAAGCCGCACACCGATTTTCGCGGTCGATTTGAGAGCGGCATCGCCAAGATGCTCGTCATCGGTTTGGGCAAGCGCGACGGAGCGGCGCAGCATCATCGTTGGGGCTTTCGTGGCCTGCGGGACATGCTGCCGGAGACGGCCCGCGTCATCGTCGAGAAAACGCCGTTTATCGGCGGCCTGGCCATCCTGGAAAATGCCCGCGAGCAAACGGCGCGGCTGCAAGTGGTTGACCGCGATGAGCTGTTTGACGTGGAGCCGCGCTTGCTGGAGGAGGCGCGCGGTCTGATGGGCCGGCTGCCGTTTGCGCAGCTTGATCTGCTGATTATCGGCGAGATTGGCAAAAACTACAGCGGCGCCGGTATCGATCCCAATGTGGTCGGCCGACTCTTGATTGAGACGCAACCGGAGTTCGAGACGCCGAAGATCACGCGCATCTGCGCTCTCGATCTGTCGCCGGAGAGCCACGGCAACGGTACCGGCTGCGGCATCGCTGACCTCGTCACCGAGCGCTTGCTCGCCGCTATCGATCCGGCGCCGTTTCGCATGAATAATCTAACGGCATGTTTCTTGCGCCGTTCGCAACTGCCGTTTGCCTTCCCCACCGACCGGACCTGTATCGAGGCAGGGCTGGATACGTGCTGGCAGCCGAATCGAGAGGCAGTACGGATGGCCCTTATCCCAAATACGCTGGAGGTCGAGGAATTGTGGGTGTCATCACCATTGATTGAAGAGGCACGAAAGAACCCGTATCTGGAAGTGACAGGCAATTGTCAGCCACTGCCGTTCGATGAGGCGGGCAATCTATTTCAGGAAATATTGTTTCCGCATTCCGTTCGTGCCCGGCGCAAACGTTGCGGCTGCCTGTGAATCCTGGCAACCGCACGAACAAGCATGGTTGTACTGCGGTACGCTTATCAGTTGCAGACGCCCTATTTACCAGTATACGTATCGCTGAAATAGTAAATACTGCCGGCGCGGCAGGGCATCGACATCGGGAATGAGATAGCGGTTGTCGTCTACGTCGAGGAGTAATTTGCCGTTTTCGCCATATTCCTGGGCCTGGCTATGGCTGTTGCGCATGGTGAAATGCGCAGGACCGCGGTCGGTCTGGACCTGAAACATCAGGAGGCCGTATTTCGATTCGATGTGGTCAATGGCGGTGATGACGCGGACGAAATAGCGTCGCGCTAACGCCTGTTCCAACAAAGCGCGGTCCTCGGCCGGCCAATCGGCGAGATCGCGGATGAGGCCGACCTCATGTTCTTGCCCATCCTCGTCGGCGTAGCGAAGACTAATGAACTGATCGGGGCAAGTGGCCGGCAGAGCACGAACGGCGAACAGGCCATCGTAGAGGGACGTGCCGATGGCCGCTTGCAGCGTATCACGCTCGCCGCGCTGCAACCGTGTTTCCTCCGGCCTCAGCCAATGCAGACCAAAATCCGAATTCCGAAATTCGAAATCCGAAGGAAATCCTAAGGAGGAAGAAGAAACTTCCAAAGGATCGAGCTGAGCCGTTTGCGATTTTTGACTTTGAGTTTGAGAAGTCTTTGGGCCCTCGGATTGCAGATTGCGGCTTGGGGTGCGGCGGCCGGCGACGACCAAACCATCAACTGTCGATTCCGCATGGACTTCCGTTTGCATGCGCACCAGACGCGCGTAGGTCCCGTCCTGCGCCATCAGCTCCTCGTGGCTACCTTGCTCGATAAGCTTGCCGCGATTGAGGACAAGAATGCGGTGGGCGTTTCGTAGCGTCGAAAGACGGTGGGCGATGGCGATGGTGGTTCGGCCGCGCGTCAGCACAGCCAACGCTTCCTGGATGGCGCGTTCCGATTCGGGATCGACGCTGCTGGTCGCCTCATCGAGGATCAGCACGCGCGGATCGTAGAGCAGACAGCGGGCAATCGACAGCCGTTGCCGTTCGCCGCCAGACAAGCCGGCGCCGCGCTCGCCCAGGGGCGTGTCGTAAGCCCAGGGCAGACGCATGATGAATTCGTGGGCATGAGCACTTTTGGACGCAGCCAACGCTTGCGCCGGCTTGGCGTTCGGCTTGCCGTAGACAAGATTTTCCCAGACAGTGCCGCAGAACAGGAACGGCTCCTGCAAGACAACGCCGATCTGGCTGCGCAGATATTCGCGCGGCAGCTCGCGCACATCATGGCCGTCGAGCGTGATGCGGCCGGCATCGGTGTCATAAAAGCGACAAATAAGATTAACTAATGTTGTTTTCCCTGAACCACTGCGGCCAACGATGCCCACCATCTCGCCGCGACGAATGTGCAGGTTGAAATTCTTCAGCACCGGATGATTGCGATCGTAGCCGAAGGTGACGTTCTCAAAGCGGATGGCCCCGCGTAGCGGCGGCAGCTGCATTGGCGTCTCGGATTCGGTTACGCGCGGTGTGGTGTCGAGCAATTCAAAAACGCGCTGGCTGGCTGTCAAGAAACTGGTCAGCCAGGTGGTCAGCTGGGCCAGGGTCGAGAGCGGCGTGTAGAACATGGCCAGATAGGCCAAAAACGCCATCAGACCGCCGAGGCTCATTTGCCCGCCAAGTACATCGCGGCCGCCGACGAACCAGACAATCAGGCCGCCGAGGCTGAACACCAACTGCATCACTGCCGAAAACGTGGATGCCGCTCCCTCGACTTCCAGTCGTGAGCACCGCAGCGAATCGCTGCTGCTCTGAAAGCGCTCGAATTCCCGACGCTCCTGAGCAAACGCCTTGACCACGCGGATGCCCGACAACATGCCAGCCAAGGTGCCGGCTTGCTTGCTGGCCGAGTCCCAGTAGCGGTGATAGCGCGGGTAGACGTGCCGCCAAAAAAACCAGCTGCCGTACAGTACCAGCGGCATCGGTACCAGCGTCCATAGCGCCAGCTTGGCGTTGAGGGTGAACAACATGACGCCGACGCCTGCCAGTTGCAAGGTCTGCAAGAGTAAGCCGCCTGTCAGCTGATGAATGAGTCCGTACAACGCCTCGGTATCGTGGGCCACCCGGCTCATAAGAACACCGACGGGGTGTCGATCATAATAATCGACGGAAAGAGTCTGCAATTTTGCAACCATGCGGGCGCGGAGGGTGCAGGTCATGGCTGTGCCGAGGCGATTGGCCAGGGCGCCCTTGAGGGCGTTGACCAGGGCGAGTAGCACGCGCGTTACGGCCAGAGCGCCGACGATGGCCAACAGCGCCCCCAGCAGATCGCCGGCGCGGCCGCCGTGCGCATCGGTCTGGAGGACGTGATCGACAAGATACTCTTGCAGCTTGGGCGGAGCCAATTCCAGTACCACGCCTAGCAAGATGAGCGCGCACACAACCGCTACGCCGCCGCGATACGGGCGCAACAAGTCCCAAACACGGCTAAGGACGGCACCGCGATTGATGCAGCGCGGGCAGACATCGCCGGCAAAACTCAGGGCCAGACCACAGCTCGGACAGCGGCAATCATCGATCTCGTCTTCGGGACGGACGCTAAATTCGCCACCGTCGCGCATCGCTTCGAGTTTTGCCGCCAGCTTGGCGAATCGGCCAGCCAGACTGTTGGAATAGCGGACCACATCTACCCACACGCCGCCGATACGCGCTTGCAAGAATCCGGAGCCGACGCCGGCATGAGTGCGAAACGTTTCCGCTTCATCCACCGTCCACGTGTGCAAGAGCCGCGGTGTTGCATCCTCGGATAACAACACCAGTCGACGCCCGCACAAGAGGAGCCATTGTCGTTCTGGCCGGCCCTCCGCGCTGAGGTCCGTAGAAGCGGCCCATAGGATTTTCCGTTCATCCAGGCCGTATTTTGGCAGCGCCTCCACAATGGAGGCTGGGGGAGATTGCTGAAACATGCCGGGTCCGCTCCGCGAACGGTCGCAAGGCCAGAGGAGGGAGCCTCAAGGTCGTGTCCTGTCGACCCGTGGGCCGTAGCGACCGGAAGGATGTTCCGTAGGGAGCGTTTTTCGCAGGTAGAGCGAAAAAAAGCAAGGGGATATTGGCGAGGAGAGAGAGCCGGACCTCAATCGCTCCCATCGATAGCGGCACCATTTCAGTGGCGGAACAGGAACTCCTTGGCGTTTAAAAGCGCCCACTGAATGTCTTCCCAGGCCTTGCGCTTGTCTGGCGCACGCGCGAGGTGTTCGAGCGCCACCTGGACGTTCTCGGGGTTCGGCAAGCGCGACAGTGTGGACAAATACAATTCGTTAAGCATTGCTGTTTCCGAGGTCTTTTCCTTGAGCAGTCGGCCAATGCGGTTGTTGGGATTGCGGATCTTGTCGTTGATGGTTGGCCCGTTGATAAGCTGGAGTGCCTGAGCGAGATTGCTGTCACTTTCGCGTTCGCATTCGCAGGCCAATTCGCGGGCCGGTTGGCCAAACGTCTTCAGGAAGGGGTGGGCAACATCGCCATCGGGCAGCTGTACGGCGCGTGTGCCCAGCGGCAGACCGGCGAACTTTTCCGGCACTTCCGTGACCGTACAGATAGCGTCGAGCAGCTGCTCCGCCGTCAACAGTTTTGTCACCGCATGGGAGAAATATTTGTTGTCATCAGCGTTGTACGGATTGGGCTGGGCACTGAGCTGATAGGTCCGCGAATTCAAGATGACCTTAATAAGATATTTGACATCGAATTTATGGCTGACAAAATCTTTGGCCAAAGCGTCGAGCAATTCATCGTTGGCCGACGGATTGGAGTCGCGGAAATCATCGACTGGATCGACGATGCCCTTGCCGAGAAGGTGATACCAGATGCGGTTGACGACAGACTTGGCAAAGAAGGGGTTGTCGCCGCTGGTCAGCCAATCGGCCAGCACCTGGCGGCGATCGACGCCCGGCGGAATGTTCGGTACGGCACCGCCCAGGAATTTCGGCTTCATCACCTGGCCGGTGCGCGGCTGCGTCACTTCGCCGGAGCGGCCGTCGTAGATGATCTCGGCTCCGCCTCCTGGCCGTTTTGGATTGGGGGGTGGCTCCAGCCAATCTTTCTTGTGACGGACACGAGCAAAGAAGGCAGCCATGCTGTAGTAATCATCTTGTGTCCAGCGCTCAAAAGGGTGATTGTGGCACTTGGCGCATTGCATGCGGATGCCGAAAAAGAGCTGTGCCGTCGTCTCGGCCAGATTCTGTGGATCGCGGGCTACCCGGTAGTAGTTGGCCGGCGGATTGGCAAAAGTGCTGCCGCTGGCCGTCAACAACTCACGGACCAGCCCATCGAAGCCGATGTTCTGGGCGAGACGATCGCGCAGCCAGCGCTGAAAGACGTGCGTGCCCTTGACTTGTATCGCCTTGCGGCTGCTGCGGAACAGGTCCATCCATTTAAGAGTCCAAAAATCGGCATATTCGGGACGCTCCACCAGCGCATCGATCAGCTTGGCCCGCTTATTCAGAGAGCCATCGGCGAGGAAATCACGCACTTCCTTCGGCGACGGCAAAATGCCGCAGACATCGAGGTAAGCACGGCGAATAAACTCGGTATCTGTGCATAGATCCGAAGGTGGAATACTGAGCATCTTGAGTTTGGCAAAGACGAGCTTGTCGATGTAGTTGTTTTGAGGCGGATCGGTCCAGGCCAGACCGTCGCGCGGTTCGAGGTAGGTGAGGCGAACGGTTTGCAGCTCCATCAGATAGCGGCACAGGATCGCCACTTCGCCGGCTTGTTTGAATGAGACCAGTCCGGTGCTGGAAACGTCGGCCACGGCAGGATCGCTGCTGGTGAAGACGGTCAGCCGTGTCACATCACGGATGCTGCCGTCGGAGAAATGGGCGAGGACAGCCAACTGCTGCCGGGCAGGGTTGCGTAAGCGCCCCGCGGATTCCGACGCCCGTTGCACGCGCGAACCAGGCAGGACGTCGATGCTCTTCAGGACTGGCGAGTCAGGCGGATCGTCGCGCAGCCCCTCGGCCAGCCAATCGTGCAGAGCTTGCACCGGGACGCTATCGGGCAAGAAACGTTGTCCGCCCTCGTGCGGCACCCGGCCCAGTCCTTTCTGCAGAATCAGGCTGGCATCCGGCTCTTGGCGGTCGGTGCGCCGGCCGATGGCATCGCGGGTCAACTGCACGTAATCAGCGGCTGGATCGAAGCCGCGCAGGCTCAGTCTGAAACCGTTCTTGCCGGAGGGCGTGCCATGACAAGCACCGGCGTTGCAGCCGCCAACGTTGAGAGCGGCAATCACCTCGTTGCGAAAACTGGTGATAGACGGCTTGCCAAGATCCGTGACGACCACCGGTACTCGCGCCATCTTGTCACCCGCCTGGATGAGAATGGCTGTCTGCCCATTTTTCTTCGGCGTGACGTAGCCGGTCTCATCGACGACGGCGACCTCGGCCGATTCGCTACGCATGGCGCACAGGGGGGTGAGATCACGGACGAGTCCATCGGCATAGCGTCCGGTGACGATCAATTGCTGATGAGCGTGCCGGCCGCGAAGCGTGACGGATTCCGGCTGCACTTGCAAGGCCACGGGCTGGGCGGCGGCAGTTGCCTCCGCGCCACAGGCGGCGCGAACCTGATCGGTCGGCAGGGGCAGCGGCAGGCTAATGAGAACGAGGCAAAGGGACAAGGACCAATGCGACAGTGAAGCGTTCATGAGATATCGCCCTCTTGCGGATCGAACAAGCCCTCGTAGGTGGGATCAAGCGGCGGGTCTGGCGGCGAGCTATAGCAGTTAGTTTACTTCGCTGACACAGAGAACGCGAGCGTTTTTGGCGTGAGTTGATACACGCTTCGCTTGAGGCTAACAAAAACACTCCTCTCCCCTCTTGTGGGGAGAGGGAAAAGGCCACTTGTCCTCAAAGCAACTCACACCGATCGTTTAACTCGCACCGATACTAACCATCAAATTGTAGCAAGCATGTGCCCCCACGGCGATGCCGAAGCCGCGTGCCTGGAAGAGAATGGCGAAATACAAGCCCGCAATCAAGCGGAACAGGAACAGATAATTGCTATAGGGCTGTCCGTAGGGGCCGATATGATGGGCGGCGGAGAAGAGCAGGGCCGAGGCGCTGGCGGCCAACAACACAGCCAACAACCCATTTACATCCAGCAAGCGCAGCAAACGCAAGAGACACGAAAACAGGATAAGACGGAACAACGCCTCTTCATAGATCCCTGCACCCAGGTAGGTGATGACCTGTCCCACTGCTGGTTCGGTGGAGCCAGCGGCCAACTCGATGCCGAATTGCTCCAAAAGCGGCCCCAAAGCCCGACTGATGCCCCACAAACCGATGGCGTAGGCGACGCTTTCGAGGACCATGCCGCTGAGGACGGCGAAGACTTCGTTGGGCCGTTCGTGCCGCTGTTTCCAGGCCCAGACAATCATCAGCGCCAGCAACACGACTGGCGGCAGCCATACCCAGGAGATGCCCAGGCGCATCAGGCCGACGCGCAGCCAATTATCGGCCCCATTGCGCAAGTTCTCCGGATGCGGCCCCCCTAGCACGATGACGCCCGATTCATAGGCGAGGATCAGCGGCAACACAAACAGCAAGCACGGCCAGGGATGGCGCGTCGATCGCAGATAGCTCACATGACTGGTCATGCAGTTCTTCCGAAGGGTTTAGGGTTTAGAGTTACAGGCAGCCCTAAACCCTAAACCGAAACCCTGCCTTACACCCACTCCGGGAAGCGGTCACCGAGCAGCTCGCGGCCCTCGGCGACGGACAAGGTACGAACAATGCTGGGACTATCGCACTGCGCCAGGTCGAGGTGGTGCGGTAATGGTAGCGGTTGGCCTTGCGTGTCCATCAGCAGGGCGATGACCGGCCGGGCCGGGCTGCTCAGGTCGCGGCGCGGCTGCGGCGTCGCCACCACCACGCCCACGGCGCCGTCAGCCAATTCCACAACGGAGCCGACCGGATAAAACGATAAATGGAGGAGACATTCCGCATAATGGCGGTCGAGTTGTCCTTGCTCGGCCAAGAGCAGCGTGTCGGTCAGGGCGGTGCGCGTCTCACAGGCGGGGCGATGCGGGCGGCGTGTGCAGAGAGCAGCGTAGACATCACAGACAGCCAGCAGGCGCGTCAGCGGCTTGATCTGGAAATCGCGCAAGCCGTCCGGATAGCCAGTGCCGTCGAGCCGTTCGTGATGGCCGGCGATTGCCTCGGCTAACCACGGCGCATCGAGCAACAGAGGGCCAGCCATGCGGACACCCAGATGACAATGCGATTCGAGGATGCGGCGTTGATTGGCGTCGAGCGGTTTAGGACAAGCCAAGATCTCCGGCGCAATACGAAGCATTCCGACATCATGGACCAAGGCGGCCAACAGCACATCGAGTGGCCGGCCACGCAGCTCCGGATCGTGGCCAATGATTCGAGCAGCGACGCGCGCCGTGGTCAGACCGTGACAGGCCGCGAAGTGCGCGGGGGTGTAGGGATTGCCTTCCAGGAAGCGCAAGGGGCCGCATTCCTGCGCATCGTTCAGCACTTCCTCCGCCAGGGCCAGGAAAGGCTGCTTGTCGATCGTTTCGCCGCGATCCAGTGCAGTCAACAGCCCGGCCAGGCGCGAGATGCAATCGATTTCGCGCCGCTGTCGTTTGACACCGGCCGACAACACCCGTTGCCGCTCAGCTACCACGTTGAGGATCGCTTCCAAGCCCTCGCATAATTTCAGTTGCGCGCTGGTGGTATCGGGGAACAGCGGGATCATGCGCAAGG
Source organism: Planctomycetota bacterium (assembly GCA_021325115.1). Classification (GTDB taxonomy): domain Bacteria; phylum Planctomycetota; class Planctomycetia; order Gemmatales; family Gemmataceae; genus JAJPHU01. Next base: position 16,058 of record JAJPHU010000079.1, on the reverse strand, counting down.
CAGTATCGGTCAGGGCGATGGTTTCGCGGTACAGCTTGGCTAGCGGATCGTGGCGGTCGAACAGAGGGGAAGACGCTTCGCTCTCTTCTGACGGATCGAAAGCGTCAGCCAGCTGGCGGAGGTGCAGCAACAGGTCACGGCCGCGTTCCAGGGCGCGGCGTGCCCGCGAAGTCAAGCGGCGCGGCAGGACACAGGCTTCATCCTTGCGAACCAGGGCCGTCAGCGGACGGACGATACGATCTAGTTGGTGATCGTGTTCCTCGCTCTCGTCAACGAGGCGCTCGAAGGCAGCGAGCCGCCGGTTGCCGGTGGTTTCCTCGACGAGCGCCGCTGCCGCTGTTCGTGCGTCGTTGGCCAATCCCTGCGCTTGCTCCAGCCGTTGCCGCAGTGCCTGGATTTTGCCCAGTAACATCTGTGTCTCGCTCATTGACATCCTCCAGTCCCTAATCCGTAATTCATGGTCTGTGGCAAAGAACTAGCTGTCTTGGCTACGGACCATGAACTACGGACCAGGGACTAAATCGGAGGTCCAGGGATAGCGGCTTTAGGGATACCAACGTTTGCATCAAGTTTTCGGCGTCCGAGGCAAGAGACCGTAGCTGGCGGGGCTAGGAGGTGTAATGTCGGAGCGATAAAATAATTTGTTCTCCCTGTGCGGGAGATGATTCCGGAAGGGGAAACAAACTCATGGCGCGACTCGGAGAAAATCCCACGAAACCGAAAACCGGCGAGGGTCTCAAGGTCTTGGTCATCGACGATGAGCCGTTTCATGCCGAAACCGTGGCCGAAGGACTCCAGCGCGTCGGGTACGAATGTGTCTTGGCCACCAGCGGCTCGGCCGGCGCCCGCCTGATTGAGCAAGACGAATTCGATGTTATCGTCACCGATTTGAAAATGGCGGATCTGGACGGTCTGGCTATTCTCCGCAAGGCTCGTGAAGTCTTGCCCGAAGCGGAAGTTATTATGATAACCGGCCACGGCGACATCAAAACCGCCGTCGAAGCCATCAAGGAAGGTGCGGCCAACTATCTCACCAAGCCGGTCGATCTCGACGAGCTGCGCGCCATTGTGGACAAAGCTGGCGAGCGGCTGAGGCTGGCCAAGCTCAATCGCGAGCTGAAGCGTCAGCTCGATGAGAAGTTCGGCTTCGAAGGAGTCATCGGCAACAGTCCGGCCATGCACGAGGTCATCAAAGCATGTCAGGCCATCGCTCCGACCAACGCTACGGTTCTCATCCTCGGCGAAACCGGCACCGGCAAGGAGTTGATCGCCCGGGCCATTCACAACAATAGCCCACGCAAGAACAAGCCGTTCGCCCCGCTCAACTGTACCGCTTTCAATGAGAACCTTCTCGATGACGAGCTATTCGGCCACGAAGTCGGCGCTTTCACCGGGGCCGATCGGATGCGCAAGGGACGCTTCGAGTACGCTAACGGCGGCACATTGTTCCTCGATGAAATCGGTGATATGCCGTTGACATTGCAAGCGAAATTGCTGCGCGTGTTGGAGAACAAAGAAGTTGTCCGCATCGGCAGCAATGAGCCGATCAAAGTCAACGTGCGGCTGATATCAGCGACGTTCCGCGATCTGGAGCAAGCTATCGCGGAGGGCAAGTTCCGCCAGGATCTTTATCATCGCCTCAAGGTAATGACCGTCAAGCTGCCGCCCTTGCGCGAACGGCGCGAAGACATCCCGCTCTTGGCGGCGCACTTCATCAAGGAGCTGAACGCCCAGCACGGCAAAAACGTCGTCAGCATCGCCGAGCCGGTGCGGCGGGCGATGGCGGCTTACGATTGGCCGGGCAATGTCCGCGAGCTGCGCAACTTCATCGAGAGTATGGTGGTGTTGGACACCGACGGCGTATTGAACCTCGATGATGTGCAGGATAGCGCCGTCGTGAAGCGAACGCTACCGACAGATGGCCGCGCTGCTGGTCCGGCCCATCTGGTCGGTCGGCCGCTCACCGAAGTCGAGCGTTACTACATCGAGCAAGCGCTGGCATTGACCGAAGGCAACCGCGAGGAAGCGGCCAGAATGCTTGGCATCGGCGAGCGGACGCTCTACCGTGTCATCCAGGAATGGAAGCTGCAAGACAAGATTCGCAAAGCACTCGATGACACTCATCATGATGTCGCCGCTGCCGCCAGAGCGCTGAACATGAAGGAAACTGTGCTGGAACGCAAAATCAAAAAATGGGGTTGGCATTGGCCGAACGAGTCGAGAGGGTAAGCGCCGAAGGGGCTGCCGTTGCTTACGCTTCCGGCACGTTCTGGTTAGTAGGCATTGCGGTGGATGAAGCCGTGGAACAGGGTCATCCACAAGATGCGCAGATCTAGCCAGGGCGTCCAGTGCGTGATGTAGTAGAGATCGTATTGCAGGCGTTTGCGTAGCGAGGTGTTGCCGCGCCAGCCGTGGACCTGGGCCCAGCCGGTGATGCCGGCCTTGACGCAGTGGCGCGCCATGTAATTGGGAATGGTCTTGCTGAATTGCTGGATGAACACAGGACGTTCCGGCCGCGGTCCCACCAAGCTCATGTCGCCTTTCAAAACATTCCATAGCTGCGGCAATTCGTCGAGACTGGTTTTGCGTAGGAAAGCGCCCAGAGGCGTCCGCCGGGGATCGTTTTTGACTGCCCAAACAGCGCCGGTCTTCTGCTCGGCATCGACGCGCAGGCTGCGGAACTTCAACATGTGAAAGGTCCGGCCATTCAGTCCGCAGCGCTCTTGACGATAGAAAATCGGGCCGGGGCTGGTCAGCTTCACCAGCAGGGCAATCAAGACCATCAGCGGCGCGAGTAACAGCAGAGCAAGCGCCGACAACACCACGTCCATTGCGCGTTTTACCACAATATTCAATCCGAAATGGGGGCTTTCACGCAGGCCAATCAGCGGCAGGCCGTCGAGATTGGTGGTCGTCAGCGATAAGCCAGCGAGGTTGGGGGCGTCACAGACCATGCGCACCTCAACCAGTGAGCGCGACAGCACTTCAAAGACGCGGCGGGCGTCATCGGTGCGGCCCAACGGCAGGGCAACGAAGACATGGCGAACGCCATATTTCTCGATCAGTTGTGGCAGGTCGGCGAAGCCGCCCATCACGTCGAGGTCGCCAGAGAGGCGATTGGTTTTCTCATCGACGAAACCGATGTTCTTGATGCCCAGCCAGCTGACGCGCTGCAAGGCGCGGGCTGTCTTGCGAGCGGCCCGGCCCGTTCCTACGATGATCGAGAAGGTTTGATTGTAGCCGTGGCTGCGTAGGGTGTGGATAACGGCCCAGGCGGCCCGGCGGCCGATCAGCACCAGGGCCACGTTCAAGAGCCAGAAAAGCAAGATGCCGGCACGGGATTCGTAAGCGTCATGCAAAAAGAAAATCCGCGCCATGACGAGCAGGGCCAACAGCAGGCTGCCCTTAAAGACGGCAACGATCTCCTCGCGGAAGCGACGCAATCGGCCAACGTCGTACATGGAAGCCAAGCGATAGGCGACAACGCTGAGCAGCCATAACAACGGCACGCGCTGCAAGCATAGAAAGATCCCTGGGACGCCCCTTTCCGGATGGAACCAGCCGGACTCGAAGTAGAGGTAATAGGCCAAGAACCAGGCGGCAGTGGTCAACAGCAGATCGGTGAAGAGAAAGCAGGAGCTAAGCAGCTGGCTGCGCTGATGGATCATGATCTTCCCCATCCGTGGGGCCGGCCCGAAGCATCCGGCTGTTCGGTGCCGGCAATCAAACTGCGAAGTCTTAACATGCCAACGAGGAGGCTGTCAAGGTGAGGCGGACGCCGGGGGCTGCCGCTGGATTTGGGCAAGTGGAGTCGCGCCCTTTGGGCGAGCAGTCTTTTCCCTCTCCCCTTAGTCAAGGGGGAAGGGAAAAGACTGCTCGCATGTAAGCCCTCCCACACGCCCAAATCTAGCGACACCCCCCAGGTGCCGGCCTTCGCCGGGTCGCCGGGGGATTACGATGGCTGCGAATGATCTTGTGCTCGCTCTGACCGGGGCCAGCGGAGCGCCTTACGGCGTACGTTTGCTGGAAGTGCTGCTGCGTGCTGGACGCACGGTTCACCTTGTCCTCAGCCCTGCCGCCGTGCAAGTCCTCGAACAGGAGTTAGGTCGCCGCGTTTGTCTGGATCGCTTTGTTCTCGCCGATTTGCTGGGCGCCGCCGTGCCCGCTGCCGGTCTGGTGCATTATCATCATTTCATGGATTTCCGGGCCGGCATCGCCAGCGGCTCGTTTCTGACGGCCGGCATGGTCATTTGTCCGTGCAGCATGGGCACGGCGGCCGCCATCGCTCACGGCCTGTCGCAGAACCTCATTCAGCGCGCTGCCGATGTCCACTTGAAGGAACGCCGTCCGCTGATTTTGGTGCCGCGGGAGACACCGCTGCACTTGATCCAACTCCGCAATTTGACCGCCTGTGCCGAAGCCGGCGCTGTTGTGCTGCCGGCCATGCCCGCTTTCTACACCCGGCCGCAATCGCTGCAAGACGCCATCGATTTTCTCGTCGGCCGCATTTGCGATCAACTGGGCATCGAACACCATCTGCTGAAGCGTTGGAGTGAATAACACACCGCAGGGTGCTCCTCTCGATTTGGGCGTGGAGGAGGGTTTCCGTGCGAGCGGTCTTTTCCCTCTCCCTGGTGGGGGAGGGTTAGGGTGGGGGGAAGTGTTTCACCTGCGGACGCCCTCCTCCCCAGCCCTCCTCCACCAGCGAGGGAGGGAGCAGAAAAACCGACTCGGGGGCTGACGCAACCCCGCTCGCCAATATCCAGAGGGATATCCCCTACCGCATTTCGCTCTTGCCCTATCTCGTCCGCTGGTGTACATCGCAACTCGCGCCGGAAGGCAGCTGCAGTGACAAGGTGACAGGGTGACAAGGTGAAAAATCAACACAGCAAAGACATCAACCTGGAGGGCAAGGAATCGAAAAAGGGGGCCACAGTCACCCTGTCGTCTTGTTGTCCTGTCACCTTGTCACTTTCCATGGTCTGCGGTCTGGGGCTTTTCGGTGTGGCCGCTCTGTCCGGCTGCGACGACGGCACTACGTCGCCAGAGCCGCCAGCGGAAACCGTGGTGAAGATCGACCACGACATCGGTCATGACTTTGATGCGGCGACAGCTGGCACGATTCGCGGTCAGGTGATTTGGCAAGGGGCCCTTCCGGAAGTACCGGGGTATCGTGCGCCGGTCAGTCCAGGCATGGAGCATGCCGGCCAGCCGCGCCGCCTTTGGCCCAACCCCAACGTGCCGCACATCGATCCCATCAGCAAAGGCGTGGCCGGCGCTGTGATGTTTCTCCGTGGCATCCGTCTGCGACAGGCCCGGCCGTGGGACCATCCGCCCGTCCGCGTCGAGTTGCGCGATTACCAGGTCCATGTCTGTCAAGGCGATCGTGATGGCCAATCCGGCTTCGTCCGCCGCGGCGATGCGATTACGATGGTTTCGCGGCAGAATCTTTTTCACGCACTCCGGGTCCGCGGCGCCGCCTTCTTCACGCGTGCTTTTCCGGATGCCGATCAGTCGTGCAGCCAGCGCCTGAATCGCTGCGGCCTCGTGGAGCTGAGCAGCGGCTGCGGCTATTTTTGGATGCGTGGCTGGCTGTTCGTGGACGATCATCCCTACTACACCCATAGTGATTCCGAGGGGCGTTTTACGCTGCCGCGAGTGCCGCCGGGCCGTTACGAACTGGTGTGTTGGTTGCCCGATTGGCATGAGGCGTCCCGCGAACTGGACGCCGAAACCGCTCTCATCTGCCGGCTGACGTTTCATCCGGCCATCGAAATCGTGCAGCCGGTGCAACTGGCACCGCGGCAAATGCAAACAGTATCGATCCGATTGGATGCAAGTTGTTTCGGGCGTAAGGCGAGAGAGAGGGAGCCGTAACGTGGGGGAGAAGAACGCTTACGATCACTTGGCCGCTGAGTGCGCCGAGCTGCGCCGTCTCAATAAACGTCTGCAACAGCTTCATCAGCAGATCGATTATCAGTTGCAATTGGCTCAGCGCATCCAGGCGAGTTTCCTGCCGAAGAATTTGCCTGAAGTGCCGCACGGTCGCTTCGCCGTCCACTTTCTGCCGCGCGATCGCGTTGGCGGCGACTTCTATGACGTGTTTCGCCTCGACGAAAATCATGTCGGCCTGTACGTCGCCGATGTTATGGGCCACGGCGTTCCCGCCAGTTTGCTGACCATTTTCGTCAAAAAGGGGGTCCAGACCAAGGAAGTGTTTGGCCGCGATTATCGCTTGGTGCCGCCCGAAGAAGTGCTCGGGCGGCTTAACAAAGATCTCCTCGAGCAGCATCTCTCCGAACAGCCATTCATCACCATGGTGTACGCGCTGTACAACCATCGCGACGGCATTTTTCGCTTCGCGCGGGCGGGGCATCCTTATCCCTTGTACGTTCCCCAGACGGGTGAGCCGACGTTCTGGCGTCAAGAGGGATTGTTGCTCGGCGTAGCTGATACCACCTTTCCAGCTCGCAGTTATCCACTGAATCCGGGCGATAAAGTATTGCTCTACAGCGACGGCCTCGACAGCGGCCGCTTCGAGAGCCATTTGCCAGGCTCAGACAGCATGCTTGCCTGGGCCACACGGCATCGACATTTGTCGATACAAAAATTTATCGATGGCTTGGCCCGCGATCTCTTCGCCGCTGGCGGGCAGCCTGATGACGTGACGTTGCTGGGGCTGGAAGTTTCGCCGTGAAAATTAGCTGCGGGTCCGCATAGATTGCGTTTCCGCAAGCATCGGCTCGCCTGAAAAGGGTGCCAATGGCTATAATGCCGTCCATGAGCAACGCTTTTGCGGCAGAATTGTCCCGTTTTGGTCCTCAGCGAACCTACGCGCCGCCGTCGCGCGCGGACGCTCAGGTCTATTGCAGCCGGCTGGCACGCACGCACTATGAGAATTTCACGGTCGCCTCGGCGCTGTTGCCGCGGCGCCTGCTGCGCCATTTCCATACGGTTTATGCCTATTGCCGGTGGGCCGACGATCTCGCCGACGAGGCCGGCGGCGGAGCGCAGGCCTCGTCGCTACTCCGCTGGTGGCGTGAAGAGTTGTTCGACTGCTACCGGGGCAGGCCGCACCATCCCGTATTTGTCGCCTTGCAAGATACTATATATCGCTTTAATATTCCGCCGCAACCGTTTCTTGATTTGCTCTCGGCCTTTGAGCAGGACCAGCACGTCACGCGCTATGATACATTCGCGCAGCTGCTCGGTTACTGCCGTTGCTCGGCCAATCCGGTTGGCCGGCTCGTGTTGTACCTGTGCCAGGCCTTTGACGACGAACGTGCGGCCCTGTCAGACCATATCTGCACGGCGCTGCAATTGGCGAATTTCTGGCAAGACGTGGCGCGGGATTTCGCCATTGGCCGTGTATATCTACCACGCGAAGACCGCGAGCGTTTCGGCTACAGTGATGAGGACCTGGCTGCCCGGCGCTTCACGCCCGCTTTCGCCGAGTTGATGCGCTTCGAGGTGGAGCGCACACGGGAGCTGTTTTCGCGCGGCTTGCCGCTGGTGGAGCGCATGCCGCAAGCGATGCAAGTCGATATTGAGCTTTTCGCACAGGGCGGCTTGGCTGTTCTTCGCAAAATCGAGCAACAAGGCTACAATGTGTGGGCACGGCGGCCGACGCTTGGCCAATGGGAAAAAGGGATGCTCCTGGCCGGTGCTCTCTGGCGCCGGCTACGTAGGAAAGTGACATGGTGAAAGATCAGCAGGGCAAGGGCATCAACCTGAAGGGCAAGAAACTGGGACGCGAATCCGTCGGCACCTTATCACCTTGTCGCCTTGTTAGTTTGTCCTCTTCTTATACCTGGTGTGAGCGGCTGGCGCGGCAGCAGGCCGGCAATTTCTATCACGCCTTTCGTCTTCTGCCCGCGCCGCTGCGGCGGGCCATGTGCGCTCTCTATGCTTTCATGCGCGTGGCCGATGACTTGACCGATGGTCCGCAGGAGATCGCCGACAAGCGCCTGGCCTTGGCCGAGTGGCGGCAGCAGTTCGAGGACGCCCTGGCCGGTGTCTATGCTCACCCCCTACATCCGGCTTTTCATCACACGGTCAAGCATTACGGCATCCCCCGCCGCTACCTGGAAGACGTGCTCGATGGCGTCGGCATGGACCTGGATACAGATCACTATGATACCTTTACCGATCTTTATCGTTACTGTTATCGCGTGGCGTCGGCGGTCGGCCTGGCCTGTATCCACATCTGGGGCTTTCGTAACGAACAGGCGCTGGCCTATGCCGAATCGGCCGGCATCGCTTTGCAATTGACGAACATCCTGCGTGATCTCGCCGAAGACGCGGCGCGCGGCCGGGTTTATCTGCCGCGTCAGGACCTCGAACGTTTCGGCTACTCCGCGGAAGAGCTGAGACAAGGATGCTATGATGATCGTTTTCGCGCCTTGATGCACTTCCAGGTTGAGCGTGCCCGCGGCTATTACGAAGCGGCGGCGCCGTTGGCGGAGTTGCTCGACGCCGACGGCCAGACGGTTTTTCTCGTCATTCTGCGCACTTATCGCGGATTGCTCGAGGCGATTGTGCAACGCGATTACGACGTATTCAAGGACCGGGTCCGCTTGAGTCGATGGCGTAAATTATGGCTGGCGGCGCAGGTACTGCCGCTGCGCTGGGGATGGTTGCAATCCTGACGCGGAAAGGGCTTTATTTGGGCTTCTCTTTTGGACCAAGTCCCCGTTCAAATTCTTTGATACGTTCGATTTGTACCGGTTTGCCGTTCTTATCGTGGGCCTGATCTTCGAGCCAGGTAGGGGCAGCCTTGAGCCATTCGGCGATGGCTTTCTCTGCGGTCATGCCAGAAGCGACGCGGACGCAGCAAACCATAGTGCCATCGCGGCCGATCCCGCGCAGACAGTGTTGAAACACCTTGCCGCCGCGCTGCCGCTCTTTCTCGATTACTTCGACAATCTGTCGCACCTGCTCCAGCGTCGGCGGTTGCAGGTCTGGCCAAGATACATGCACGTAGCGTAAACCCATGCGTTCGAGCGTCTCTTTCTCGTGGGCCGATGATTGACGCAAATTGATGACTGTAGTCACGCCTTTGGATTTGAGCCAGCGATAGCCCTTCTCGGAGGGTTGAGCACCCACTAAATAGTACGGCGTGATCGCGTGAATGTTATGAGCGTCCCGATAGGCAAGTAGGTCATCTTCGGAAGTGACGAGACTTCTGGGCTGCGGTTGCCCTCTGCGGGCAGACTGAAGGGATCGCAAATTGTCCTGGAGAGTCAACAGGACATCGCGGGCCGCGGCAAGTCGGCCATCTGCTTCGAAGGCATCCGCGACCATGAAAAAAGTCTCAATGTTGCGTTCGCTTTCAGGGCGCAGCCCTTTGCCGTCTTTGCGCAATTGTTCCAGTAATGGTTTAATCAGCGTTTTGACGTGGGATGGCGTCTGCGGCACATCTGGTCCGCGTTGCTCGTCTTTGCTGACATCGATGCGATAGGCGAACGAATCGGCGCCTGCCTTGAAGTCTTCCGGTGAGGCACCTTCGGCAACTGTCACACAGACCAGAAGCCCCAATGTAAAAAATAACATTGTTTTTCACCTCGAACTTGGGAACAAGACCTTCAATTACACTGTACCTCTTTCTTGTTTCATCGCGATGATGCGAGACAGCAAGTTCTCATTCCCATGCTCCGCATTAGAAAACGTCTAAGGCGACATACGACGGATAACGCTTTTCTCGCCTAACTGCACATCGTACACGACTTCCTTGTCCGCTCTCTTGCCCTTTTGGTCCTGCAGGGCAAGGGACACTCGGCAACGGAAATGCTCGGGAGTTTCGCCTGGTTTGGTTTCGGCACACAAAAAACTCAGCAGGCGGCGCCCTTCCTTCCAGTCCGGGTCGATGCCCTGGATGGGATGATCGGGGTCGGCAAACTTATTCAGCGACTCGCCTCGGCTCCAGGCATCCAGGAATTGCTCGACGATTTTCTCGGCTTTGTCCGCTGGTTGCGGAGGCTTTCCGCAGCCCGGCGTGATGCAGACCAAGAGAATCATGCCGGCATAGTGGAGATTGCGATAACAATTCATGGACATGGTTCTCTCTGTCAAGACCTTACCCTCCGCCGTGTCCTAAGCGGCGGAGGGTGAGCAAATGTTCCTTCATTTAGGGCTAGGGGGCTTTTCCCTCCCCCCTTGTGGGGGAGGGTTGGGGTGGGGGGACACCCCTCCCTGGCTCCCTTGCCTTTACACCTCCTACCTCAGCCCTCCCTCACGAGGGGAGAGGAAGTTTGGTCCAGTAGCTCTTATTGATCGGAAGCCACCAGGCCGTCGTTCCGGCACGCCAGGATTTGTAGGGTGTTCATGTCGGTCGCATTGGAAAGGGCGGCCGTGTGGCCGTCGCTGAAAAGGAACTGGCAGATGCCAGGATGCCAGCTGCCGAATTTGCAGTGCCACGGCCCTGTCATGTCGTTGGGGCCTTGGCCCAGGTTCCACTTGGTCTGACCGGCGATGCGGGAGAAGTTACGAGGAAAATCGCCATTCCAGATGGCACCCTCGCCCCACGAAGGTCCGCTCTGACCCCACATACTCATGACGGAATGCTTCTCACCGACCAAAAAGGTATTGCTCGTCCCGTCCGTGATGTCTTTCAGGGCGGTCTGCGACGAGGACGACATGACCTGATCGCTGCTATTGACCTGGGAATTGGCATAGCACATGGCGCCCCGACACAGGGGATTATCTACGATGGCGTTATAGAACTGTCCGCCATTGCAAGCGTAGTCTCCCTGTGTTCCGGGGTGCTCTTGTGAATCGGGAATGCCGGTGCTGGACACTTCATATTGCGTGCTCGGCATCGGGCTACTGCGCCGCGTTGGGCAGACATACTGCTTGACGAAAGCATTCTGCACCGCTGGGGTCTGTTCATAATAGTTGTTGGCCAGGTTCCACTGCATGTACAGGTTGTTCTGTTCCATGTAGGGGAGAATGACCACGAACCAGGTGGCATGTTGCGGCCCCACCCGACTGGGCGGCAGAGCGTTGTACACATCATGGTAGTTGTGGATGGCCAGACCCATCTGGTGCAGGTTGTTGTTGCATTGTGTGCGTGCCGCGGCCTCGCGGACTTTCTGCACGGCCGGCAGCAACAGGCCGATGAGCACAGCGATGATGGCAATCACCACCAAAAGCTCGATCAGGGTGAAGGCAACGCGACGTCGCGGATGCTGGGTTGTCATGGCGATACTCCTTAGATTTCGAGAAACCAAACTTTCAATCCGACGAAACGTTAACCTCATACAAGATCCCGATGTTGCTGTCTCTTTCGCCCCCCTTGAGAAGGGGGGGGAGTACGAAGGCTTCCACCCCTCACTGCACCCCTCCCACAAGAGGAGAGGGGGAAGAAAAGCAGGGATGGGATAGGATCAGCGGGAACCTGTTTCAGAGAACACCGAGAAGGCAAAAAGAGGGAGAATCAAACGAGTACACTTTCGGGATTTATCCTTTCTCCTTCTTGTTTTTCTCTTTTTCCTCTCTGTGTTCTCTGGGACTCTGGGGCTCGTCCCTCTTGTTGGTCTGTGTCGTCAGGCCGGCGGCGATGCAGATGGAACGCATACGATGCCGGGGCGCGCCTGCACGTAGCGCGCGATGAACGCATAGAGCGAGAACCTATTGGGTGCCAAAAACATGGCCAAGTGGAGGGTGCGCGAAACCATGTCGGTGCTGCCTCGTTGCTCGCAGGATACAAGGGTAAGCGCACGGCAGGACGCCGCGATGCGCCGTCAACAGTACAAGCAGGAAAAACAAAAACGGGTTGGCGGATGCCAAGAAGGACCGGGCACGCCGTCACGAACAGACGTGAAGTCAGGAGAAACCGGGGGGAAAGGAAGTGGGGGAAGGCATGAACAAGCCCTTACACGCCAAGTTATTTGAAGCGAAACGTCATCCTCCTTTTCTCCTACGTTATGAACCAAGCCGGGTAATGTCAAACATTTTTTCAGGGCGATCCGGAAGCGTAAGAGCTAGCGGACCAAACCTCTTCCCCCTCGTGGGGGAGGGCTGAGATAGGAGGTGTAAAGGCAATGGAGCCAGGGAGTGGTGTCCCCTCACCCGAACCCTCCCCCACAAGGGGGGAGGGAAAAGGCCGCTAGCCCTAAGCGACGGCAAGGCAGCTATCGCTTACGCTTCCGGCGCTGTTAGTGATTGAACACGTCATCGCCCAGGCCGACGTTGAGTCGCATGTTAGCGAAGCTGTAGACTTCGACGAGTTGGCCCGGTTCGCCGGCCTGGCGCGGCCAATCGTAAAACTCCAGGCGGATCGGCAAGTGCGTTTCCTTGTCAAAGTAGATAACGTCTCGGTAATAGAGGAAATGGCCGCCGCCGTTGTCAGGATGGACAATTTCAACGCGTGTGCAGCGGCGCCGGTTGTATTCGTATTCCGCGACGTGTACCTGCGTCGTCACACCGAGGCGGCGTTCCTCTGCCCAGGCGCGGGCAAGGCGCTCGATTGTGTTGCCGATGCCGGCCTCGGTGATGCTGCGCTTGCTGGTCTGCCGCGCTCGTGGATCATTGGGATCAAGCGAGATGAAACCGGCAAACGAACCGAACACGCCCTTAGGACGAACGCGCATTTTGCCGTCGTTCTTGCCCGCGACGTAGCAAACTTCCTGGCCGGCTTCGTTGCGCGGTTGCAGCCAGCGCAAATAGACACTGAACGGCTGCGTCCGCACCTTCATTTCCATGACGGTATCCGGCGGCAGCTTGCCGTTGACCCGTTCACGCTTGATGAGCAAACAGGTGTAATCATGCACGTTCTGATAGGCTTTTTGTGCTTCGTGGATCAGGCGCAATGGCTCATCCATCGGCGAAACCGGCTGCGGCGGGACGGGTGTCTCGCCGGTAGAAGGACCCATAGGCTGAGGCGCGGCCGGCTGACCGGGAGACGGAGGAGAAAGGGGCGGTTGACCGGCGGCGAGCAGGACCAGTCCCAAGACGCCGAGCATGCTGAAATACCACCAGCGCCGAGCTAACGCGGAATGCCGAATGCGGTTCGTGAACATGCTATCTCCAGAGTCCATCTGAGCCGCGCCCGGGGGCGGTGAACGGCACCGCTTCCGAAGGCGCGGCTCGGACCCCATTCGCAGCTGTCGTGCCATTGTTCGAGAAAGCCGATCCTCTTGTCGCGCGGAAAAATGGAAGCACTTAACCAACAGCAGGTTGCGCCGATGGACGCGCTCGCGCTCCCATGCTCCGTCCTCTACGTTCTGCGTGTATAATTTACAAGATGCTTGCAATTCTGGTAAAAAAAGAGACGGAAGATGGGGAAAATGACGCCTACACTGCACATCCGCACGCTTGTATCGATGCCCTTTGAAGAGAACACCTACGTAGTTTGGCGGCCCGGCTCCTCCGAGTGCGTGGTTATCGATCCGGGTTTACAGCCGGAATTGATCGAGGAGTGTCTGCGCGAAGAAGGTTTGACCATGCGTGCGATCCTAAATACCCACGGTCACGCTGACCACATCGCCGGCAATGAGGCCATGAAACGACTTGCCCCGGATGCCCCGCTCTTCATCGGCAGCGGCGATGCGCGGATGCTCACGGACCCCGATGCCAACCTGAGCGCCGCCTTCGGTTTCGCCGTCGTCAGTCCCGTTGCCGATCGCACGGTGAAGGAGGGCGACATCATCGCGGCAGCTGGACTCGCTTTCAGAGTGCTGGACATTCCCGGCCACTCACCTGGCCACGTTGTTTTCGTGCATGAAGGGGCGCCAATCCAGGTGTTCGGCGGCGATGTGTTGTTTCGCGGCAGCATCGGCCGCTACGATTTTCCCGGTGGCAACGGCCCGCTGCTTCTGGAAGGCATCCGCCGTAAACTTTTTACCCTGCCGGCGGATACCGTGGTTTATCCGGGGCACGGACCGGTCACCACCGTCGGACATGAGATGCAAACGAACCCGTTTTTGACCGAGGGATGAGTTCTCCAGACGTCCGGTCAAGCTTGGCCATTACCCGGCGGCGCAGGCGGTGTCGGCCCTGTCGGGAACTCTTTCTGTTAGATGTTGTCTTCGATTCCGTGGGATACTTTCTCAACAGCCTCGGGAAAATTTTTTGGCGTCATCGTAGTTGGATGGGTTAGCGGTGTAGCACCAGGCCGGCACCCAGCGGTTCATCAGGTTGAACAGATCACTCAAAATGTTAACGCCGCCGTGCGAGAGGATTTTGCTCACACGGCGGCGTTGACATGCGGCACCCGCAAGCGGTTTAGAGCTAGCGGACCAAACCTCCTCCCCTCGTGAGGGAGGGCTGGGGTGGGGGGCAGGGCAATGGAGCCAGGAAGTTGTGTCCCCCCCACCCCAACCCTCCCCCACAAGGAGGGAGGGAAAAGACTCCCAACCCTCCCCCACAAAGGGGGCGGGAAAAGTCCGCTCGCCCTTAGTACATATCCTCGTAGCCGCCGCCGCCGGCTGGTTTCTTCTCTTCCTTGGGCAGTTCGGCTACCAAGGCATCGCTGGTCAACAACAGCGTCGCAACACTGGCGGCGTTTTGCAGCGCTGAACGCACTACCTTGGTCGGATCAATGATGCCTTCCTTGACCATGTCGCAGTAGCGGTCCAGTCGGGCATCGTAGCCGTAGTTGACGTCCTTGTTCTCCAGCACCTTATTCATGACTACGGCACCGTCCTGGCCGGCATTCTCGGCGATCTGCTGGATCGGAGCACGGCAGGCGCGGATCACGATATTGTAGCCGATCTCTTCATCGTGTGATAAATCCTTCGGCGGCTTAAGGCCGGCCGAGGCCCGCAACAGGGCCACACCGCCGCCGGGCAGCACGCCTTCCTGGGCTGCAGCCCGCGTAGCATGCATGGCATCCTCAACGCGCGCTTTCTTCTCCTTCATCTCGCTCTCGGTGGCTGCCCCAACGTTGATCTTGGCTACACCTCCGGAGAGTTTGGCGATCCGTTCACTCAGCTTCTCCTTATCGTAATCGCTGGTCGATTTCTCCAGCTCGCGCTGGATCTGCTGAATGCGGCCCTGAATGGCCTGCTTCTTGCCGTAGCCTTCGATGATCGTCGTGTTGTCCTTGTCGATCTTGACCTTCTTGGCCCGTCCCAGTTGATCCAGGCGCACGCTCTCCAGCTGGATGCCGAGATCTTCAAAGATGGCCTGACCGCCGGTCAGGATGGCGATGTCTTCGAGCATGGCCTTACGGCGGTCGCCGTAGCCGGGCGCCTTGACGGCGGCGCACTTGAAGGTGCCGCGCAGTTTGTTGATGACCAGCGTGGCCAACGCTTCACCTTCAACCTCTTCGGCGATAATCAGGATCGGTTTACCCTGATTTAGCACTTTCTCCAACACCGGCACCAGATCCTTGTTGCTGGAAATTTTCTTTTCGTGGATGAGGATGTAGGGATCTTCCAGCTCGCACTCCATCTTCTGGGGATCGGTGACGAAGTACGGCGACAGGTAGCCGCGATCGAACTGCATGCCCTCGACAAACTCGTGCGTAGTTTGCAAGGTTTTGCCTTCCTCGACAGTGATGACGCCATCCTTGCCGACCTTGTCCATCGCTTCAGCGATGATGCGGCCAATCTCGCGGTCGTTGTTGGAGGCCACGGAGGCAACATTCTCCATGTCCTTCTTGGTTTTAACGTCGATTTTCATGGCCTGGAGCTTGGCCACCACGTCCTCGACGGCCTTCTCCATGCCGCGTTTCATGAGCATGGGGTTGGCGCCCGAGACAACGGCGCGGAGTCCCTCATTAAAAATCGCCTCGGCGAGGACAGTGGCAGTGGTAGTGCCGTCGCCGGCCACGTCACTGGTCTTGCTAGCCACTTCCTTGACCATGCGTGCGCCCATATTTTCGTATTTGTCTTCTAGCTCGATTTCCTTGGCCACCGTGACGCCGTCCTTGGTGACCGTCGGCGAGCCGAACGATTTCTGCAAGATGACGTTACGGCCCTTAGGGCCGAGCGTCACCTTAACAGCACGGGACAATTTGCTAATGCCCCGACGCATCGCTTCCCGCGCTTCCTGATCGAACGCAATCTGCTTCGCAGCCATCTTGCCTCCCGTTGGGTAAAATCGTGAACGCGATT
>JAJPHU010000050.1 GCA_021325115.1 Planctomycetota bacterium | reverse complement strand
CCTGATTGATGGTCCTGGTACCTGTTATCGATGGAGTTGTTGGACGGGTGGTGCCGTTTTTGGTATCAGGGCCAGTTGCTGCCATTGCCCGCGGAGTTGTTGCACCGCGCGGAAGAAGTCGAGCAACGTGTCGAACGAGAAAAACAACGCGCCAATGCCGCGGAGCGCGAGGAGTTGCTGCAGGCCAAATCAAAAAAGATACGAAATCAAGCAAGGCGAAGAGCCATAGCTACCTTCATTGCGAGCAGAGCATCTCCAGCAGCCGTTCCGGCTCCTCGGCAACATGCAGCAAACCGCGATGTTCCGCGCGCAAAAACCCATCGGTGACAGTGCGATCGAGCCAGGCCAGAAGCGGGTCGAAGAAACCGGCGACATTGAGCAAACCAATCGGCTTGGCATGCAGTCGCAGTTGCCGCCACGTGACGATCTCGAAGAACTCATCGGCCGTGCCGACGCCGCCGGGCAGGGCAGCGAAAGCGACAGCACGTTCGGCCATCAACGCTTTGCGCTGGTGCATCGTTTCGACGATGTGTAACTCGGTCAAACCTTCGTGGGCCAATTCACGTTCGACCATCGAACGCGGAATGACGCCGATGACAGGCCCGCCCGCTTGCAGCACAGCATCGGCGACAATGCCCATTAAACCGACGTGTCCGCCGCCGTAAACCAGACCCCAGTCGCGGCTGGCCAGTACTGTGCCGAAACGCCGCGCTGTCTCCGCATAAATCGCCGGCCCGCCCTTGCTGGAGCCGCAGAATACGCACAGGTACTTCATGCCGATGGTCCCTCGGACGTGGTTTCAAGCAGATGTGGGGCGATAGCTGCACGGGTTGCCGCAGGGAAACGGATGCGAAACGTCGTGCCGCTCAGCGGTTCGGAATCGATCTCCAGCTGGGCACGATGATGCTCCAGGATGGCCACGACGAACGACAGCCCCAACCCCATGCCGGTACTGTGGCCTTCGTACAGGGCGTTGTCGCGCTTGGTCGAGAAGTGTGTCTCGGTGCAGCGGCGGCGCACCTCTTCGGTCATGCCGACGCCGTTGTCACACACTTCCAGAACAATCTCCTGCTCGCGGCGGAAGGTGCGAAGCACCACTCGGCCGCGCCAGGCGGCGGCGGCGATGAGCGCCTGACGCCGGCCCTGGGCGTCGAGATCCTCCATTTGTCGGGCACGATCGCGCAGATGATTGCGCATCTCGAAGGTGGCGTCACGGGCGTTGAACAGCAGATTTTCGATGGCTTGCTGCAAATGCGAGATATCACCGTCGATCCACAACGGCCCCTCTGTCTGAAATTCCAGCGCCAATTCCAGCTTCCACTTCTCGCGGGCCAGCTCTTTCCAGGTCTGCTCCAGTTCGCCAACCACGGCGTTGAGATCGAGGAGGGTTGTCTCGGCGCGGCTGGGATCACGCCGCACCGTATGCAGGATCTGCTGCAAGCGCTCGGTGACGGTGCCCAGCGTTTGCTGGATCTCGTTGAGCATCAGGGCGTGGTCCGGCGGCATATTGGCCGCATCCAGGCAGCGGCGCAGCAGATCATTGGGGCGAACGAGCAAATTCTTGATGTTGTGGGCGTAAGAACCGGCCATGATGCCGATGCTGGCCCACATCTGCGATTTCAACTCCAACGCCTCGCGCTCGGCGGCCTGTGTCGCCAAGCGCTGTTCAAGCAGCTGCCGTTCCGTCTCGGCGTGGCGGCGCTCGCGTTCCCGTTGGCGTCGTTGCACGATGACCATCCAGGTCAGGCTGAGGACCGTACCGGCTATTGCCAAGGCACTGAGCTGGCGCAATCGCTGATGATATGCCTCCTCATGGCGTTGCCGTTTATTGTACGCGTGTAACTGATAGCGGACGTAAATAGTCGCGTAAGGATCTAAAAGATGGTGCTCCAACACCTGATACTGGCTGGCATCCGAGGGCAGACCAGAATCCCAGGTGATCGGTGCGTCGAGAGGAAGACCGTCCGCGCTAAGCGGGACTGCCGACAGATCGGCCAAGGGCGTTCCTTGCAGATGGAAACGCACTTGTAGTTGATAGATGATGGGGAATAGCGGCAGTTGGCCAGCATCGCGTTTAGTGGGCGGTGAGCCGAGCGTCCGCAGCTGCTCGTAGATTTCCTCATGGCGGACGGCGAGGCTCTTTCTCCATTTCAGGAGAATGCGATCTTCGGCTTGGTTGGAATGGTGTGGCCAAGAGCGAATCAACTGCACATACCGACGAGCGTGGGACAGGTAATTCTCGATCATTTCGCGCAGCGTGCCGCGATAGCCACGGGCTTCGTCCAGCCATTCGCGCAGGACCGCTTCATCATAGCCCCTCTCGCCGTCCAGCCAGGTTTGCAGCGGCACGCGGAGGGCAACGACGACGAGTCCCCACAATAACAAGGGAGCAGCCAGGATGCGCGCATGACTCCCAAAGCGCTTACGCCTCCCGGTCCGCTCAGCGATAGGATCAGTGTCCGCCATATTTCTCGTCTTAACGGCTATCGCTATACCATACGATCAACGGTTCACCACGACGCTGCCAGTGTTGGCCGTACTCACCCTTGGCCCAATCGCGACGCCGCCATTCCCACACGGAGAGGGTTGCGCATGGCAAAAGTCGATCCTTAAAATCTTCATTCCACAGGGGCTGCAAACAAACGACATGCTCTCCGGTCCCGTTGCGCCGTTGGCCCTCGCGGTCGAACAACGGCACGCCCGCACTGCCTGGCCCAATACGATCACCGTTCCACTGTACTTCGACCAGACGCTCAGTCAGCTCCGCGGCGTCGACACAAGGCGCTCCCATCACCGGAGCGCCCGCCTGCACCAGCGCTTCCACAATATCGCCGAACAACAACACGTCCTCGGTCCCCGTCTCGGCCGTGCTGTCGCGTGCGCTATCTTTACCCGAACCGGCACGAAAACCTGCAGCAGCATCAATGGGATTGCGATGACAGAAAAACACCAGCGCGAACGGCAAATCCTGAATATTCCAGGCCACATCCCGATCGCGGTACACTGTATTGAAGGCGATAGCGTCGCCGGTGGCGACGACGATTTGCACCCGCTTGGACAGCGACGGCATCCCGCGAACCAGGCCGCGCAAAAAGCGGCGCGACGGCTGCGTCTGGCCAGCCACAATCAGCAAAGGCCGATACTGCGCTTGAAACAGCAATGCATCGAGCATTTCACCGGCCACCTTGGCTTCATAGCGATTGGGCGTATCAAAGGAGCCGACACTGGAATCGATGCGGTGCAACGCCGGTGGGATTCCCAAGCAGAAGGTGCTGGCGCTGCGTTCTTCGTTGGGATCGGTCGGCAGACGTTGCTCCGGAAAAATGCCCCCAGCCAGTCCCGGCGGAAAGTTGAAGAGCAGTTGATTGACCATCCAGGTCCACTGATTCGCCAGGTCTCGCGCCATCACTTGTCGCAGCGCCGTGCCGAAACCATCGATCAGATCGCGTGAGTACGAATCGTCATTCCACTGGGCCATGTACACAGGATCTTTATCGGGACGGAGATCATCACATCCCCAGATGAAATCGCTGACGGCTGCGGCCATTTGCTTGTTGGTGAAACAAAAACGGAAAGTCCGTCCGGGATACAACTGCGTCATCGGGACTGTGGCCGTTTCCTCGGATGCCATTCGATTCACCTCGTCTTCGGTGTAGGGAGCGACCTTATCGGCAGTGGCATTGGTCAACAACAACAGAGGACGGTGTTGTGCCGGCAGCTTCGCGGCATTGCGGTTCAAGCACGTTGCCAACTCGTAGGCGCTGTCGCTAGAGTTGCCGCCGATGATGGCCAACGGCGGTGGTTGACGCGCCAGCAACGCCTCGATCCAATCGCACGTCTTCCAAGCGCCGGTCAGCTTATACCAGCGAAAGATAAAGCGCGGCCCCAGCCCGTCCCCGGATAGCGACACTTCCGGCACTGCCGCTGTCTGCTGAGGGAAGGCAGATTGATCATCGGCCTGCACGCCAGGACGATCGCGCCGCAAGCGTTCGACGGCTCGTCGTACCGCCGCCACGAAGCGCTCCCAGGATGCGGCGTTGGTAGCGGGATAGAGCCAGACGATCTCGTGTTCGCCAGCACGCACCGGCAGTGGCAGCGGTCGGCTCTGTGCCGGCGAACCTTGAAAGACGACGATGACGGCCCCCACGACTACCGCCGCCGACAACGCAATCAGGATCGACGGGCGAAAAATAGTTCTCAGCATATCTACCAACTTACAGATGAGAGCCAAGAACATGCAAGTTTGCTGTTCGTCCATGGCGAGCGGGGTTGCGTAAGCGCCCCGAGTGAGCAAACGCTCGGGGCGCTTACGCAACCCCGCTCGCT
>JAJPHU010000264.1 GCA_021325115.1 Planctomycetota bacterium | reverse complement strand
GTGAATTCGCCGTTCGGCCCCGGACCGCGGATGTTGGACTTCACCGGGATGAACGGCGGCGTGTCGCTATCATCGACTTGCAAATCTTTCCCCTGGGCCACCGCCCAGACGCGCTTGTCGCGGTTGGCGGCCATGACGTCGAGCACTTGCATTTCACGCTGCAAAACCTCGCGGTTGGTTTGGCCCAGGTAGCGCTCATAGGAGCGGCCGCCGTAGACGTTGAACCCGTCCACCGTGCGGTAACGGTTGAAGAAGTAGAAGTCCTTGTCCACGATGGCCTGGCGGAGCTTCTCCAGCAACTTTGCGTCGCGCTGAACAACTGGCAGGCTCTGGAACAGCACTTCGTCAATGACCTGAGCCACGAAGTGATTGCCGCGTTCGTTGAGGTGGACGCCATTGATGGTCAGGGGGTGGGCCGCCCGCGTGTATTCCTGCAAGGTCGGGTAAAACAGGTCCACGAACGGGACATGGTTGGCAGCGGCCACCTCGGCCATCGCTGTGGTGTACTGTTCGAGCGCCTTGTTGTTCTCCCGGCCATCGGGCAAGTTGCGGTTGTGCAAGTCTTCATGCGCGATGGGCGAGAAGAGGACGAGGCGCGGGGCTTCCTTGCCGTTGTACTTGTGGCCACGAGTGTGCCGGATGAATTCGGCCAAATCCTTGCGGAACTTATCCAGCCCGGCCGCGCCGGCATAGGCCTCGTTGTAACCGAAGAAGGCAAAGACCACGTCGGTCTTTTCGCGGGTCAGCCACTCATCCGGGCTGCCGAAGCCGGCCGAGCGCAGCCGCAGGGTGAGTTCATCACCGGAGTAGCCCAGGTCGCGGAAGGCCAGGTGATATTTCGGGAAGCGGCTTTGGAGGTACGTTTCGAGCCAGCCGTCGTGCTGCATCCGGTCGGCCAGGGTATTGCCGATCAGGCTGATATGGTCGCCGGGCTTGAGCCGAAACTCCGTGGCCGAGGGGATCGGCCCGTCGGCATGCAGCGGCGAGCGCCGGCCCGCCAGGACCACGAGGCCAGCCACGAGCAGGGCCAGGAGCAAAAGCGACGTAGGACGCGGCAATCGTCGGGACAACTTCATCATCTCAGAAGGCCTCGGCAGGAGTGCAGCCGTCGGGCTACGGGATGGTCAGACCGGGGTGGGCAGCCCCGCGGAGGGCAGGCTGGGCCGAGCGGCAGGGCCGCGCCGGCCAACTCTTCCTTGATAACCCCAACAAGCACGTTTGGCAACAACAATGGCATGGAATATGGCAGTAGCGTCTCACTTTGGAGTGCGGCGACTGTTCGCCGCTTTAGGATTTTTGGACAACGCAGCAACATCCCATCCCAAAATCGAAAAGCGGCGACCAGTCGCCGCACTGCAAAGAATCCAAACAGAGACGGCACATCATGGAAGCGTTTCACCGCCGAGGCGATAAAATACCTACTGTCGCGCGAGTTGTCTTCTTCCTGAGCGAGAGGTCTGTCGCATGGCTTCGCCGTTTGCAGGCATGGACCCGTACATCAAAGGCTGCGGCCTGTGGGAGGATTTCCACAGCAAGCTGATCGGCGAAATCGAGCGGACACTTTCAGCTCTCGTGCCCGAGCGCTACGTGGTCCGTACTGGGGAACGGTCGTATGTTGCGCTCGCCGTCGACGAGGACGTGGAGCAGCCGTCAATCTTGCCCGATGTTGTAATTGCGTCGGAGAACCCACGGAGCGGCCCCGTCCTAATGCAAGCCGTGGTGAAGGCCGAGTACCGTGAACTGTTCTTGGAGATTCACCAAGGCGGCCCGGAGCACAAGTTAATCACCGGCATTGAAGTTCTCTCGCCTTCGAACAAGCGACCGAACACCCGGGGTTGGCGGCTTTACCACCGAAAGAGGCTGGCATTCCTGACGGGTCACGCCAACTTCGTTGAGCTAGACCTGCTGCGCCGCGGCCGGCGGATGCCGATGGTCGGCACCTGGCCGGACAGTCCGTATTACTTGCTTGTCTGCCGAAAGAAGGAGGCACCTCGCTGCACCGTCTGGCCGGCACATTACACGAAGCGGCTGCCTCTCGTGCCCATCCCCCTTGCACCGCCCGACGCAGACATTCCGCTGGACCTTCAATCATTGATTGAAGCGGTGTACCGTCGTTCGCGCTATGAGCGCGACATCGATTACCACAAGCCGCTGCGTCCACCGCTCATCTCTGAGGATGCTGCGTGGCTGGCGGAACAACTGCGGGAATCCGAGGGTGCGTGATTCTGTATCAGGGCGATCCCGCGGAGAGCGAGCGACCATGCGGCTGGTAGGCTACCTGTGGGCACTGCCTGTCACGTTGCTTGGCTTATTGCTGGCTCTGGCGGCCAGGTTGACTGGTGGAGCGGTTCGCTGTCGAAATGGCATCGTCGAAGTGTCCGGCGGATTGATTGGCCGGCTGCTGCGTGGGAGCCGTGTCCACCGTGGCGGGGCGGCGCTGACGCTCGGTCATGTTATCCTTGCCAGGGACGCCGAGTGCCTGGCCCGCAGCCGCGCGCACGAATTGCACCATGTCCGGCAGTTCGAGCGCTGGGGACCGCTGCTTTTGCCGGTATACTGGACCGTGGGCGCATGGCTGTGGTGCCGGGGATATCATCCTTACCTGGATCATCCTTTGGAGCCGCCGGTGGAGTGAGGCGCCCACCTGGCCGATGGACTGCTGACAAATCGTATCGCTGGATGAGGAAGTATGCTCTTTATCCATCCAATGTGGGATAGCGAATGCGAGCGCGTCGGTAAGCAAAGATGCACGCCGATTGGGCATGCGCTTCATGTAATCGCGGACTTGCTCGGCATCAGCGGCCTGGTGATGCTGTTCGTTGCGGTTAACTATTTAGCATATCACGGAATTGCGGGCACGTTTCATCTGGTGCTGTGCTGGCTTCTGGCGCTGCCGTTTGCCGCCGCGGTCATGAGTGAAGTGCTTTACCACTTGTCCTGGTGGCTCGCGCTCTGGCGCGGCTTCCGCTATGATTCCCAGCGAATGGAGGCGAGTTGGCTGGAGGACGGGCAGCACGTGGCATACCGAGGGAAGGTTTAACCAAGTCCCCGCAATGTCAAGCAGACCGGAATCATCGGGTGGCCCAGGAGGCGATATCTCTTCTGGAAACGGCCGGAATTAGAGAACAGTGCAGCCGTGACCCCGTTGCCGAGGATTGCTAAAATAACCTGCACCGCGGAACCTTTGCAGCCAGCGACCTCTGAGGCAAATCCGCATGGCTTCCCACAGAAAAAAAGACCGAGCTAAGCAACTGGAAAAAGCTCGCAAGCGGCGTGCGAAGCGCCTGGAGCGCCGCGGACGGCCGGATGAGGAGCCGATCGTCATCGTTTCCCCGCCGGGCGTGGAAAAGATGTCCGTTGTTTTGGAGGAATTTGTCGAGCCGTACATGGAGGACTGCAAAACGCCCGAGACCGTGGAGAAATTGTTGTCGTTGGGCACGATTGCGTGGAACGCCGCCCTGGTCTCCGGCTCGGAGCGGGAGGATCTGCTCAATAGCATGCTGAGCGAGATGCCAGCGGAGATCCGCGACGACGCCCGATCCATCCTGCTGGAACTGGTTCACCGCAAGGAGACATATTTCGCGGACAACCAACGGTTCATCCTTGACTTTCAGTTGGTTCCCGGCGCCGGGGGCGAGCCACGGTTGAACGTCATCTCGAGCATGCCCACGGCCTGACATGGATAGCGAGCAAAAGCTAGTGGAGGCGCTGCGTGCCATTGAAGTGCAAATGGCCGGGTTGCCCGCGGGCGACGCCGCGCAGGCCGAGCGAGCCCGGATGCGCATTATCGAGCGCTGCCGTGAATTGGCCACGGCTGGCGATGTCGCTGAATTTCAATACTCTCTGCCAGATCAGTGGTCGCAAGTCCTGTTCCATGCCTTGCTGAAGCGCTACGGGTTGGTCGGCTACCGTTATAAGTGGCAGCGGCACTCGACCGTGATGGTTCGGGCCAGCAAACGCCTGGTCGATGAGGTACTGGACCCTTTGCTCAAGGCCATGTCTCAGCGGCTCAACGAGCACTTCGACGCGGTGGCGGAGATGGCCTTGTCAGCCGCCCTCAGCCCCGGTCCGTACACCGTACAAATTCGTCCCGACCACGATCACGCCTCTGGCCAACTCTGTCCCGAATGTGCCAAAAAAGTCAGCGGTTAAATGGCCAGGCCGGCAGGATGCCAGGACCGTCTACGAAACCGCCATTGCCAAGCCGATAATCGCGCCTCGCTCTGAACCGGCGTGGTAGAATAATCCGGCCATGAGCAGGAGGTGACGATGCCTATCCACGATTGGACCCGTGTTGATGCCGGCCTGTTCCACGACTTTCATCAGGACTGGACGATCGAGCTGCGTCGTTCGCTCAACGCGGGCATCCTGCCGCCCGGCTATGTTGCCCTCACCGATCAGCAAACCAGCGGGCCGATTCCGGATGTGCTTACCCTGCATCGCTCGCCTCAGCCAACGGAGCAATCCCAGCCCAACGGCGGTTTGGCCGTCGCCACCGTCCCCCCCAGTGCCAGGATCGTGGATGTGATCGAAGAGGAAACCTACGCCCGCCGGGCCAACCGGATTCGCATCCAACACCGGCATGGGCGGATTGTGGCCATCATCGAGATCGTCTCACCGGGGAACAAAAGTAGTCGCAACGCACTCCGCGCCTTCGTCCGCAAGGCTTCCGATCTAATCTGGCAGGGCATTCATCTCCTGGTGGTCGATCTGTTTCCGCCGTCCGCGCGAGACCCGCAAGGAATCCACAAGGCCATCTGGGACGAATTCACGGAGCGCCCTTTTGAATTGCCGCCCGACAAGCCGCTCACGGCCGTTGCCTATAAGGCGGTGCCAACGAAAACCGCCTACGTCGAGCCGCTAGCCGTCGGAGACACGCTGCCCTCGCTGCCCCTCTTCTTGACCGAGGAGGAGTATGTTCCGGCGCCGTTAGAAGACACCTACCAGGCATCCTGGGCAGCATTCCCAGCCGACTTCAAGCCGTTGCTTGAGCCGCCGGCAGCATCGGGATGAGAGCTGCGCAAACTAGCAGCTCAGAAGATGGCGCAGGAGAAGCCCGGCCAAACTCTCCAGGCCTCTACACGGTGCGGCAGAAACGTCCGGCACCACCACCCATGAACCCGCGAAGCGGGTTAGCTAATGCGGGTCAAGGTGACATCATTGCCATCGCCGCCGACGTAAGAAATCTTGTAGGTGTGCCCGCCGACGGTGATGGTCGATCCCTCGGCCGGCAGGTTGCTGAACGCCCCGCTGATGGAGTTCGACGTGTCGCCGTCGTCCAGGATCGTGAAGGGCACGTTTAGAGGCGATAACCCACTCCCCAACACCGCGAGCACCAGCTTGCCGCCTAGCCTGACCGTGCCGCTGGCGCCGGTCTTAATCTCGCCCTCCGTCGTGGTCGAATTGATGGTCTTGACCTGGTCGGTCAGGGTGCCCGTGGAGATTTGCGTGAAGCTGCCCGCCACGCTCAGCATGCTGCCGGGACTCAGGGTGAGTTTGCCGTTGTTCGTGAAATCGCCAACCGTAGTAAATGATTGGCCGCCCAGCAAGCTGAAGCTTCCCCCTGCATCGATCGTTGTCAGGCCGCTGAGGTTGGTAAAGGCCGAGTTCAGGCCGCTGAGCGCCACCTTGGCATGGGACCCCAGGGTGGTAAGCGTGCCGGCCGAGCTGATGTCCAGGGTTGCATGCACGGTGCCGCTGCCAGTGACGTTCCAGGCGCCAGCCGTCAATGTGCTGCCCGAGACCTGCGCCACCGATCCGGCGATGGCCACGGTGCCGGTCTTGACACTGACAGTGCCGGTGTTGCTTAGCGCCGTGGCAATCGTCGAAGTGCCCGTGCCCTTGATTTTGCTCAGCGTGCCGGCGTTGGTGAACGCGCTGGCGATAAAGTTGCTGACGTTGGCGTCGGCGGTCAAGTTGAATTTCGCCCCTTTGGCGTTATTCAAGGTGGCGCCGTTCCCCAGAAACAGGCTGTTACTGCCGCCCACATTGATGATGCTGCTGTTGGCCAAGGTTCCGGCACCCTGCCCGTTCATCATGGACTGTATGTCCGTGGCGCTCAGGGCCCGGTTGTAGACGGCGATGTCGTCCTCCAAGCCGTTCACGTAACCGAGTCCTTCCGCTGTGCCGATGGTCAACGGCGCGGTGATGCCCGTCGGAATCGGTGTGGAATTGGTTTGCGAGCCGGCGGCGACGCCGTTGACGAAAATGGTGAAGGTATTCGCACTGCGTGTAACGGCCAAGTCGTACCATTGGTTCAGGTTGGGCGTGAAGGGAGTTTGGTCAATAAATTGGCTGATGCCGCTGGTGTTGTTGATGTGGAAATTCAGATCGCCTCCGCCCAGCGCGAAGAACCATTTATTCTGTGAGCCCCCGCCGTTGTCCTCGCCTATGAAGACATCGCCGGGATTGCCCACGGTTGAAGACGGCACGGTCTTGAAATTCACCCAAAGGTTGACGGTGAAATCATTCGTGCCGTAACCCCAGAGTGGCGTATTGGCCGCCTGCACGTAGCCGGTGCTGCCGTTAAAACTGAAGGCTTGCCCCGTGATCCCGGACGCGAAGGTGGCACCGCCCTGGAGCGTGCCGTTGTTGCCGTTCAGACCACTATCGTTGGCATTGCCGTCGCCAAGCCAGGCACTGAGCGGCGTGAAGAGGCCCAAATTGCCTTTGCTGGTGTCAATGGTCAAGCTGCCTTTGTTCGTCCAGCCGCCGCTGCCGGGGAAAATCGTCCCGCCGGTCCAGGAGCTGGCCTTGCCCGCAACCGACACCGCGCCTGGGCCGCCCATGCTGCCACTGGCCAGGACCAAGTTGCCGGTCACGGTCAAGGCGGCGTTGACATCGATGGCGCCGCCCCAGGTGCTGTCCACGTTGACACCTGCGACGGTGAAGGGCTGATCGACGATGGAGGCGAACGATTGGGTCCCGCTGCCGACAAGGTTGGCGATGTCGCCGGCGCCTGGGGCCACGCCGCCCTGCCAGTTCTGGCCATCGCTCCAGTTGGTATCCACCGCCCAGTTGGCGCCTGTCCAATTGATTGTGGACGGGGT
>JAJPHU010000014.1 GCA_021325115.1 Planctomycetota bacterium | reverse complement strand
TTAGCCAATGCGCCTGGGCGCCCACGGAGCTATTATTAAAATCTCCCCCAACCAGGGCACTCTGATCGACCGACTGCTCCGCACCGAAAGTGTATTGATAGGCAATGTTGAAGCCCCAATTGTTCCATTGCTTACTGTAACCTGCTGAAACGGCGTACCTTAAAGTTGCAGGAATATAAGGCGTAAGTGTCTGATTGGGGACTGGATTGGGATGATAAATAAAGCCACACCTTAATACCTGAGTCGGATCCAGATGATATTCATATCCCAGACGGACCGAGATAGTATCATACCAATTCAGAGGAAAACGATCTTGAATGGACGGTCCGGCCAAGAGCGGGACAAGCGGGTTACTGCTGTTGGTTAAGCGTAAACCAATATTATTGAAAGCATCCGACCAATCAAACCACATGAGTTGAAGCATGGCGAGGTGCTGCATCTGTTCGCCAAAGGCATGAACGATACCGCCCGATAACGAACGCGGAAATGTGACATCGACATCAGCGTTGAAACGGCTGTAGACCGAGACCGGCAGGAAAGCAATTTGCTTGACTTCGACATCGGCATCGCCATGCAAATTATAGCGTGTCTGAGCAATGTAAGACAGGCCGAGCGTCGTCCGCTCGCCCAGGAGATATTGCAGCCCCACCGACCAGGCAGCAGTGACGCCAGCGGCGTGCAGGTTAATCAAGGTCGGCGTGCCTTGCAGAGCGCCAGTCTGGACGACGAAAGGACCGGTAAGCTGGGCATAGGTGATCCCCGGCCCGATGGTGCCGCCGATCGAGAGCCGATCCGTAATATGGTAGGCCAGCGCCGGCAGAATATCGATTTGGGCGCCGATGGATTTGTAGCGTTGCAGCCCTACTAGCGGACTGTTGATTTTCCAGTCTGTGCCGAAGCCCGCAGGGGCAAATAATCCTATGCCGTAGGCGAACCTGCCGTCCTCGCTGCGCTGAATGAACGAGAAGAACGGCAAGGCCCAGGGAGTTTGACGGCTGCTGGCATGATCGTTCAATGGATTGCTGTAATGTAGATCGGTAAAGAGTCCATCGGCGCCCACCTCGACCAGTCCTTGTCCCTGAACGTTGGCCATGCCAGCGGGGTTGTCATAGATAATGACGCCATTGTCGAAGCTGGCGACGTTGTTGCCGCCGCGGCCAATCGGAATGGCGCCGATGCCATCGCGCTCGATGCCGTCGGCCCAGGCCGGCTGGATGAGCAGGCCAAGCCAACAGCCAAGGGTCAGCCATTGACCGAGTTTTGCTTTCATGGCGTCCTTTTCCGATTTTGCTACCTCTGCATCCGGTATCGAATAGGAGGATAGTGGCACTGAACGCCTTTCGGTACTGTGATCCTTGCCTTGTCGGCCCGGCCTGTCAGAGATGGAAAAGTCGATGCAATCGGCACAATCGCCGCCTGTGGAGATTGTCTAAATTGCCCCGATCCTTAGAACTGGCGGGTAAAAGCGTAGGGCAAGCTAGCAGCTTGCCCTACGCTTTTACCCGCCCGGTCTTAGCGCAGGACGCGCGGTAAGGGAAAAAGAAGCTCTTCCCGGCGCAGGGTTCGTTCTTCGACTTCGGCGCCGAAGCGTTCTTGCAGCCAATCGAGACACTCCGAGACCAAAAATTCCGGGGCGCTGGCTCCAGCCGTGAGCACTACGGTTTCGACACCGTCGAACCAGGCCGGATCGATATCGTTCACGTCATCAATCAGGTAGGCCGCTGCCCCGTATTCGCGGGCCACCTCGGCCAAGCGAAGGGAATTGGAGCTATTGCGGCTGCCGACTACCAGCACCAGATCGGCCTCACGAGCAAGGGTCCGCACTCCTTCCTGGCGATTCTGGGTGGCGTAGCAGATATCTTCCTTAGGCGGGGCGACGATGTGCGGAAAACGACGCCGCAGCGCAGCGATGATGCGGTTGGCATCATCGCTGCTCAGTGTTGTCTGGGTGAGATAAGCAACGGCGGCTGTGTCAGCGATGGGGAGTCGATCCACGTCTTCCGGCTTTTCCACCAGATGAATACGGCCGGGAACTTCGCCGAGGACGCCGACAATTTCATCGTGTCCGGCATGGCCAATGAGGAGGAGAGTGTAGCCCTGCTGGGCAAGCTGGACAGCCCGCAAATGGACCTTGGTGACGAGGGGACAAGTGGCATCGATGGTTCGTAACCCGCGCCGGCGTGCCGCCTCGCGGATGGCCGGGGCCACGCCATGCGCACTGTACATCAGAGTGGCCCCCGGCGGCACTTCCTCGATGGAATCCACGAAAAAGACGCCCTTATGGCGGAACTCTTCGACTACGTACCGATTGTGGACAATTTCGTGAAAGACGTAGAGCGGCGTGCCGAACAACTCCAGAGCACGTTCAAGACTTTTGACCGCCATGACCACGCCAGCACAGAAGCCGTGGGGATTGGCTAACAAGATCTTCATGGCTCGCATCTCCTCAGGACGAATGAGAAGACTTGTAGGGCACGCGGGCCGCGCGCCGAGATTTCGGCACACGGGCCGCGTGCTCTAACAAGTCTTCTCATTCGTCCTTACATCGATCACCCTACCAGGGTCGGTGTTAATTCGCAGAGATCAAACTGAAGGATGCGCCAGCATTGTTCGTGCAGATCGGCCAGACAGTACCGGGCGGCAGCCAGATCGCCTTCCTTGGCGTGCTTTTCCAGTTGGGCAGCCGCGACCTGGAGGCCTTCGGCTGACAGGCTGGCGGCAGCGCCTTTAAGGCTGTGGGCCAAAAGCGCGAGCTTGGTACTCTCTCCCAGAGCAAGAACCTGCTCAATTTGCCGCAGCTCCTCCGAGAGCTGTTTCTGGAATTTGGCCACACTCTTCTGGGCTACTTGCGGATTGCCCAGACAGCGCCGGAGCAAGTCATTTATGTTCAATGGTGCGGCCTCTGGGTCAATCTCTCCCTTGGTCCCTTGCTGGCGCTGCGGACTGGCGGGGAACTGGGACAGATGGGCCTCTACCTTTTGCACCACTTGTTCTGGGTAGAACGGTTTGCTCAGATAATCCGTCATCCCGGCCTGGAGGCAGATTTCTTGATCGCCCTCCAAAGCATTGGCCGTCAGGGCGATGATGGGGAGCTGGCTTGTTCTTTGCCCGGCCAGTAGCCCGGCCCGTTCCTTCTCTCGAATCAGCTGGGTTGCCTGGAAGCCGTCCATCTCTGGCATGTGGCAATCCATGAACACCAGGTCATAGGGCCGCTCCAAAAGCGCCTGCACCGCCTCTTGCCCGTTGCCGACGATATCACAAACGAAGTTGGCGTTGCGGAGGATTTCCGCCACGAGAAACTGGTTGACTTCATTGTCCTCGGCCAAGAGGATGCGTCCACGTTTCTTCCCCGATTGCCGAGGAGCACTCTGCCCGCCTGAAGGCGCTCGCGGGGCTTCCGGGCAGGCTGGCGCTGCACTCCGAGTGCTGCCAGCCAGGACTTTAAGAATGATCTCCAACAGATGCGACTGCTGGACCGGTTTGGTAAGACAATCCGCGAAGCCGGCCGCTTCCAGACGCGAGGCTTCCAGCGGCTCGCCCAGATAGCTCAGCAATAATAATTTCGTTTGGGCCAGGGCGGCATCGGCCTTGATAGCCAAGGCCAACTGTTCGCCGTTCATCTCTGGCATCTGAAAATCGAGAATGGCCAGCTGGAATGGTTCCCCCCTGTCGGCCGCTGTGCGCAAAACTGCCAGAGCGGCCGGCCCATTGGCGGCAGTTTGCGCCCGCAAACCCCAGGATCGCAACTGTTGCTCCACAATTTCTCGGCAAGTGGCATTATCGTCCACAACCAGCACCCGCACGTTCCGGGGCGCCGCCCCGAGCAGAGGATGCTCGCTCTCCTGATGCGGCGATTTCTCCAGGACCATCGTACACCAGAAGGTCGAACCCTGTCCGGGCTTACTCTGGACGCCGATTTGCCCGCCCATCAGAGTGCACAGGTGCTTGGAGATGGCCAACCCCAAGCCGGTGCCTCCATAGCGCCGCGTGGTCGAGGAATCTACCTGCGAGAAGGACTGGAAGAGCCGATCCATCCGTTCCGGGGCAATGCCGATGCCGGTATCGGTTACGGTAAAACGCACTGTCAGCTGTTGCTCATTCTGCTCTTCTAGAGTGGCGCGGAGGACCACCTCGCCTCGCTCTGTAAATTTGACGGCGTTGCTGGCCAGGTTCGCCAGCACTTGCTGGAGCCGACTGGGATCGCCTCGCAGCTGGCGAGGGATGTCCGGCTGGATCGAACAGGCCAGCTCCAGCCCCTTGCGCCGCGCTTGCGGGGCCACCAGTTCCGCCACACTTTCGACGGCATGGCGAAAATCGAAATCAATAGTTTCTAACTCCAGTTTGCCGGCTTCAATTTTGGAGACGTCGAGAATGTCGTTGATGAGGTGCAGCAGTACCTCGGCAGAACTGTGGGCCGTGCGGGCATAGCGTTGTTGCTGAGTGTCCAGACGCGTGTTTAAGAGCAGTTGAGTCATCCCCAGCACACCATTGAGCGGCGTGCGCAATTCATGAGACATGGTCGCCAGGAACTGGCTCTTGGCCTGATTGGCTGCCTCGGCGCTCGCTCGGGCAGCTTCGAGCAGTTCCGATTTGCGGGCCAACTCTGCCGCCTGGGCTTCCAGGGCGTTCTTGGCCCGTAACAGTTCCAGGTTAGAGCGCTGCAATTCTTCCTCGGTCTGAGTCAACTCCTGCACCTTGCGTTCCAGCATTTCCAGCGAGCGATGGACCGATTTGCTTAGCTCGACCTTCTCAGCCATCGATTGGGCCAGCTGCAAGACCTCGATGGCATCGAATGGCTTTTTCAGGATCAGCAGGTTGCCCGATTTGCCCAACTGAATGGCGATCTCTTTCCAATCGTAATCGGAGAAGGCCGTGCAGATGACGCAAGGCAGCCCCGGCAGGTGTTTCCATAGCTTCTTGATGGTCTGGATGCCGTCAATGCCGGGCGGCATACGGACGTCCACGAAGGCCATGTAGTAAGGCCGACCCCGTTTGGCAGCCTCCAGGGCCATGGCAATCCCTTCCTCGCCCTGGTAAGCCGAATCGATCTCGACTTCCAGCCGAATGTTCCGCCGCATCTCCGACTGGCCGTGATTCGAACCAAACAGTTCTAGTTCCAGGGTATCCAGGTCGTCGTCCTTGCGGCTGGCGACGTCGAACACCTTGCGGAAGTCGGTGTGGATATCTTTGTTGTCGTCAATAATCAGGATTCGGTTGGCACAGGTCATGGTCTGGCTCCGTTGCCGCTAACTCGCCGCGCCAGCGAGGATTTCTTCTTCCCTTGCTGGTACTGCGGGCGCGTCAGAGGTTTCGCTCGTTTCTTCCCCAAGTGGGAACTCAATGGTGAAGGTGGCCCCCTTGCCGGGGCCATCGCTATGCACTTGAATGGTCCCGCCCATCTCCATCATGGCATTGGCGGCCGAGTGCAGGCCAAAACCGTTGCCGTAACGCTTGGTAGTGAAGCCATAGTTGAAAATCTTTTGCAGGTTCTCGCGTTCAATGCCGCGGCCTGTGTCGCTGACGAGGATCTGAGCGCGGTCCGATCCGACACTGCGAATCCGAACCGTTAGGGAACGCTCTGTTCCTGTATGTGATTTGATCGACTCGATGGCGTTCTTGATCAGGTTATCGAGCACTTGCACCAGCTTTAAGCGTTCCAGCTTCGCTTCGGGCAGCGTCTCAAAATCGCGGATTAGCTGGATGTGATGCTTGGTGAACGAATGGGAGTGCATGACCAGAACGTCGCGGACCAAACCCTGAAGATCGACGGCTTCGCGGATGGAGACGCGGCGGGCGTAATTCTGCTGGGCGCTGATGATGTTGCGAATGTCCTGGAGTTTGTCGCGTAAGAAATCCATTTCTTCAAAGATCTGGCGCTGCTCGGCCAGGTGGGTTTCGGAGAGCTTGGTTAAATACTCCGGCAGCTTTTTGCCGCGGGGATCAGACTGAAGGAAGGAGACCAGCTGGTCGCCCTGAGCCTGGAGCAGGGCCGCAACTTTGGCTGGCCCCTCGAAGTTCAGCCTGTGCAGGCGATTGTTCACAGTGGTCAGCGAGATGTTGACGCTGTTGAGGACATTGCCCACGTTATGCAAGACACCGGTAGCGATCTCGGTCATGCCGGCGCGATGGGCCATTTTTACCAGCTGGGCCTGCGCTGTTTGCAGATCGCGGAAGGCGGTTTGCAACTCGGCATTACGCTGATCCAGCTCCAGATGCAGGCGGCGGAGTTTGAGCAGTGAGCGGACACGCGCCCGTAGCTCCTCGGCATCGAATGGCTTGACCAGGTAGTCGTCGGCCCCACAATCCAGGCCGCCAATTTTCATGGTGCGATCGGCTTTGGCCGTGAGCATGACGAATGGGATGAGGGCCGTGGCCGGCTCCGACTTCATGCGCCGGCAAAAGGCATAGCCGTCCACATGCGGCATCATAACATCGGAGATAATCAGGGCCGGCTGCTCGCGCAGGGCCAGTTCGATGCCCTCGGCGCCATCGCAAGCAGTCAGAGTGCGATACTGCGGCGTGAGGATGCTGCATACCAGGGTCCGCAGCTCCGGCGTGTCATCCACAACCAGAATCAGCGGTGCATCCGCTGGGGCCTGTGCCGTGTCCTGAGCCAGAGCCGAGGGCGTCTCGCAGGTGATTAGATCCGAAAAGCGTACTTGCCAAGCGCTTTGACTCAAGTTCGACGAATCGGGAGCGAGAGCGATGGAATGCTCCGAGTCGGTGAGCGGGGCATGTGAATGCCCCGATTGATTTTCACCGGGAGGTTGACAGCCCTTGCTCGCCGGATTCACTGGAAGGGTGAACCAAAAATGGGAGCCTTGACCTACTTCGCTCTCGATCTGAATGCGTCCCTGGTGCAGCTCGATCAGCTCTTTGGCCAAGGCCAGCCCCAGGCCGGTGCCGGGGAACTCGCGCGAGGCGGAGCCGTCGATCTGTACGAAGCGCTCAAAAATACGGGCCTGATCAGCCTTGGCGATGCCGATGCCTGTGTCGCGCACCGAAACACGGACCTGCTCGCCTTCCTGAGCCGTCTGGAGGGTGATTGTCCCTCCCGCAGGGGTGAATTTGATGGCGTTGGACAGCAGGTTGCTGATAACGGTATCCAGTTTTTCCTCATCGGCGTAGATCGTCGCCAGGGCAGGATCGGTGTGCAGCTCCAGCTGCACTTTCCGCTGCGCTGCCAGAGGCTGGGCCGCCATCGCCAGCTTGTTGACTAGCTGATTCAGGTCCACCATTGTTGGCGTCAGCTTGAGCCGGCCAGCCTCCAGCTTGGAGAACTCCAGCAAGCGATTGATCAATTCGAGCAGACGCCGCCCGTTGAGGTTCACCACGTTGAGCATGTACGAAACTGCGGGTGGCAGCTGGGCCCCGTACTTTTCCAGGGTCTGTTGCACGGGCGACAGGATCATGGTCAGGGGGGTGCGCAGCTCGTGGCTGACGTTGGAGAAGAACTCGGTCTTGAGTCGATCGTGTTCGCGCAGCTGGCGATAGGAATGCTGAAGCCGGCGCCGGCTGTGGGAGAGCTGGCGGGTGCGGTAGCGCACCTTCTTTTCCAGGTTGACGTTGAGATCGCGGATGATCTTGGCATTGCGATCCAGTTCCTCTACCATCGCGTTGAATTGGCGGGTGAGAATGTCGATTTCATCATTGCCCGTAGCCTGGATACGTTCGCTCAGGTTGCCCTGCTCGACGCGCTGCATTCCCTGGAGTAGCCGGTCCACGCGCGAAGCCACCGACTGAGCCAAGACAGTCGAGAGTACGATGCCGACGATAACGGCCGCAGTGGTGATGAAAACGGTATGATTGCGCAGGCTGGCGACGGCCTCGGCCTGGTTGTCCGGATAATCCACAAGGTCGGCAGCTCGCTGCCGAGCCATAGTGCCAATCATTAGCGCCGTAGTCAGGATGATCAGAACGAAGCAAAGGTTCAGCCGCGAACGCAGGCGGTTTCGTGGCAGCGTCTGGTAATCGATGACGAGGCCGTTGGCCAAGAGATGGCGGATGACCGGCTGGATACACTGATCGATGATAAAAAAGGTAGTCATGAGCGCCATGGCGATGCCCATGAAGACCGCCAGAGTAATGTTGAGCAGAATAGTCCACGAGGCATCGTCCAGCTCTTTGAGGATGATGAGCACCGGTACCAGGGTGGACAACGGCACCAGCCAGGCTTCATTACGGTGATGGCGAGCGGGAAAGACGACGGCTTCGCGGCCAGCTTGGGCCGCCAGTTCCGGCCCTACCGGCCGGCCGCGGCGAAGACGGGCCAGCGCCAACCGCAGGTGCCGCGTCTCCCACAATGCGCTCAGCACAGTTAACGATATCGCTACCAACACCACAATCCCCGCCAATATGTGGAAATGCCGGCGGACGTTGTGGGGCAGGCGCAATGTCAGATTGACATAGTAGACCACCAGTAAACCGCCAGTCGAACCGCAAAGGCGGGTGGCAATCATCATCCAAACGATGTAATGCTCGCCCAGCTGCCTGACCAGACGGGACAAAACTCCTCCGCGTTCCCAAAGTCTGCTTGGCAACGCACAGCCCTCGTCGGTCATCGCAACTGTGGTCAAGTGGTCGGCCATTTTCGGTTTTCCGTTTTCCGTTTTCCGTTTTCGGTCTCGAATGTTCGGGAAATCGAAAACAGAAAACCGTTATTTGTATCCCCGGCTACCCATATGCAGGCAAATCAGCCGTTGCAGTCCGAAGACGAGTTGATTCAGATCGACGGATTTCACCTGCGGCCTCTTAGCAAGGATGGCCCGGCGATGTTCCTGCCAGCGTGCGAGAAAATAAGATTCGTGTTGTCCCTCCACAATAGCAGCCCGGATGGCTTCACGATCGACTTGCCGGAGTTGCGCCAGGGTCAGATCGCCTTGCATGAGGGCCCGGGCGTATACGCCGCTGGTAAAATCGCCCTCGCCCAGCTCGCGTTCCCAGGTAGTGGTCAAGTTGCCGATTCGTCCCATGCACTGGCCGAGCCAGGCCGCCTCGCGCACGTGGCCGATCTCGGCCGCATCAAAAAAAGGCGAACACATAAGATCTAAGGTGGCGGAAACCATCATATGCATGTTGTGAGGCAAATAAAGATCATGCTCTACCACATTGAGCAAAGCCGGGTTGCGATTGAGCAGATGCGAGTAGCGCATGGTGTTGAACAGCTGCATATAATCGTAACGCAGCACGGCAGCGAATTCTTCATAGCGAGGATAACAGTGGGCGCGGGCATGAATCTCGCGCCATAATTCAAGAACAAGCTGAGCATAAGCTTGTTCTTCTACAGAGAAGCCGTGCAAGTCGGGAAGGTCGTCCCGCACGGGCAGGTTCAGGAGGCATTCTAATAGCGCTTCATTGCCGTTGCGGTCGGCTACATCGTCTACCAGTACATCCAGCATGACGCCAAGGACTTTGGTATCACACACCTCGTTGCGCAACTTCGGGG
>JAJPHU010000331.1 GCA_021325115.1 Planctomycetota bacterium | reverse complement strand
GTTGAAAGTCCGTCGCTTACACTTCCGGCTTGTGTTCCCTTGGTGCTGCCATTGCCGTCTGCCTCTGCGCGGATAGAGTATCAGAACAAATGGCGCTGTGCCTGGCCCGATGGCCGGGCGAGGAGTGACACACCTTTGAGGGAGGAGAACCGATGGCCTTTACATTGCCCCCGCTACCTTATCCTGCCGACGCCCTTGAGGCAGCGATTGACAAGATGACGATGGAGATCCATCACGGCAAGCACCACAAGGGCTACGTGGACAACCTCAACGCCGCCCTGGAAGGACATGCCGCCCTGCAAGCCAAATCGATCGAGCAGTTGCTGCGCGACATCAATAGCGTGCCAGAGAATATCCGCCAAAAGGTCATCAACAACGGCGGCGGACACGCCAATCATGAGATGTTTTGGCAGATCATGAGTCCGCAAGGCGGCGGCGAGCCGAGCGGCCCACTGGCCGAGGCAATCCGATCGACTTTCGGTGATTTCGCTGCTTTCAAGAGCAAAATCAAGGAGGCGGGTCTCAATCGTTTCGGCAGCGGTTGGGCCTGGCTGGTGTTGCGTAACGGCAAGCTGGAGATTCTCAGCACGGCTAACCAGGATAGCCCATACATGCAAAACCTGACTCCGGTGCTCGGCGTCGATGTCTGGGAGCACGCCTATTATCTGCGTTACCAGAATCGCCGCGGCGATTACCTTGATGCCTGGTGGAAGGTAGTCAACTGGAACGAGGTGGCCAAACGCTTCGCAGCGGCGCAAGAGAAGAAGTAGGCTCCGTTTTCGGTTTTCGGTTTTCAGAAAAACACCCTGAAAACCGAAAACCGAATTAGCTTGACCAAACGCGCTCCCAAGGTATAGTTCGTTTTTGTTTTTCCGTTTTCGGCAACGCTTTTTCCGAAAACCGAGAACCGAAAACCGACATTAAGCGGGAGATGCCATGCGCCGGCTGCGGCAAGGGCTAGAGTTAACGCTGCTGATGGCCTTGGCGGTCTTGGGCTGCGCCAACCGCAATGATCTCTCTCTGCGGCCGCCCAAGCGCCCCGAAGAATTGGTTGTGCCGCCCTTGGCCGATGGCCGATTCAGCAGTCCGCCCAAGTATCCCGAAAACCTCAACGACAACCTCGATCCCGAGCGCCGGGGTATCGGTCAAGCGGGTGTGCCCAATATGGGCGCCATGCCTATGGGCGGCGGCATGGGCGGCATGGGCGGCATGGGCGGCATGGGCGGCATGCCCATGATGGGCGGCAACATGTTGGGTGGCTACGGCCGTTGATAGGCATGAAACTTCTATGAACAGCCTCACAATTCGCACCGATCCTTGTCAACTCGATTTCCTGGCCTTGGGGGCCTTGGTCCATCGGCTCGATCCTGGCGTAGTGCCTTTTCGCAAGGCGCGTTCGTTTGATGTCCATGTCTCCGGTGGCGAGTACAACGTTGCCGCCAACTTGGCCGATTGTTTTGGATTACGCACCGGCATCGCCACAGCGATGGTCAAATACGGCATTGGGGAATTGGTGCAGACGCGCGTACGCGAAACTGGCGTCACGCCGTTTTACAAATGGTTCGAGCATGACGGTGTGCGCGGCCCTAACATCGCCACTGTCTACAGCGACCGCGGCCATGGCGTCCGTGCCCCCGTTGTTTTCTATAACCGTGCCAATGAGGCTGGCGCTCTGCTCAAACCGGGCGATTTCGATTGGTCGGCCATCTTTGCCGGCGGTGTGCGCTGGTTCCATTCCGGCGGCATCTTCGCCGCCCTATCGGAAACAACGGCCGAGCTAATTCTCGAAGGCATGCACGCCGCCAAGGAACATGGGGCCGTCCGTTCCTTCGACTTGAATTATCGGGCCAAATTGTGGAAGGCGGCCGGCGGCCTGGAACGCGCTCAGCAGGTGTTGCGGCGCATCGTCTCCCATGTGGATGCGCTCATCGGCAATGAGGAAGACCTGCAACATGGTCTGGGCATCCCCGGACCCGATGTGGCTTCGCGCTCCAAACTCGATCCAGATACATTCTTTCAGATGATCGATCGTGTCGTCGGCGAATTCCCCAACATTCAGTTGGTAGCGACGACGCTGCGCGAAGTCCACTCGACCAATCGTCACGATTGGGCGGCGGTGTTGTGGCTGCAAGGGCGGAAATTCGTCAGTCCCACCTGTCATCTCGATGTCTTGGATCGCATCGGCGGCGGTGACGGCTTCGCCTCTGGCTTCATCTATGGCCTGCTCGTGGGCCGCTCCGCCGAGGAGGCATTGCGGCTGGGCTGGGCACATGGGGCGCTGCTGACCACCTATCACGGCGACGTAACAATGGCACGGCTGGAAGAGGTAGAAGCGCTGGCCAAAGGTGTCTCGGCACGCGTGCAGCGCTAAAACCGACGTCCGAAACGCATTTCCTATTTGCAGTGCTGAAACAAGCAAAACGAATCGGGGCCGCGACGCTGAAAGCGGTTCCACCAGGAGCTGACGGTAGCGTGGTGGACGCCAAAGGTCCGTGCGGCGACGCTAACAGTCATCCTCTGGGTCAGGAGGGCTTGAACGACCCGCTCCCAAAGCGCATCCTGGGCTTCCGGAGACAACTGCTGTGTGTCTTGAACATTCATGAACTCATAATAGAATCACTGTCGTATCAATCAAGCTCTGGCTAATAACCGCTGAAAAACAGGCGAAAACCGAGGTTTTGTTAGAGCCTGTATGTAAGCGCCAGGAAACAAGCCCTGGCGCGATCTGCCCAAGTTTTATTCAGAGTTGCGTGTAGTAGAGGTCTGAACGAGCCAAGCTGTAAGTGTGTCACTCGTCAGAAGCGTTGTCTCTATCTGGAGCTTCAGGAGAAGGCGCATCGTATAGACGGTATCGCATACCTTCGATCTCGCCAGATACGATTGGCTTTATGTCCTCGGACTGATACTCAGCGAAGATTTGCGAAACGCTGCGATTATTTAAACGCGAGTATATGCCGTCGAACCCGTATTTTGCAGTACACTGATCCTTAATGGCGCACAAGCGCTTGGCTACTTCACGTGGCAGTGCTCGACAAGTCGAGCTCAAAGCCTTAGAAAATTCCTGATAATCTGCACCCGAGATTACCAACCCTTCAAAATCGGTCATGGCGTGCCTCCAAAAAGTTGATCGTGGTTCGTGATCTCTGATCGCTCTTTACCACAGCAAACCAGCTCAAGAGAAATCACAGAGTGGAATTGAACTTCCACTCCACAGAGCGATCAAAAGGGATTCGCTATAATTTCACCGCTCATCCATGCCCATTGATTGAATGCAGCATCTCGATACAGCACCTTCATTTGGTATATCCCAGAAATTCCACGCATAATTTTCTGGCAATTGACACACGGCGGAAGAATCCCCTCAATGGTGGGTAGTTTGCCGGGGCCGAGCTTACTGGCCGTCTAGAAATTAGTCTTTCGTCGGTGTGCAGTCAATGTTATCTTTTTGGGCATGAATACCATTGCACGGAAGCGATACCCCAGTGACCTGACGGACC
>JAJPHU010000041.1 GCA_021325115.1 Planctomycetota bacterium | reverse complement strand
TGTCTCGTTCTGGCTGGCGACAACCAACCAGCCAGCTTGCACGCGCTCGTTCACGCCATCAATCACACGCTCAAAAACATCGGACAGACCGTAAAGTACACCGCACCGATCGAGGCCAAGCCGGTAGATCACAGCCAACAGATCGCTGAATTGGTGCAGGAGATGGCCCAGGGCCGTGTCCAAATGCTCGTCATCCTCGGTGGTAATCCGGTTTATACCGCTCCGATTGATCTTCAATTTGCCGATCATTTGAAGAAAGTACCGCTACGCATTCATCTGGGTCTGTATCACGATGAGACCGCCGCTCTGTGCGATTGGCATGTCCCGGAAGCGCACTTCCTGGAGAGCTGGAGTGATGGCCGCGCCTTCGATGGTACGGCCAGCATTATTCAGCCGCTCATCGCCCCCTTGTACAACGGCCGTACTGCCCATGAAATGCTGGCGGCGTTCACCGAAGCGCCCGAACGCGCCGGCCTGGAGATTGTCCGGGAGCACTGGCGCAACTGGTGGAAGCAGCAGAAGCATTCCGGCAATTTCGAGGCATTTTGGCGACAATCGTTGGAGAAAGGTTTCATCGAGGCAAAAGAGCCGGAATTCGATCACCGCGATCTCGCGCCCCGGTCTGGCTGGGCAGAACGCGCGGCCAAAGCTGCACCGGCCCGCAGCGTTAGCAAGAGTTTGGAAATTGTCTTCCGTCCCGATCCGACACTGTTTGATGGCCGTTTCGCCAACAACGGCTGGCTGCAAGAGCTGCCCAAGCCGGTAACGAAGCTTACCTGGGACAATGCCGCTATTATAAGTCCCAAAACGGCGGAGAAGCTTGGCATCGCCTATGTTGGCATTATCCCGGAAGCTTCCGGCCGGCCCGGACGCCGTGGCGGCGAACACGGTGAAGCAGTCGTAGACGTGATCGAGCTGAGTTACCGTGGCCGCACCCTCCAAGCGCCCGTCTGGATTCAGCCCGGTCATGCCGACGATACCGTCACCATTCACCTCGGCCACGGTCGCTGGCGCGGCGGACGTGTCGCCAAAGATGTGGGGTTCAACGCTTACGCTATTCGCACCAACGAGACGCCATGGTTCGACGGCGGACTCGACGTGCGCAAAATCCCCGGCGCAACGCATGTTCTGGCCTGCACACAGATGCATCACAACATGGAGGAACGCGCTCCCATCCGCACTGCGACACTGGCGTATTTCCGGGACCATCCGTACTTCGCCGATGAACTGGCGGCCAGCGAGAAAGAAAAACCGGGAGTGTTGGCGCAAATACCCGGTCCTCAACCGCGCGGTCGCGCCGAAAAAGAACTGGAAGAAGAAAAGAAAACAGATCCCGACAAAAACCGCCTCATTCCACTGACGCTCTACAAGGAAGCGGAAAAGGAATTTGAGGAAGAGAGTAAGCAGCTCGGCGAACCAGGTAAGGAGCCGAGCAAAGGCTATCAATGGGGAATGGCCATCGATTTGACGACTTGCACCGGCTGTAGCGCCTGCGTCGTCGCTTGCCAGTCGGAGAATAACATCCCTGTCGTTGGCAAAGAGGAAGTGCTGCGTGGCCGAGAAATGCACTGGCTGCGCATCGACCGCTATTATGGCGGCGAGCCGTTCGATCCGAACCAGGTGTCGGCCCATTTCCAGCCGGTGCCGTGCATGCACTGCGAAAAAGCGCCCTGCGAACTGGTCTGTCCCGTCGGGGCCACCGTGCATAGCCACGATGGACTCAACGACATGATCTACAACCGTTGCGTGGGCACGCGCTACTGTTCGAATAACTGCCCCTACAAGGTACGGCGCTTCAACTTCTTGCAATTTGCCGATTACACGACGAGCAGTTTAAAACTGATGCGCAATCCCCAAGTGACGGTGCGCTCGCGTGGCGTCATGGAAAAATGCACCTACTGTGTGCAGCGCATCCGCGCCGCCGACATCGAGGCCGAGCGCGAGGGCCGCCGCATCGCCGATGAGCATTTGCTGACAGCCTGCCAGGCCGCTTGTCCGGCTGGCGCCATCATATTTGGCGATATAAACAATCCGAAAAGCGCCGTCTACCAGTGCAAAGAAGAGCCGACCAACTATGCCCTGCTGGCCGGACTGAATACGCAGCCACGCACCACTTATTTGGCCGCCCTGCGTAATCCGAACCCCGAACTGGAAATGAAAACGTAGCCATGACGCAGGAAACTGAAATTCCCCTGACGCATCCCAAAGAAGCCAGCGAGGGTATTCCCCCCGTCATGGGGCCGGGTTATACCTTCCGTTCCATCTCCGAAAAGATTAGCTCGATCACGCTGGCACGGCGGACGCCGCGCGCCTGGTGGCTCGGCTTCGCCGTCACCTTCGCCTTCACACTGCTGTTGCTATACACGATCTTGTACTTGCTGTTTCAGGGCGTCGGTATCTGGGGCATCAATGTGCCGGTGGCCTGGGGCTTCGCCATCATCAACTTTGTGTGGTGGATTGGCATCGGCCACGCCGGCACACTGATCTCGGCTATTCTGCTGCTCTTGCACCAGAAATGGCGCACGTCGATCAACCGCTTCGCCGAGGCCATGACCTTGTTCGCCGTCGCCAACGCGGGCTTGTTTCCGCTGTTTCATATGGGCCGGCCATGGTTCTTCTATTGGCTCTTGCCCTATCCCAACACCATGCGCGTTTGGCCGCAATTCCGCAGTCCGCTAGTCTGGGACGTATTCGCCGTCTCTACCTACGGCACGGTATCGCTGTTGTTCTGGTACGTCGGTCTTATCCCCGATCTGGCCACGTTGCGCGATCGCGCCCGCAATCGCTTCGTGCAGATCATCTACGGCATCATGGCGATGGGCTGGCGCGGCTCGGCCTATCACTGGAAGCGCTACGAAATGACGTATCTGATCCTCGCCGCCCTGGCGACGCCCTTGGTGTTGTCGGTACATACCGTTGTCAGCTTCGATTTTTCGGTGGCCATCTTGCCGGGCTGGCATTCGACGATATTTCCCCCCTATTTTGTCGCTGGTGCAATCTATTCCGGCTTCGCGATGGTTCTCGTGTTGGCGATTCCGCTGCGGACCTTCTACGGCTTGCAGGACTTCATCACCATGCGGCACCTGCAAAACATGGCCAAAGTGACGCTGGCCACCGGCCTGATCGTCGGCTACGGCTACGGCA
Source organism: Planctomycetota bacterium (assembly GCA_021325115.1). Lineage (GTDB taxonomy): Bacteria > Planctomycetota > Planctomycetia > Gemmatales > Gemmataceae > JAJPHU01. The sequence continues at coordinate 9,942 of JAJPHU010000041.1, read as the reverse complement.
TTGAGGCATTCATGGGCTTTTACAGTGGCAACATTTACGAGAAATTCACCCAGCTCAACCGCATGTTCGGGCCTTATGCCGTCTATTACTGGGCGCTGATCTTCTGCAACGTTATTGCTATCCAGTCGCTATGGTTCAAAAGCGTCCGCAACAATCCAGTATGGTTGTTTCTCATTTCTCTGATCGTCCTTGTCGGCATGTGGCTGGAGCGCTACGTCATCGTCATTACCAGTCTGCACCGGGATTTTCTCCCCTCATCATGGGGCAATTATGCACCGACGGTATGGGACTGGACCATGTACCTGGGCACAATCGGCTTCTTCCTGGCCCTGATGTTCTTGTTCGTCCGCTTGCTGCCGATGATCTCGATTTCGGAAATGCAGACCTTGCTCGCGGAATCGAAAGAGGCGGGCGAGGTGACAACCGAGGAGAAGCGCTAATGGACACGAACCCTGGATTGTACGGTTTGCTTGCCGAGTTCGACAGCCCGCAGACGCTCTTGCAAGCGACTCGTTCGGCTTATGAGGCTGGCTACCGCCGCATGGATGCTTATGCGCCGTTTCCGATTGAGGGATTGCCCGATGCGCTGGGGTTTCATCGCACCCGGATGCCGCTCTTGATTCTGATTGGCGGCCTTGTCGGGGCGGTGAGCGGCTTTGCTTTGCAGTATTACTGTGCGGCTGTCAGCTATCCCATCAACGTGGGCGGCCGGCCGCTCAACAGTTGGCCATCGTGGATTCCGGTGACGTTCGAGTTAACCGTGCTGATCGCCTCGTTGACGGCGGTATTTGGGTTGCTGGCGCTATGCGGTCTGCCGATGCCGTATCATCCGCTGTTTCATGTGCCGCGCTTCAGCCGAGCGACGCGCGATGCCTTCTTTCTGTGCATCGAATCGACCGATCCGCGCTTTAATCTCCCGGCAACCAAAGACTTTCTGGCCGGACTCAACCCCCGCGAAATAACGGAGGTGCCGCAATGACGACCAGGCAAAATGGCGAGCGGAACGTGCGCACGTCCCGGTCTTTGCTCGCCGGGGCATTCACACGCCCCACTCGCCGGGTGCTCTTGTTCTTGTGCTTACTGATACCGGCCTGTCAGCAAGACATGGCACGCCAGCCTTCGTATCGCCCCTTGGAGCGCAGCGACTTCTTCGCTGATGGTCGGGCCTCACGTTCTCTGGTTGAGGGCACCGTGTCCTGGCGCGGCCGTAAGGGCAGCGAGCCGTCGTTGCTGGTCTATCGCCGCAGTCCCGAATACGCTGATGCTATTCGCGCTGCGGCCCTGGTTGCGAATCCGGCAACAGACCCGCGCGCCGCTCTGCTGCTCCTCCTCGGACCTGGCGCTGCCGACTATGTCGATGTCCCTCCCATTCCCATCGATAAAGCGGCGCTGGAGCGCGGCCGTGATCGTTTTAACATTTACTGCTCCGTCTGCCACGATGCTCTGGGTACGGGCAACGGTAAGATCATCGAGCGCGGCTATTTGCCGCCGCCCAATTATCACCTGGATTATTCGCGCGGCTTCGAGCGGCGCGGTCAAAAGGTGCTGCTACGCGAAGCGCCGATCGGTTATTTCTACGAAGTCATCACGCGCGGTTTCGGCGGCATGCCTGACTACGCCAGTCAGATCCCACCCGAAGACCGCTGGAAGATCGCTGCCTACATCCGTGTTTTACAACGCAGCCAATGGATGCCGCTCAAGGATCTGCCGGACGAAGAACGCGCGAAGATTCGGGCCGAACTAACGCCCAGGGAGGAGCCAAAGTGAGCCAGGCCATCACCCCGGAAGCCAGCTTGGAGACGCCCCCGCGCGGCGAAGTAACAGCCGCCGAATGGGAGCGCGTGCGCCGCATCGCTTTGCTTGTCGCTGCTGGCGGCGCCGCTGTGTTCATCCTCTTGGGGCTGAGCCATTGGCTCCTGCACCGTGACGCGAAACAGCTCTTTGTCTCCTACCTGGTTGGCTACGCCTATTGGCTCGGTTCTGCTCTGGGTGGATTGGTGTTCCTCATGCTGCAATATGTCACCGGCGGCGCCTGGGGCCTGTTCTTGCGGCGCATTTTGGAAGCATCGGCCAGCGTGATTTTGCCGCTGGCCGTACTGTTCATTCCAATGATTATCGGTCTGCCAATCGTCTATGAAGAATACGGCCACTGGACGCCGGTGCCTGTCGAGTCCAAGCTGCAATTCAAAGCGATCTGGCTGAGCGCCCCGGCCGTCACCATCAAGGCCATCCTCTACTTCGCGTGCTGGATCGGCATGGTGTATCTGTTCCGCCGCTGGTCGCGGCAGCAGGACGAGGGAGCCAACGGCCGCATCCTCGATCGCTGCGAAACACTCGGTGCGCCGGGTATCGTCATCTACGCCTTGACCATTACCTTCGCTTCGATCGATTGGGTGATGGCCCTGGAGCCGGACTGGTACTCGACGATCTTCCCGGCCATGTTCGCCGTTGGCCAATTGCTCAACGGCTACGCCTTCGCCCTGACGGTGTTTCTGCTGTTGTCCGATCGCCCCCCCTTCGCCGGAGCGATCCAGCCGGCGCACATGCGCGATTTCGGCAGCTTGCTTTTGGCCTTCGTCATGTTCTGGGCGTATATGTCGTTTTCGCAGTTCTTGCTGATCTGGGTGGGCAATTTGCCCGAAGAAAACCCGTGGTATCTGCTGCGCAGCCGCGGCGGCTGGCAATATGTCGTTGGCTTCATCGCCCTGTTTCATTTTGCGGTGCCGTTTATGCTGCTGCTCTTGCGCGACATCAAGGAGCATCGCGGGCGCCTGCTGGCGGTGGCGGCCGGACTGCTCGTTATGCGCTTTATCGATCTTTTTTGGTGGATTGAGCCGGCGCTCAACCATCAGGGGGAATATTTTTACTGGCTTTTGGACATCGCGGCCTGGACGGCGCTAGGCGGCCTGTACATCTGGTGGTTCACCGGCCAGTTGAGGAACCGGCCGCTGTTGCCGTGGAACGATCCATACTTGGCGGAGGTGCTGCGCCATGAGTGAACACATACAGCCGGCAACCGACCAGCGCGACGCCGGTCCGCCCCCCTCGGAAGAACACGAACGCACACCCGGCGTCTCTCACGAGAGCGAAGCGTTTGATTTCCGCCTCATTATTTGGATCGGTGTCGGTCTGGCCGCGGTCTGTCTTCTCATTCAAATCGCCCTCTGGTGGCTGCTTGGAGGGATTGAAAAACGTCACGCCGTACGGCCCGGCACCGTCTCCGAATTAGCGAAGGAAGATGCGCAACGGCCGCTGGGCCAGCGCGTGGATAGCATACCCGGGCCGCACCTCGAAGGCATGGAGCGCAAGAGCGATCTCAGCAAGATTGCGGAGGCACGGATGAAGGCGGAAGCGAAGATGAAGCGTTACGGTTGGACCGATCCCCAAAAAGGAATCATTCACATTCCGGTTGAAAAAGCAATGGAGGAAGTGTTGCGCGCCAAGGAATTCGGTCCAGGGAACAACAAGAAAAAGGCGGCGGGAGGGAAACGATGAAACGCGAGATGTTCCTGGCTGCTGCGTTGATCCTGCTTGCGTCCCCGGTCAGCCTGCACAGCGCTGAAAGCGATCCGCCGCCGATTCTCCGCGAGGTGACATTGCAACAAAAGCTCGATGCGCAAGTGCCGCTCGACGCCGAGTTCCGCGATGAGCAAGGCCGCACAGTTACGCTCGGCGAGTGCATGGCCGGCAAGACGACCCTTCTCGTTCTGGCGTATTTCCGCTGTCCCATGCTGTGTACGCAAGTTCTCAACGATCTTGTCAAAGGGCTGAAAGGTGTGCCGTGGAACATCGGCGACCAATTCAACGTCGTGACCGTCAGCTTCGACGACCGCGAGACGCCGGAAATGGCGGCGGCAAAGAAGAAAACCTATGTCGAGGAATACGGACGAAGTGGAGCAGAAAAGGGATGGTATTTTCTGACTGGCCAACAACAGCCGATCCTGCGCCTGGCCAACGCCGTCGGCTTTCAGTTCCGCTACGATCCGAAAAACGACCTGTTCGCCCATCCCAGCTGCGTCATGGTCCTGACGCCGCAAGGAAAAGTGTCCCGCTATTTCCTCGGACTTCACGAGAACCGGGAAGGAGCTTACTCACGTGATCTTCGCCTGGGATTGGTCGAGGCGTCCGAACGCAAGATCGGCACGCCGGTGGATAGTGTCCTCTTATATTGCTACCGTTACGATCCGGAAACAGGCAAATATACCATGACAGCGTTGAACCTGGTGCGTGCTGCTGGAATCGTCACCGTGTTTGTCTTGGGTTTGGCGCTGTTTGCGATGTGGCGGCGTGAGTGGCGGAAAGTTAGCCACGCCCCGAAGGAGAATCCAGCCGACGCGCTCCCTTCGGCTCGCGACTAAACCCTGGATAAGGATGACGACGATGTTTGCCGAAGTACCTTTATTTCCCGAACAAGCCTCGACCACAGCCCAGCGTGTGGACGCGCTGTTCTTTTTCCTCTGCGCCGTCTGTGGCACCATGGCTGTGCTGATCGCGGGGTTGGTACTTTTCTTCGCCTTCAAGTACCACCGCCGTGCTGAGGATGAGCGTACGCCGCGCATCACCGGCAATAATCCTCTGGAATGGTTCTGGACCATTACGCCGTTGTTCGTTTTCCTCATCATGTTCTTATGGGGAGCAAACATTTATACTTCGGTGTCCTTGCCGCCACCGGATGCATTAGAGATCTTTGTTGTCGGCAAACAGTGGATGTGGAAGATTCAGCATCCCAGCGGCCAGCGCGAAATCAATGAGCTGCACGTCCCTGTCGATCAGCCGATCAAGCTGACCCTAACCTCGGAAGATGTTATCCATGATTTCTCCGTACCGGCCTTCCGCACCAAAATCGACGTGATTCCCGGCCGCTACATGCAGATCTGGTTCCAGCCCACGAAAACTGGCCGCTATCACTTATTTTGCTCGCAGTATTGTGGCACAAGTCACGCCAACATGGTCGGCAGTGTCTACGTCCTGGAACGTGAGGAATTCCGCCAATGGCTGGACAGTCAAGCAGCCACCGGATCGCTGGCCGACCAGGGCCGGCAACTGTTCCTCAAATTCCAGTGCATCACCTGTCACAGTGCCGATGCCTCGGCTCGCGCCCCGGTGCTGGAAGGCTTGTATGGCCGAATTGTACCTCTGAAAGATGGCCGTACCACTGTAGCCGATGATGCTTACCTGCGTGAATCGATTCTTTATCCGGAAGCCAAAATCGTACAAGGCTGGGAGCCGATCATGCCGACCTTTAAGGGTCAGGTCGAAGAGGAAGATCTTATCAAACTCCTTGCCTTTATCAAATCGCTCAAGCCGGGGCAGACACCGGTGCGCAACGAGGAATCCTTGCCACCGCTGGATGCTCCGAAAGTACCGCCTGGCGGCAATCCCAAGCCGCGCCAATCTGTCCCCACGTATCAACCGCAAGGAAAGAGTAACCAACCATGAGCAGTGCCATCACTACAGGTTTCGTTCCGCAAGCGAAAACGCGGCCGCCGCGCACGCCTGGTGAAAACTATTTGAATGTCGCTTTCGGCGTTAAATCGTGGCTGTTGACCACCGATCATAAACGCATCGCCATCCTGTATCTGGTCACGCTAACCATCTTGTTTTTCATCGGCGGAGCCGCGGCGACGGTGATTCGCCTTAATCTGATGACGCCCAACGGCGAACTGGTGCCCGCCGATACCTACAATAAATTGTTTTCGGCGCACGGCATCATCATGGTATGGTTCTTCCTGGTGCCGGTGGTGCCGACTGTCTTGGGCAATTTTTTGGTGCCCATGATGATTGGTGCGCGCGATCTGGCCTTTCCCAAAATTAACCTACTTAGCTGGTATGTATTTACCATCGGTGCCATTATTACCTTATGGGCGCTTCTGGCTGGCGGCGTCGATACCGGCTGGACTTTCTATACGCCATTCAGCTCGAAATATGCCCGCACCAATGTCCTTCCGACGATGATTGGAATTTTTATATCCGGTTTTTCGTCCATTATGACGGGCCTGAATTTCATCGCCACCATGCACACCATGCGGGCCCCCGGACTGACCTGGTTCCGTATGCCGCTCTTTCTGTGGGCACATTACGCTGCCAGCATCATCTTGGTCCTGGCTACTCCTGTGCTGGCCATGGCACTGATCCTCGTAGGCGTCGAGCGCGCCTGGGGCATCGGCATCTTCGATCCTGAATTGGGCGGCGATCCCGTGTTATTCCAACATTTGTTCTGGTTCTATTCTCACCCTGTCGTATACATCATGCTGCTGCCGGCGATGGGCATTGTTAGTGAAATTGTTACCTGCTTTTCGCGCAAGCACATTTTCGGCTACGTCTTTGTTCTCTGGTCCAGCATCGGCATCGCTGTACTTAGCTTTCTCGTCTGGGCGCATCATATGTTCGTGGCTGGCCAATCGGTCTACTCGGCCCTGATTTTCTCGGCACTCAGTTATATGGTAGCCGTGCCTTCGGCTATTAAAGTCTTCAACTGGACCGCCACCCTCTATAAGGGATCGATCGCTTTCGAGACCCCGCTCTTGTTTGCCTTGGGTTTTATCGCTCTCTTTACGATGGGCGGCCTGACCGGTCTGTTCCTGGCCGCCCTGGGTGTGGATATGCACGTTCATGATACTTATTTCATTATCGCTCATTTTCACTTCATCATGGTGGGCGGCTCGGTCATGGGTTACATGGGCGGCCTGCATTATTGGTGGCCGAAAATGACCGGGCGAATGTACTCCGATTTCCTCAGTAAGCTGGCAGCGTTGATTATCTTCGTCGGCTTTATCCTGACATTCTTGCCCCAATTCGTGCTCGGCTACCTGGGCATGCCGCGGCGCTATCATGTTTATCCGCCGGAATTTCAGGTGCTCAACGTCATGTCGTCGGCAGGGGCATCGATCTTGGCCGTCGGTTACGTGCTGCCGTTGTTTTATATGCTCTGGTCGCTGTACGCTGGCAAGCCGTCTGGCCCCAACCCGTGGGGTGCGACCGGCCTGGAATGGCAAACACCGTCGCCGCCGCCGCCGCACAACTTCGATGAAACGCCCATCGTCACCACCGGACCTTACGAATACTCGATAGAGGAGAGCGCTCTTGTCCACTAACCATGCAGTCCTGGCTCACCACTTTGAAAATCTTGAACAACAGCGTGAGACAGCAGCGTTCGGCATGTGGATCTTCTTGGCGACGGAGGTTCTGATCTTCGGCGCCATCTTCACTTGCTACGCTATCTATCGTCTGCGTTATCCGCTGGACTTCGAGGCAGCCAGCGCCCGGCTCAATGTCCTGATCGGCTCCATCAACACCATCGTCCTCTTGTCCAGTAGCTTGACGATGGCCTTGTCCGTCCACGCCACGCGCGTCGGCCGGCAGCAAATGTTGCTGACTTGCCTCTTGCTGACAATCCTTCTGGGCGCCACTTTCCTCGGTCTCAAAGTGGTGGAATATTACCAAGACTACAAAGAAAAACTGGTTCCCGTTTTGGCGTTCGATCCCGACGAATGGACGCAAATTGAGGGAGTTGAGGCCCCCGTCCAACCACAGCGTGTCCAGCTGATGCTGGTGTTTTACTACATCATGACTGGCCTGCACGCCGCTCACATGATCGTCGGCATGGGCCTGTTGATCTGGCTGGTGATCGAGGCACGGCGAGGCTTGCTGACGCCGGTGCGCTACATGCCTGTTGAGGTCATCGGTTTGTATTGGCATTTCGTGGATATTGTGTGGATTTTTCTGTTGCCGCTGTTGTACCTGACAGGCACGCACCAGGCACCGCCTTGGCTGCCCATACCGCCAATACACTTTTAGGGAGGTGTTATGTCTGGACCAATCACGCCAACGCGGACTTATTACCGTGTCTTCGCTGCATTGATCGCGCTGACGCTTGTGACTGTATACGTATCTTTTTTGGAGTTGGGGCCGTGGCACACAACAGTCGGCGTGCTTATCGGCGTCGTCAAGGCATCGCTGGTGGGGTTGTTTTTCATGCACTTGCTGCACAGCTCGAAAGCATCGTGGCTGGCTGTGTTGGCCAGCTTGTTCTGGCTAGGTATTCTCATGGTGTTGACAATATCCGATTACTTGACGCGTCACATACTCGAATATTGAGCTGAGATGTCTCAGTCCCTCAATCCTGACGATCGCTATCTCGGCCTTGTCACCGACTTGTACGAGTTGACGATGGCGGCCGGCTACCATGTGTATGGTATGGCCGACGAACGCGCCACGTTCGAATTATGGGTCCGCCGGCTGCCCTCGTGCCGCAATTACCTGGTGGCTGCCGGGCTGGAACAAGCCATTCATTACTTGCAACACCTCTCTTTTGCTCCCGAACAGATCGCTTATCTACGTGAACATCCAACCTTCCAACATGTGCCGAACGACTGGTTCGTACGCCTGGCGCACTTTCGCTTTGAGTGCGATGTGTGGGCTATTCCGGAAGGTACGGTGGTCTTTGCGGAGGAACCGCTGCTCCGCGTGAGCGGACCGCTTATGCAGGCGCAAATCGTCGAGACGTACTTGATTACGACCTTAACCATACAGACGCTGATCGCTTCGAAAGCGGCACGGGCGGTGACGGCAGCCCAGGGCCGACCGGTCTTCGATTTCGGTTCCCGGCGGGCACACGGCCCGCAAGCGGGCTTGTTGGCGGCCCGCGCTGCCTATATCGCCGGTTGTGCCGGCACAAGCAATACCGAAGCCGGCCGTCTGCTTAGCATCCCCACCCTGGGTACGCAGGCGCATTCCTGGATCATGGCCTTCTCCGATGAGCAAGAAGCGTTCCGCAAGTTCGGTCAGGTCTTTCCGGATCATTCGACTCTGCTTATCGACACCTACGACACGATCCAGGGCGTGCGTCATGCTGTAGCTTCGGAAGCGGCCATGCAGGCCGTCCGCCTGGACAGCGGCGACCTGGAACAGCTCAGTAAAGAAGTGCGTGCCTTTCTCGATAGTGCCGGCCGGCAAGACGTGAAAATCGTCGCCAGCGGCGATCTCAACGAGTATAAGATCCGCGATCTGCTTGCCCGTGGTGCCCCCATCGACCTGTTTGGCGTTGGCACGGAATTGGTCACCAGTCGAGACGAACCGTCCCTCAACGTTGTGTACAAGCTGGTCGAGCAAGAGACGCCGCAAGGAACGTTTGGCCGTTTCAAATTGTCGAGCGGAAAAAAGACCTATCCCTATCCTAAACAGGTGTATCGCCGCCAAGATGCCAGCGGGACGTTCTGCGGCGATCGCATCGTCAAGGCGACATCACCGGAACAAGGTGAGCCGCTGCTGGCACCGGTGCTACGCCAGGGCACGCTTGTCGCTGCGCTGCCTTCGCTGGAAGAAAGCCGCCACCGTTGTACCGAACAGTTGAGCCGCTTGCCCAAGGAATTACTGGATTTGGAGCCGTGCCCACCTTATCCCGTGCAGGTCAGTGAGGAGTTAGAAGCGGAACTCTGCCGAGCGGACTTTCCGAAATAGATGAGCGGCCAGCGGATGCCGGCGACTCGCCAGGAAAATGCCGGTTTGACAGGGAAGCAAAAGCATCCTACGCTTCTTATGGTCCCCTCTCTATCCGGCAGTATTTGCGGAGGCGGCCTTGTCATCTTCCCACCTTGCTACCTTGTCCCAGCGGCGCGGCGCTGTCGCCCCGCTGACAATCCTCAGTTTAGGACTTCTGATAGGCGTGGCGGCGCTGGTCATCGATGGCGGCACGCTGATGGAAGCACGGCGTCACGTCCAGGCTGCGGCCGATGCCGCAGCCCTGGCCGGCGCCAGCGATCTCTACGCCAATTGGAATACCAATCAAGGAGTTGATTTGGGCGATACGGCCATGAGCAGCGCCCAGGCCACGGCTTCGGCCAACGGTTTTACCGACGGCGTTCAGTCCATCGTCACTGTTCGCACTTGCCACACTTCGCCTCCGACGTACCTGGGCGGTCCCAACGCCGGCCAGACGATCCC
>JAJPHU010000365.1 GCA_021325115.1 Planctomycetota bacterium | reverse complement strand
GTTGGGGTGGGGGGACACCCCTCCCTGGCTTAATTGCCTTGACACCTCCTACCTCAGCCCTCCCTCATGAGGGGAGAGGGGGCTTGGTCCGCTAGTTCTTAGGGCCCCTTGGCACGGGCACTGGCACTACCCCCTTCTACTCCGCCGCTGCGCCGCGTGCCGCTGCCCACTGTTCCGGCGTGTACAACACTTCCCGCGCATTGCTGCCGTTGTAGCCACCAACAATACCGTCCTCCGCCATGAAATCGATCAGTCGCGCCGCACGACCGTAGCCGATACCGAGTGCGCGCTGCAACAACGATACGCTGCCCCGCCCTTCGCGCAAAATGATTTCGATGGCCGCTTCGTACAGTTCGTCTTCGCGCTTGCCCAGGCGCTCGCTCAGAGGACCGCCTTTGTCGTTAACCTCCAATTGCATTAATTCCGGAGTGTAGCACGGCTCCGACTCCAGGACATGAACGACCGCTTGTATCTCCTTATCACTGGCGTAAGTGCCCTGGGCGCGGACCAGGTCACTGGTGCCCGGCGGTAAAAACAGCATGTCACCCTTGCCTAGCAGTTTATCCGCCCCCATCGCATCCAGGACGACGCGGCTATCGGTCTTGTTCGTCACCTTGAAGCAGATCCGCGACGGCAGGTTCGACTTGATGAGTCCGGTAATCACATCGACCGTCGGTTTCTGTGTGGCTACGACCAAGTGTATTCCCGCTGCCCGTGATTTCTGGGCCAGGCGGATAATGTGCCCTTCGACCTCTCTTTTCATTTGCAACATCAGATCCGCCATTTCGTCGATGATGATGACAATATACGGCATGTGCAGCGGGATTTGTTTACGTTCTTCGTCGTCTTCCGGCTTGACACGGCGGAGAATTTCGTCGGGTTTCAGCTCGTTGTAGCCGGCGATGTTGCGGACGCGGGCGCGGCGCAGCAGGTCGTAGCGCTCCTCCATCTTGTCCACGGCCCAGGCGAGGATAGCCTCAGATTTCTTCATGTCGGTGACAATGGGGTGCATCAGGTGCGGGATTTTGCCGTACACCTCCATCTCCACGCCGCCCTTGGGATCGAGCATAATCATCTTCACTTCATCGGGCCGCCGTGTCATCAGAATGCTGAGGATGATGGTATTCAGACATACCGATTTGCCGGTGCCCGTGGTGCCAGCGATGAGCAGATGCGGCATGTCGGCGAGGTCGTGGACCAGCGGCCGGCCTTCGCTGTCTTTGCCCAGAAACAACGGAATCTTGAAGTTGGCGGACTTGTTGGCGGAGGCCAGAAGAACTTCTTTCAACCGCACGTCGGCGCGCAGCTCGTTGGGTATCTCGACACCGACTGTGTTTTTGCCGGGGATCGGCGCCACAATACGGACGCTGGGCACCTTCAAACTGATGGCGATGTCTTCGGCCAAGCGTGTAACTTTGTGGACGCGCAACCCTTTTTCCAGGGCAATCTCGAACTGCGTGACGACCGGCCCGGTGTTGATGCCGACGACCTGGACGTTGAGATCAAAATCGGTGAAGGTTCTTTCCAGAAGCGCGGCCCGCTGCCGCAGCTGTTGATCATGGGCGCGGTAATCGAACGGCTGCGCATCTTCCAGGAGTTTCAACGACGGCAATTCGTAATCGGCGAAGCGTTCCCGATCCGAGACGGCTGGCGAGCGAGGGTGCGTTAGCGCCCTCCGAAGACGCCCTCGGGACACTAACGCGGCCCCGCTCGCGGAGGCAATCTCCCCATTCGCCGGGACAATCTCATTGTGATGATGAATGGGAATGATCTTGGCATCATTTGCGGGTTCCTCATCCTCCTCATTCCCCTGCAGAGTGTGAGAACGCAAATGCGGACGCTCTGCGTCTTTTGCCCGATAGATCGTTGGGCGCGAAAAGATAAATCGGTGCAGGCGGTTCCCCAGGGTCGGCAGTTTCAGATAGGGACGGAACTGCCGCCACAGCCATCGCAGCAGCAACCGCAGCTCGACATCCATCGTCAAGATGACGCCGAACACGAGACAACCGCCGAGGAGGAGATCCTGGCCCATTGGTGGAAACGCCTGTTCCAGCCAGTCTTTTAGCCAGGCGCCAATGCTGCCACCGCTACCGAGCGGAGGCAATGCCCCTGGAGGGGCCAGTGCCGGCCAGCGCTCGGCCAGCACAGCCGCGCAGGGAACCAGAAACAGCCAGCCCAGCGAGCGCAGCGACCAACCGAGCCAGCTTCGCCGCAGCACCAAACGCACCAAGACGACAAACCAACCCACCAGGAATACGTACACCGCAGCGCCCAATGCCTGCCGCAGCTCGTAGGCAATCGCGCCGCCAAGCGGCCCCAAACGATTGGCGGCCCCCCCCTTCTCCTCTCTTTGGAGGGAGAAGGGCAAGGAGGCTGTCGTGGCCACAGATGTGGTGGTGGAAACAGAATCGAACACGCTGAGCGAGAGAAAAACGCCAACGGCCAACAACAGGCCAACGGCGAGATAGAGACGCCAATGGCGACGATCTGGCATGACAGATAACTCCCCGTTGCGTTCGCAAAAGCCACCGACAGATCAGCCACCGAACAGAAAGCTGATGCCCCACATCTTGTTGTCATCGGTAAACGCGAGCCGGAATCATCAAAGAAAGAGGTTCACCGAAGGAAGTGAGGGAATTTCTGATGGGTCACCCAAGAACGGCCGATAAAACTCGACAGGATCTGCCGTCTGGACGGCGAGCCGGCCTGTTCTCAGCCAGGAGATAGCGTGTGAACCCTGCTCATCTCGTGAGGCCGCTGGCTTTGCGGTGCCCGCCTCTCGAGGGAATCGAGTACCGCTTTGGGTTGCTTTTGGCGCTCTTCGGGCTGATTTTCCTCTTTAGCCTGCCTCCTGCCCAGGCCCCTGATGAAAATGTGCATTTCCTGCATGCTTACGATGTTGCCAAAGGCCATCTGCTGCCTGCCCACGATAGCGAAGGCTGGGCGGGAACAACCGTGCCCCTGGAACTTTTGCCGGTAATCGAACGGTCCTCCCGGTTCTGGCAGAACTCGGAGGCGCGCTGGATGTGGCAGGATTCCCGCGAATTGCTCCAGCTGCACTGGAGCGGAGAAGAGCGTCCGGCTTCGCTGGCCCAGGTTTCCATTTACACCTTCTTGCCTTATTTGCCTCAGGCAGCGGGGATCCGTCTGGCCCACTGGCTGCACCTTCCACCTTTGCCGCTCTTCTATGCTGGTCGGTTGGGCAGTCTGGTCTTCGGCGTCCTCTGTGTGATGCTGGCTATCCGCCTGACGCCCCTCGGCAAGCTGCTGTTCGGCGCCGTTGCCTTGCTTCCTCTGACTGTGCAGCAGTTCGCCTCGGTGTCAGCCGATGGACCGACCATCGGACTTTCTCTGGTCCTGGTTGCGGCTCTGCTTCGCTTGGCTCTGTCTTTCAACAAGGGCCAGCTGCCTTTTCTAGTTGTGGGGCTGTTGTTGGCGCTGATGTTCGCTACTGCGTTGACGAAATTTCCTTATACGGTCCTGATCTTTTTGTATTTTGGCATCGCGCCGGAACAGGTCGGCTCGCGTCGCCGTTATTGGTGGATTGGTGCTCTTGTCTTGGCCGTCGCCGCGGTCGGTCTGGCAACTTCCGTCGCCTTGACCCGCCCGTTTATTCTCGACCCGCATCGGCTTCGCGACATGCCAATCTCCAAGAGCGGTCAGATCCATTTTATTCTGACTCATCCGCGGGAATTTCTCTGGATCTTCCTCAGCAATATCGCCAATTACGGAGGTTGTTGGCTTACATCTCTATTCGCCCTCGGCTGCCTGGATACGCCCCTGAACCCCCTGACAGGACTGATCTACCTCTTTTTCCTGGCCCTGTTGGCGGTGGCCGATCGCCGGCACGGCGAGCTGCCCTGGAGACTGTGGGGGGTTGGCTCGGCTATCGTTTTCTTGAGTACCACGATGATCTTGACCGCCCTCTACGTCTGGTGGAACCCGCCAGCGAGCAATCGGATCGAAGGGCCGCAAGGACGCTATTTCATCCCACTTATGCCGCTGTTCTTTCTCCTGTTGCGCAACGGGGGAATCCGAGTCACGGCCGACGAGCGCTTCCTGGTCCGGATGACCCTGGCCGTTGCGGTGATCTTCCTGCTTTATGCCTGGGCTACCCTGGTGAACCGCTTTTACTTCCGGGAGCCGCCATTGCTGCTAGCCCCGCCGACGCTCCTGGGGGGGGGCGTGCTGACTCTCTTGCTGTTCTGGGCCAAGTGTCGTTGGGACCTGGCCCAGGCAACGACCGCTGTTGCTTCTTCCGCGTTCGATGCCGGCGCCTCTTCGCGCCCAGCCGCCTAAAGAGAAAGGAGATATCCGCAGTGGAGAAAAAGGCCGTGTTTCATGTGAAGACGATCCTTCGGCCCGATGGCGTCCAGCTGCCGCAGCGCAAACACAAGGTCATCGCGGTCATGCCGGCTTACAACGCCGAACAGACGTTGGCCGCCACCTTGGCCGACATTCCTCCCGGCTCCGTCGATGAGGTGATCCTCGTCGACGACGCCAGCAAAGACAACACGGTCTCCCTGGCCCGTGAGATGGGGCTGACTGTCATTGCTCATCCGGAGAACCGGGGCTACGGCGGCAACCAGAAGACCTGCTACCGCCTTGCTCTGGAACACGGTGCCGACATCGTCGTTATGATCCATCCAGACTACCAGTATGATAGCCGGGTGGTCCCGCATGCGGTTGGCATCCTCGAATTAGGCATCTGCGACATCGTCTTGGGCAGCCGTATCCGTACGCGCCACGAGGCACTCGCTGGCGGCATGCCGATATACAAATACATCAGCAACCGCTTCCTCACCCTGGTGGAAAACCTGGCGCTCGGCCAAAATCTGGGTGATTTCCACAGCGGTTTCCGGGTCTACCGCCGTGAGGTCTTGGAGCGCATCGCCTTTGAGCGCAACTCCGATGACTTCGTGTTCGATACGCAATTCCTCGTCCAGGCCGTGCGCCTGGGTTATCGTCTGGGCGATATTCCGGTCCCGGTGCGTTATTTCCCTGAAGCCAGCAGCATCAATTTTCGCCGCAGCCTGACCTATGGCCTGCGCACGTTGGCCGTCGTCGCGGAATACTGGCTAGACCGCTTGCACCTTTGTCGTTCGCCGCTTTTTCAATCCAGGCCGGCCGCCTGCACCTCTGTTTGTCCCGCCGAGTCACCGCTCTTTCCTTCTGTCAACAAACGTTCGGCGTAGCAGCTCCACAGCAACGGCCTCCCCCAAGAGGCGAAGGACCGGTGTCCGCCAGTTGGAAATCCCATCCATCAGCCGGCGGACATCGGCGGGTGTCTCTCTCGATTTTGGCATATAGGAGGAGCTTATGTGCCAGGGGGCTGTTCCCTCCCCACAAAGGGGGAGAGGGAATAAGAAAACTTTCTGGGGGCTGACGCACCCCCGTTCGCCAATATCCCGAAGAGCACCCGACACCGGCTCTTCGTCTTCCGTTCACTAAAAAAAGTTGATACAGAAACTCTCCTTGGCCGATATAATAAAGTTGTGGTGAAGGGAAGCACTACGGCGAGAATGGGTGGGCACGGAAGGTCCGGACCATTCCGCGGGAAGCGGAAGAGTGTGACGACGATTGCCCTTGGTTTCCACGGCGTCTGTACGTTGGACACGAACCATCCCACTCTGGCCGGCTAACCTGCCTGGACCGCAAAGACGGCTCTCTCTCCTCCAGGCAGGGAGCGAACGTAGGATCGACCTTCCGTGCAGCGCGCGGCTTGCGTTTTCGTGGTCCGGCCAGGACGCGAAAGGGCTGATGCCATGTTTTACCGTGCGCGTTGGATCGCCCCAGGAATCGCCCTGCTGATAGGGCTGCTGTTCACCGCTCCGGCGGCCCGAGCGCAAACGTCTGCCTCCGGCCACGTTCCCGCTCCGGGTACTCCCGCCTCGTATAATCTCCGCGGCCTGCCGCCTTTCGGCATCTATCCCGGCGACCGCATGTTCCAGGCTACGATGAAAATCCAGAGCACCTATCAAGCGGCCGAGCATGCGGCACCTCCAGTTGCTGTCTATCGCCGGCCGACGCCGCGGGTGGTGCGCGAAGAAGCCGCGCCAGTGGAAGTTACCGTCACTGAGCCGGCAGGACCAACCGAACTGGTGACGATCCGCGGACCTAATGGCGAAGTTCGCTCGTTCCCCATCGTTGGCGGCCGCCAAGCCATCAAGGCTCGCACTATCATCGTTCGTCCTGGACAGAGTATTAACCTGATGGTCCATGGCAGGGGGCCTATTACCATAACAACAAAGCAGTAATGCGGCCCTACCAGAAGAACAGCAACGTCGCTGCGGCGAACACCGGCGGTAGCACCGCCAAGGAATACACCAGATAACCGAAAAAGGATGGCATCGGATAGCCCATGTGTTCGGCGATGCCGCGGATGAGGAAATTGGGTCCGTTGCCGATGTAGGTCAAGGCGCCCATCCATACCGCTCCGCAGCTGAGAGCTTCGAGCAGCCTCGGCTGCGCCGCCGCCAGGGCCGCGGGGCCGCCGGGGTCGGCGAGGGTGGCGAAGGTCAGATACGTTGGCGCGTTGTCCAATACGCTGGACAGTCCGCCGGCAGTCCAGAGTAATTGCGCTGGCGTCCATGCTACCGGCGGCAGAGCAGCCAGCAACATCAAAGCCGGCGTCATGGTCACGAAAATGCCGGCGAACAAAATGGCCACCTCGAACATCGGCTCCCACACCAGCACACGCGCCTGGCGGCCCGGACGGTGAACGGCCCACAACGCCAAGACAGCCAACAACGCCAGAATCCCTATACTGCCCCAATCCGGCCAATTTATCCCAAAGCGCTGAGCGACCGCCGGCGCTTGCAGCAGCAGTGTCGCCACCACGGCCGCTGCGAAAAGCGTTCCCAGCACCCCTCCCTCGACGCGTAGAGGATGGCGTTCGCGCCTAACCAGGGTTGGTTCCTGCCGCGCATCCAATCGTCGTGCCTGCACGTCCCAAAGGAAAAAGACGAGCAGCACCAGTCCGTTGACCGCCAGCCAGTGCGGCCAAAGACGCAGCGTCCAAAAAAAGTCTACTCCGCTCAGGAACCCCAACAACAACGGCGGATCGCCCACCGGCGAGAGCAAGCCGCCGCAATTGGATACTATAAAGATAAAAAATATTGGTATATGATGATTGTGTTTACGGTGATGATTGGCTCGCAAGAGCGGACGAATCAGCAACATGCTCGCTCCGGTGGTGCCGATCACGTTGGCCAGCACTGCCCCCAGGGCCAGCCAAAGCATGTTGCCTAAGGGGGTGCTCGGTAGATCGCCGTGAATTACCACGATGCCGGAAACGAGATAAAGCGTCCCCAGTAACAGGATGAATTGCATATATTCATGCAGGGCGTGCCCTAAATGATGCCAGCCGGGCTGGCCCTGCAAAAGCAGCCAGACAACCGCCGGCGCCGTTAACAGAAGTGTCACCAGAGCTTTGTTACAATTGCGCTCCCAAAAGTGCCCATGCACCAACGGCATCAAGGCAATGGCCAACAGTAGCAAAATAAAAGGACCGAGTTGGAAGATAAGGTTCATGTGCTATGCCGGTTCCTGCAATGTCAAACAATGCAATGTGCCCAGCCCCAAGACCAGATCGACGGCGTGAATGCCGATCACCGTGCGCTGGGGGAACAATTCCGCCAGCACGTTCAGAGCGCGGCGATCGTTGGGATCGTT
>JAJPHU010000344.1 GCA_021325115.1 Planctomycetota bacterium | reverse complement strand
TAAAGACCGCAATCAGTTTTTGGCGCTGATGCGGCTCTCGCTCGCCTTGCGAGCCAGGTAGGCGGCATGATACAACCCACGCAGAAGGAGGAGCGCATGTTCCGCTCAGAGTGGGCTGTGGCCGTACTGGGGATCGTCGTTTGGCCGGCGGGCGCCGTGGCCGAAGAAGCACAGTGGATCGTCGCGACCGCTCCTGCTTTTCGCCAGGCTGTTGAGCCGCTGTGCCGCCAGCGCCAAAACCAGGGATTGCGTGTCGTCGTCGTGCAAACCACGGATGTTCTCAGCCGCGACGACATCCGCGCCGGCCAGGGACGTAAATTGCGTGAGCATATCAACAAACTTTGCCGCGATTACAAGGGGCCGTCGTATGTCCTGCTCGTCGGCGCTCTGGAAGCTGGACAGTTGCATGAGTCGGAGAGCAAGGTGTTGCCGGCTCTGTCCGGTACGATCGGCCGCATGAAGGGGCAGCCCAGCGACAATGGCTATGGTTGTCTCGACGACGGCCGTTTGCCCGCTGTGGCTGTGGGCCGTTTCCCGGCGCGGAGCGAAGAGGAAGCACACGGCATGGTCGCCAAAACGCTTGAATATGAACGCATCCCCCCCCTTGTCCCCCCCGAAAGAGGGGGAGTAAGGGGGGGATGGCGGCGGCGTCTGACCATTCTCGCGGGCATTCCTGCCTACAATCCACTGGTCGATCGCCTGGTCGAGAGTCTGGCTCTGGCTCGCTTCGCCCGGATGGCGCCGATCTGGACGGGACGAGCAATCTACAGCAATCCGCAGTCGCGTTTCTGTCTGCCTGACGACCGCCTGCACCAATGCGCCTTGCAGTATGTCCAGGATGGCGAGGCGTTCACTCTATACCTGGGGCATTCCAATGCCGAAGGATTGTACGGCGGCCGCGCGCGCTATCTCGACCGCGACGACTGGTCGCAGCTGTGCATCAGGCAAGGCAAAGGGGTATTTATCACATTCGGCTGCAACGGCTGCCAGCTCCAGGGCGACGAGGGCGAGGGCTACGGCCTCGCGGCGATGCGCAATGCCAATGGTCCCGCGGCTGTCATTGGTTCGCACGGCATCTGCTTTGCTGCAATGGTACAATTAGCGGCGGATGGTTTGTTCGAGTCCACTTTCGCTCAGACGCCGCCGGAGCGGCTCGGCGATAGCTGGCTGGCCCTCAAAAAGGGCATCGCCCACGGCAAGATCGACGCTTTCACGTTCGCTCTGCTCGACGCCGTGGACGGAAACAGGACCATCTCGCAAGCAACGCAGCGCCAGGAGCACCTGGAAATGTTTTTGCTGCTGGGCGATCCGGCGTTGCGTCTGCCGAAGATGCCGGAAGATGTCGAAGTGAATACGGAAAAAACTATCTCTCCCGGCCAAAAATGGATCGTGAGTGGGAAACTACCGAAGCGATTGGCCGGCGCGCATGTGCGGCTGACCCTGGAACGCACGGTGAACAGCGTTCCTGCGGATCTGGAACCGATGCCCCCCGCTGCATCGGCAGCACGCGACCGGGTGATGCTTTCCAATCACGAACGGGCCAATCGCTTCGTCCTGATGGCGAGTGAATGTATAGAGAGGGATGGCCGCTTTCAGGCGACGCTGGAGGCGCCGGTAAAACTGCCGTGGCCGCGCTTGATCTTGCGCGTCTACGCTGCCAACGAATGTGAGGAGGGCATGAGCGTACAGGTGCTTTGCAGGGTGGGGCAAGCGGAGCGAGACCCGCCACCCGCCGCAAAACTACTAAACCAGAGTAGGGGACCATGACACAGCACTATCAGGCCGACGGTGTTTCCTTTGATTACCCCGATGATTGGCAGCTCAGCCGTGAGGAGAGCATCGATGGCTGGACAGTGCTGCTGCAAAGTCCTGGAACGGCGTTCCTGACACTGACCTGCGATCAAAGCGGCGCGACCACGGAAGAGATAGTTGCCGCCGTCCTCGACGCGCTCAAAGACGAGTATCCTACTCTGGAAGTGCAAGCAAAAGTCGATACACTCGCCGGGCAAATGGCTGTTGGCCACGACATTCAATTCATCAGCCTCGACCTGACCAACACCTGCTGGACACGGAGCATCTACAGCGCGGACGGTGTTCTCTTGATCTTGTGCCAATGTAACGATCTGGAGCTGGAGCAATACGAGCCAGTCCTGCGAGCCATCTGTGCCTCGCTGACGGTTGAGGAATAGCTATCCTCTGAGCCGCGCCCCAAGGAGCGGCCTTGCCCTCGCTCCTTACGGTCGCGGCTCAGAGGATGGAGAACGGCAGCGCTCCAGCGCTTTCTTGCAATAGGAAAACAGCAGGCCAAGGTCGATCAGCTCTTGTTCGACCCGAGCGTTTCCCTCCGGATCGCTCGGGTCGACTTGTAGGGACCGCGCCGTTTCGGCGACGAGTAGTTCGCCAAACAACTCTCGGCCGCGATGGAGAAGCTGCCGCACTCCCGCCGCCGTGAACGACCGGCCCAATTTGACCGATAATAGCTCTGCTAATTGCGCCGAGCGCATCTTGGGTTTTTTCCCCTGGAGTCGCAGCAGCACGGCGTATCTCTGCCCCGTCTTCTGGTCTCTTTGTTCCAGTTGGCGCCAGACCCATTTGATTAGCTCTTCGCGCCAGTAGCGCACAAAGTCCTGGTCGTGTTCCTCCGAAGGCGCAGCCGGGGCCGCCAACTCGTGTTCACTACTCAGGTGCTGGAACTTCTTGTTTTGGCGCGACTTCTCCCGGTAATAATCGGCAATCATGTGCTGCAAGACAGCTTTGAGATAATCACGGAAGCGGCCGCGCTGGGGATTGGCATGTTGAAAAAGGCGATCGGACTCCAGGACACGCAGAGCAAAATTGCTGCACACCTGATCGATCGCGTCTTGATCGCGTAGCACGGCCCGCAGATAGCGCATCACTACTTCGATATAGCGCAGCAACAGAGCGTTGCGCGCCGCCATAGCTGCATCACCCTTGGCCTCGCGCGCGCGAAAGATGTTCGACCAATGAGTCGAAAGTTGCGCCAGATCGGCCTGCTTCATCGTGGATGTCCCCTGGGTTCGCCGAGACTGCCGAACTCCAATGGGCGTTATTGTATCCCATTCGGGCCACGCCGTCAGAAGATTTTTTCGTAACCGTTCACCGGTTCACCGTTTTTGAAACTGGCACAGTTGCCCAGGAGATCATCCGCTACACGGGAGGCTTAAGGGCAAGAAGGTGCCCAGAGGTGCCGAAAAAACGGTGCCGTTCGCCTTGTACCGGAGGTGTCTCCATCCGCGCCAGATTGCACCGAAAACGGGAAGACAGACAGGGAAATCCGGAGGCTAGAAAACGCGAGAAACCCCGACAAAAGCGGCGTTTCTCGCACCGGTCCGCCTCAGTCTGCATCGATTTGCAAAGCGGAGGGGGCGGGATTCGAACCCGCGAACGTCTTACGACGTCTCTGGTTTTCAAGACCAGCGCAATCGGCCGCTCTGCCACCCCTCCCTGGCTTCCTACTCTTTTATACTAACTCAAGCTTTTATACTAACTCAAGGGGCCGTTCGCGCCAACGATGCGGCCACAACGGGGTTTTACCTTCCAGACAAGGAGCGATGCGTGTGGCGTCCTTCGATACCAGCCAAGATGGTCTCGCCGACGAGCATCGACTCATCGTCGCCGCTCAACAGGGAGATCGTCTGGCCTTCGCCCAGTTGGTGGAGCGCTATTGGGACCGCCTTTATCGCTGGCTGTATCGCCTGACACGCGATCAGCACACGGCCGAGGATCTGGTCCAGGAGAGTTTTCTAAAAGCGTTCGCCGGACTGAAAAAGTTTCAGGCTGGCACGAATTTCCGCGCCTGGTTGTTTTGTATCGCCCATAACAACTATGCCAATCAGTGCCGAGCCTCGGCTCACCGTCGCCAACCGTTGCCTGAGGATGTGCCGGACTCGCAATACGGTCCGCTCGAAGAGGCCATCAGCGCCGAATTGCTGCAAGACCTGGGGCGGGCCATCCAGCGTCTGCCGACGGAGTTTCGCGCTGCCCTGCTGTTGCGTGTTGAGGAAGGATTATCGTTCCGGCAAATTGCCGAGGTGTTGGACTTGACCGAGGAAACTGCGCGGTGGCGCGTCTTCAAGGCCCGACAGAAATTGCTGAGCCTACTGGCTCCTCGTCGGGAACAGAGGTCCGAGGCCAGAAGTCCAAGGGCAGAGGATAAAAAACAGGCTGATTTCTGACCTGGGCCTTCTGACTTCTGAGAAAGGGAGAGGTCGTGAACTGCACGGTCATTCAGCGGCGTCTGCTGGCGGCCGAACGTCCCGAACAACCGCCGGCCGAAATCCAGAACCACCTGGCTCAGTGCCCTGCTTGCCGCGCCTGGCAGCGCCGCTTGATCCAGATGGAACGGCTAATTCCCCAACTGTCCGTTCCCTCCTCGACAGCCAAAGAGCTGTTTCTCGAAAGACTGAAGGCGGAAGGCAGAAAAAAGAAACAAAATATTCTCGTTCATCCTTCCGCTTTCCTTCTTCCTCCGTTCAAAAAGGAACGCGCTCTTCGCAAGTTGTCGCTGGCGTTTACGTTGGCCGCTTCCTTATTGGTGTTTGCATTCGCCTGGTGGTCCTGGCCGCGCAATCCTGTCGCACCACCCGACCTCTCACGGATCGAACAGGCCAAACTGGAGCATCGCTTGAACAATAGTCTACGCGTGGAGACGGTGAAAGAACGCGTCCTACGTCTGGCGCAGTTGGCGGATGAGATCCATGGCGAGGCCCGCAAGCTAGTGGATAATAGCGAGCGATTAGAACAATGGTCGCAGTTTTACACGCGGATCGTCAGTTTACACTTGATCGAGCAAGCACGGCAGCTGCCGCCGGAGGACCGCCAGACTGTGCTGGAAAAAATCGCCTTGCGTCTGGCTGAGGCAGAGAGCGAAGCGACTCGTCTTGCCACCCAATGTCAGGCCGCCGCGCCGCGCTCTGCAGCGGCCCTGCATCAGATTGCCCTGGCTTCCCAAAAGGGAGAGCGTGATTTGCGCACCTTGTTAAAGGGATAAAACAAAGAAGGAAAAAGGGGCCGTGTACCTTTACACTCTGCTGGATCGTAAAGGTGCACGGCCCCTTTTTGGCTCGGCCTATTCCTTATCCCCTCCTTTTTATCCATCATCTTTACCTGCTTCCAGAATGCGTTGCTTGCCGAAGTAATAGCGCAGCGCGGCATGGACGGCCAAGCTGAGCGAGAAAAGTCCCGCCTCATAGAAACCGATATCGGCAGCGAGAGCAGTATCGATGGTCAAATCGCCGGCCCTCCACCGCGCGATGACCTGCCCCATCATCGCCACGAACGCGAAGCCGAGCACCACTGCAGCCAGCAGATGGAACGGTGGAAGCCAACCGCGCCACCGTGCATAGAGAAGAGCAATGCAGCTGGGCAATACAAGGAATGTGCCCAGCGCTTGCGCGTTCCAGCCGGGCATTTCTCCATTCTGCGTGGGATCGAGGAGATGAGAAAGCGTTCGCCAACCATCCAGCAGTGCGCTGGCCGTCAGCAGCAGCACAGCGAGACGAATCGACCAAAGGCAGAGGGCGGCCAGCCGGTGCAGACGCTCGCTGCTTGGTGCGGTCCCGACAATCTGCGCCAGCATGAGGGCGGCCGTACCCCAAGCCAACGCCAACACTGCATAAGCCGACAACAACAGCAACACAGGTACATACAAATAGCTGTCGCCGACAATTCCTTGCAGTAGTGGCGGCCATGGCCCGGCGCAGGCCAACGGCCAATGATGGGCGGCAAGGAAACCGAGGCCGGATACCAGAGCACCCGTCAGAGCGAGAAAAGTATCACGGAAAAGCACGGCGAAGAAAAGCCCCAAACCCATAACCAAGGCGGCAGACCAGAGAATTCCCTGGCTTGCCGTGCCGAGGGGCGCCGCGCCCTCCGGGATGGCTTGACCAAGAAGCGCTGCCGCCGACCAGCCCAGACAGCCGAGACCGGCCAGCAATCCTGCGAACAAGAAGTGGCGGCGCCACTGCGGCCGCCGCAATCGGAACACAGCAGCTGCCATGAAGAAACCTGCTGTCAGCAAGCTCCAATACAGCGCTTGCCGCGCGGCAAGGTGTTCCCGGGGTCGGTCTTCGTAAGCCAAGCACTCGATCGGCAGCGCAGAAGAACCCCAAACGCCCAGGAACCGAGTGATAAGGACAAGCAAGCCGCTATCACTCATCAGTGCCAATAAAATGAGGGTCCAAAATAAGAGCGGCGCGCGTTTGCGTGGCTGCCGCCGCCACTGCCGCAGCAACTCTGACAAATGTTGCTGCCGAGCGCCAGCGATGATGGGTTGTCGAACAGACGTTCTTGGTTGCATCTGTTCCCCTCCACAGGCTACGGCCGGACCGTGACCCCCGACCGAACATTCGCCGCCAACCATCGCACATTCACCGCCAAAATGCCAGAGCAATCTTGCGCGGGGGATGTCCTCTCGATTTTGGCGTGTTATACTGGGGACGGTTGAATCGGTCTGTTCTTTTCTCCCTCCCCCTTTGTG
>JAJPHU010000370.1 GCA_021325115.1 Planctomycetota bacterium | reverse complement strand
GATTTTTTGTATCTTGTCTGCTACCGACTTTGCATAGTTGAGATTGCGGTTATATGATGGGGTCAATTTATGGCGGGATTAGGCGTGATCATTCCGTGGCGTTCGAGGTGGGTCCACACCCTTGAGACAGCCACCCAGCAGAGACGCCGATGCGAAGAACGTAATAGTAGGAGTATGACCAATGACGTGTTCCTTCAATGAGTTCTTCCGAACGGCAACAAGGAGTTGTGACCCGTACCCTTATCAGCAACAGTTCGCCGAAGCCGACCAACTGCCACACTTGTTACGTGTCCCAACAGGGGCCGGCAAAACGGCAACCGCTATTCTTGGTTGGCTTTGGCGGTGGATGTCGAAAAAGGCAGGTACGCCGCGACGGCTGGTTTATTGTCTGCCGATGCGCGTGCTGGTCGAGCAATCGGAGCGTGCAGCGAAGGAATGGATCAAAAATCTGGAGCTTGACGTCCCCATCCACGTCCTCATGGGTGGAATCGATACAGAACAATGGTTTCTGCATCCGGAGAAACCAGCAGTACTGATCGGCACGCAAGACATGCTTCTGTCACGGGCGCTCAATCGCGGTTATGCGGCACGACGGTTCCACTGGCCCATCGACTTCGGGTTGCTCAATAACGACTGCTTGTGGGTGTTCGACGAGCCGCAACTGATGGGCAGCGGGGTGAGCACGTCGGCTCAACTCGCTGGATTGCGGCAAACACTGGGCACGTTTGGTCCCTGTCCATCCGTGTGGATGTCGGCGACCCTTGAACCTGCTTGGCTGGAGACTATCGATTTTCGCGGCAAATTCTCCGTGGCTGCGCTCGAGTTAGACGCAGCGGACTACGATTCCGCTCCTCCGCTGCGCAAGCGGATGACAGCCGTTAAGACGCTGACCTGCCTCGGCATAACGACGACTAAAGACGGAAAAGAAGCGGCCTCGGAAATTGTGAGCAGGCATGAGAAGGGCACGCAAACGCTCGCTGTGTTCAATACCGTCGATCGGGCCAAGGCCGTGTATGCGGCAATCAAGAAGAATAAGGCAGCCCCAAAAAACGTTCTGCTTGTTCATTCTCGGTTCCGTCCGGAAGAACGAGAAAGATTAAATGTTCAACTTCAACAGGCAGCGGAGGACCGAATTATTGTTGCAACCCAAGTTGTTGAGGCGGGGGTAGACATTTCCGCCCGGACGCTGGTAACCGAACTGGCTCCGTGGGCGAGCCTTGTGCAGCGCATGGGCCGTTGTAACCGTACTGGCGACGATGGACCTGGTCGGGTGTTTTGGATCGATGTGGGAGAAAAACTCTCGCTGCCATACTCCGCCGCCGACCTGGACTTTTGTCGCCAACAGTTGCAGAAACTGGAGGGAAAGAGTGTTGCTCCCCAAGATCTCGACGAGTTCAAGAGAAGGGCGAACATCACTCTTCCTTTGGAGCATTACCACGTTCTTCGTCGCCGCGATTTGCTCGACCTGTTCGATACAACGCCTGATCTTTCCGGCAACGACATCGACATTCAGCGTTTTGTCCGCGGCGACGATCCAGACAGCGACGTGCATGTGTTCTGGCGTGCCCTGCCCGATGGAGGTCCGACAAAAGACGAACCCTCGCCCTATCGCCGCGAACTTTGTAGCGTGCCGATTGGTCAAGCACGGGATTTTTTAAAAACGTTGGCCGAGAGGAAACGCGGCGTCGGTTACCTCTGGGACCACCTTGAGGAGCAATGGGTCAAGCTCGACCCGAAACGACTGCGCCCAGGATTAGAGGTTTTGCTACCCGTTTCCGCAGGCGGATATAGTGAGGAGTTCGGTTGGAATCCGGAAGCGACAGATCCGGTAACCTCGCTGGCCCCATCGGACATGAAGGCGGAAGAGGGCGCTGGCGACGATCCTCTTTCCGCCGGGCCGCCGTTGACCATCGAACAGCATACCAACGACGTTTGCGACGAATTGGAAACGATACTCCGTTCTCTTGGCGATCTGGGAGATGAGTGGAATAGGTTACTTGAGAAAGCGGCGCGCTGGCATGACGTGGGCAAGGCGCATCCCGCGTTTCAGAGTGGGATGCGTTCCGCCAATCCCACTCTCGCGGCCGATCAATTATGGGCGAAATCGGGCGTGAAGACACGGCTCCGCCACGGCCGCAAATTCTTCCGCCACGAATTGGCTTCGACGCTTGCCTCTCTGCAAACCGGAATGCCGTTCGCGGCCGCATATCTGATCGCTGCTCATCACGGCAAGGTTCGCTTGGTCATCCGCGCTTTGCCGGGTGAGGAACCGCCTCCGGAAAACGATCGACTATTCGCTCTTGGCGTCCATCATGGCGATACGTTGCCGACCGTCTCTCTCGGTGCCGGACAGACATGGAACGAAGGTCCTCTCGATTTGTCACCGATGCGTCTGGGCGGGGAGCGTTCGTGGACTGCAAACGCACTCCAACTGTTGGCGCGACTTGGACCCTTCCGTTTAGCGTATCTGGAAGCTTTGTTGCGGGCTGCGGACGTGCGCGCGAGCCAAAAGGAGACTCTGAATGCCTGAGATTGTTTTAACCGGCTGTACCCCCGAACCGTTGATGAGTTATCTGAAGGCGCTGGGCATCTTTCGCCTCGTTGCCGAACAGGTCGATCCAGACGCTCGCCTGTCATGGGGCGGCCAAGCAGCCTGTCTGCACAGTTCCTTCGACCGCGACCGGCTGACGGAGTTTTTCCTGGAACGCTATCATCCCACGCCGATCGTCGCACCGTGGAACGGGGGTAGTGGGTTCTATGAGAGCGGCGCCGAACCGCTCGACAAGATAGCCGCCTCCACAACGGATCGGCTCGCCTTATATCGTGATACCATTGCCCGCATTCGTACTTTCGTGCCCAAGAAAAAGCCCAAAAAAGAGGAGAAAGATTGGCTCCTCGCGCGGTGCCGATCGAAACTGGCCGACGAAATCGTGCCGTGGTTGGACACGTGCTTCGCGCTGGGAGAAGAAGGGCCAAGCTACTTTCCGCTGCTTGGCACGGGCGGAAACGACGGGCGACTGG
>JAJPHU010000141.1 GCA_021325115.1 Planctomycetota bacterium | reverse complement strand
CATCGGCCTGGCCGCTTTGTTTGTGCTGTTACCGGATTTCATCTTCGCTGTGATGCGCTGTATCGCCCACATGAGCACTTTGCTGGAACGATTGGTGTGATCTCATGGCGGAAGACCTCGGCCATTCACGGACGGAAGCCCCGACGCCGCGTCGGCGTGAAGAAGCACGCGCGCAAGGCCGCGTGGTTATCAGCATGGAACTGGCGGCGGGACTGCTGCTCTTGGCCGCAGTGGGCGTACTGTGGTTTGGTTCGCGCGGCATGGGGGCGGAACTGTTAGAGGCAGTGCGTTACGGAATGCTGTGCAGCTCTGTCCACGATCTGGGACCGCACCAGACACGCGAGCTGCTGACCTGCTTCCTGATGAGAGGAATGCAACTCTTAGAAGTCTTATTTGGCCTGTTGTTCGTGGTTTCTCTCGGCGTGACGGTGGGCCAGGCCGGTTTTCGGGTCTTGCCGGCGCTGGCGGCGCCGAACTGGGAGCGCATCGATCCGGCGGCGGGACTGAGACGGATGTTTTCGCTGCCCGCACTGCTGCGCGGCGGCGCGGCCACGACGAAAGTAACGTTGACTCTCGTGCTGGCCGTGGTGCTGACGAAAAGGCGTTTCGCCCGGCTGGCGGCGTTCCAGCAGCAGGACTTACCCAGCGCCGCTGCGCAAACGTGGGACATGGTGTTACTTTTGAGTCTGGCCGTCGCCGCCGTTTTCCTTCTCGTCGGAGCGGCCGATTATATCTTGCAGCGCCTGCGCTTCGAGGCATCGCTGCGCATGACACGCGAGGAACTGAAAGAAGAGATCAAACGGGAAGAAGGCGATCCGCACATCAAGCTCCGCATCCGTAAACTGGCGCGGGAGCTGAGTCAGCGACGCATGATGCGCGAGGTGCCACGAGCCACCGTGGTAGTCACGAACCCGATTCACCTGGCCATTGCTCTGCGTTACGACAAGGGGGCTTTGGGCGCTCCACGCGTCGTGGCCAAGGGCGCCGGCCACGTCGCTCGCCGCATCGTCGAGACGGCCCGGCGACATGGCGTGCCGGTCGTGGAACGCAAGCCGGTGGCACAGGCGCTTTACAAAGCGGTGCAAGTCGGCCAGGAGATCCCGGCGGCGCTCTATCAAGCCATCGCCGAGGTGTTGGCTTACGTGTATCGGTTACGAGGATTAGCGTGATTCAGGCGAGCGGGGTCGCGTAAGCGCCCCCGAGAAATCTTATGTCGAGAGCAATGATGCTTTCGGATCGTTCCCAAGCTCCATTGGGGAATGCGCTGGGGCAGCGGAGCGAGTTGGTGCTCTCCGTCGCGCTATTGGCCGTGCTGGTGGTACTGCTGGTACCGCTGCCACCGCCGCTTCTTGATCTGCTCTTGGCGTTGAACCTTGGTTTGACCATCCTGTTGCTCCTGGTCACACTGGGGGCTACCAAGCCGCTCGATTTCTCGGTGTTTCCTTCGCTGCTGTTGCTTTTGACGCTGTTTCGGCTCGCCCTCAACGTTGCCACGACGCGGCTGATTTTGCTCAAAGGCAGCGCCGGACACATCGTTTCTACTTTCGGCAACTTCGTGGTCGGCGGCAGCCTTGTCGTCGGCCTGGTGATTTTTCTTATCCTCATCATCATTCAGTTCGTGGTTATCACCAAAGGGGCCGGCCGTATCTCGGAAGTAGCGGCACGCTTCACTCTTGATGCCCTGCCCGGCAAGCAGGTGGCCATCGACGCCGAGCTGAATTCTGGCGCCATCGATGAAAATGAGGCGCGCCGCCGCCGCCAACAATTACTCCGCGAGGCCGAGTTCTACGGAGCGATGGACGGCGCTAGCAAGTTCGTCCGCGGCGACGCCATCGCCGGCCTCATCATCACTGCCATCAACCTCGTCGGCGGTTTCATCATTGGCCTGAGCCGCAACTTGGGGTTTGCTCAATCTTTCCGGACATATTCGATCCTTTCAATCGGCGATGGCTTGGTCTCACAGATTCCGGCCCTGATTATTGCCACGGCCTCCGGCATGTTGGTGACCAAGGCGACGACACAGACGAGCCTGGGGGTGGAAATTGGTACTCAGGTGATGATGAACCCTCGGCCACTATTTGTTGGTGCCCTGATTCTGCTTGTCCTGGCGCTGGCGCCGGGCCTTCCTCCACTGCCGTTTGCCATCCTGGCCGGGCTGCTTTACTACAGTGCACGGCGTCTGACAGCGAGCGGGGTAGCGTCAACGGCCCCAGAGACTGCCACTCGGGGCACTGATGCAACTCCGCTTGCCGGTCCCGGTCGTTCCCACGCGGAGCGTGGAAATGAAGATGTCCATAGAATCCACCTCGATGACTTCCTGCAAATCGACCGGGCCACTGTCGAAGTCGGCGCCCGCCTCATTCCGCTGGTCGATCCGCGCCGCGGCAACGGTTTGCTCGATCGGGTGTCCGGTCTGCGCCGTGATCTGGCACGGAAGGATGGATTATGGGTACCGCCGATCCGTCTGCGCGATAATATCCAACTGGAATCCAACACTTATCGTATCCTTATTGGAGGTCGAGAAGTTGCACGCGGACAACTGCGGCCCGAACGCCTGTTGGCCATCGAGCCTGCCAAGACAAACATCGCCCTGGACGGCGAAGCGACGAAGGATCCGGCCTTCGGTTTGCCGGCTCGCTGGATCAGCGACAATGACCGCCAGCGCGCCGAACTGGGCGGCTTCACCGTCGTCGATGCGCCGAGCGTGCTCATCACCCATCT
>JAJPHU010000175.1 GCA_021325115.1 Planctomycetota bacterium | reverse complement strand
GCTCCTTGTCCCCTCACATAGCCATGTGAGGAAGTAGCTTTCGATGGCGATGAGGGAGATCGCAAAGGTCGTACCAATGAGAATGTTCGCCATGGGCTTCCTATCCCGCCAAACGGAAAAGTAGGAACGGGCCGCTACTTGTCATTCACTGGACGGTCGTGCGGTACAGGAAGACAGGATGACTCACAGAGAAAGACGGCGGCCAGTGGTGTGCGATTCTGTCCGAGGTGGGCGTTTTGGCGCAGTCGTCCTGCAAATAAGCCGACTACGCTGCGGGGCTACGCCGGGTTGCCGGATGTTTTGCTGGGCCGTTTTGTTGATCTCCGGATATTTTGTCCGACAGCCGCACTAATGTTAGCGAAGGCGGCTTGACCGAGACCTTAACGGCACAGTCTTTGCGAGTATAGTGTTATACTGTGGGCAGAAGGTCGACGGCTAGAGGAACCAGCGCTTTTGCAGGGGAGGTCCACAGCCTTCTTACTTAAAATTACACGAACACCGATCAACTTACACGAACACCGATCAACCTGAGCCGAAGGGAGGCTCTGGGACAGGATTTTCCTTTGATCGACTGCATCGTCAGCGATCGAATGACGATGGGATTGCAGCGTAACACGATCAAAAAACTGTTCCGGAAGGACTTCCCGGAGGCCAAACCGCTGGTCGTCGATCCGGCGGAGTGGGAGAAACTCGGCATCCAGGTCAACGCACCTGCTAGAGTACTTCGATGGCATGGACACGGAGGATTACGGCTGAGTGTTCGAGAAGCAGAAACCCCGGTTCGTCGCCTCATTTTCCATCATCGCCTCCGAATCGTATTACCCGCATTGATGTCCGGAAACTGGCGCGAGAGAAGTCCGTGCGAGTATTGTCTGCCCCCGGATCCTCTTCTCCTTCCGCCGTCTGCAGAAGTTAGTTCCCTCTTATCGTCTCAAGGAGGAAGTTGACTCCAATGTACAAAGCCGAACTGTACTTCCGCGTGTTTACTCACGACGGTCATGCGACGCTCTTCAAGGAGCTGACCCTGCCCTTTGTCCCTTTCCCCGGCCTGCACATTTACACTTCTGCCAGGGATCTTGAAGGAGGCAAGGTAGCCGAAGTGGCCTGGATCGCACCCGAAGAGCGATTCGTCTGCCGACTTCAGGACGACGATTGGTCCAGAGACAAGAGGGGGTCGCTGGAGGACGCCACCCGGTTCTGGCAGGAGATGGGTTGGCACAAGAAACCGTAACCTTGATTGCGGGGGAACGATTGCTCGTTCGATGGAGAAAGGTGAGAAGTTCGGAGGAGTGCAGAGAGTGGAGTTGAAGCAAGCAAGACCGATTTGCCTGTTCCTTTGTGGGGACGTGATGACCGGTAGAGGCATCGATCAGGTCTTGCCTCATCCCGGCAACCCGGTGCTGTACGAGTCCGATGTGCGCGACGCCCGCGCATACGTGCGGCTGGCCGAGCATCTCCATGGTCCGATCGCCCGGCCGGTGGACTACGCGTACGTCTGGGGGGACGCATTGGCCGAATTGCAGCGAGCCGCACCGGATGTGCGGATTATCAATCTGGAGACAGCCATCACTGCCAGCGAGGACTACTGGCCTGGCAAGGGCATCAACTACCGCATGCACCCGAGCAATATCAGCTGCCTTACCGTGGCCCATATCGACTGCTGCTGCCTGGCCAACAATCATGTGCTGGACTGGGGCTATCCTGGACTGGAGGAGACACTGCGAACGCTGGACGCGGCGGGCGTGGGCCATGCCGGTGCGGGGAGGAACGCGGGTGAAGCTGCCTCCCCCGCCGTGCTCGAAGTGGCGGCCGAGGGGGACGTGCTCGTCTTCGCGCTCGGCTCGCCTACCAGCGGCATCCCCACGGAGTGGGGCGCCACCGAGGACCGGCCAGGCGTCAACCTGTTGCACGAACTTTCCGAAGAGGCCGCCCAAAGCGTGGCACGCCGGCTCCACCATGCCAAAAAGCCCGGCGACGTAACCGTCGCATCGATCCACTGGGGCCCCAACTGGGGGTACGAGGTACCCGACGAGCAAGTCCAATTTGCCCACTGGCTCATCGAGGGTGGAGTGGATATCGTTCATGGCCATTCATCGCATCACATCAAAGCCGTAGAAGTCTACCAAGAACACTTGATCCTTTACGGTTGCGGGGACTTCCTTAATGACTACGAGGGGATCGGTGGATACGAACGATTCCGAGGTGACCTGGCTCTGATGTACCTGGTCAAGGTCGATCCCCACGAAGGCAAGCTCGTGGAGGCGCGGCTAATCCCCTTTCAGTCTCGGCGGTTCCGGCTGACGCGGATCTCAAAGGCAGATGCAAAGTGGCTGTACGATCTCTTGAACACCCTCGGGGCTCCGTTTGCCACGCACGTGGAGCTGAACGACGACAATAGCATGACCGTTCGATAGTAATGGTCCGAACGAAGGTCAATAGAAAACCGGAAGGAGGTCTGATGGACACCCGGCACTCCAGGACACAGCTCGCGAGGCGGAGGCGGAATGCTCGGAAGATCGTGCAAGCCCTGAAGCAACTTGTCCCGCAAGGGAAGATCACGCTGCGGTATTCCACCCCCTGGGAATTGCTGGTGGCGGTCATGCTCTCCGCTCGCTGTACCGACAAGAAGGTTAACGAAGTGACCGAGAAACTCTTCCGCAAATATCGAACCCTGGACGATTATGTGCATGCGGATCGTAAAGAGCTGGAACAGGACATCAGGCCGACCGGCTATTTCAGGGAGAAAGCGAAGCGTATTCTGGAGGCAGCTCACTTTCTCCAGACTACCTTTCAGGGTCAAGTCCCGCGGACCATGGATGACATGCTGCGCATTCCAGGAGTGGGCCGGAAGACTGCCAACATTGTTCTGGGGGCTGGCTACGGTGTTGTCGAGGGAATCGCGATAGACACGCACGTCCGCCGGTTGGCGCGCGTGCTGGACCTGACCGACCAGACGGATCCCGATAAGATCGAACAGGACCTCATGAAGCTTATTCCCCGGAAGGAGTGGCTGGCGTTCTCGTTTCGCCTCAGCGAATACGGCCGGAAGTACTGTCCCCCCCGGCCTCACGAACACTCTACGTGCCCGCTGACACGGATCCTGGGTCGGACAAAAGTGTGAAGTCCACTTCCCCGCAGGCCGTCGGCCTACCGTACCAACACCACTACGGAGCGGGATCCAACGACATAGGCCCGCGAGTTGAGTGGCACCTCCTGGCCGGGTTTGCGAAAGTCGTCCGAACTTTTCCGGCTCGTGTCGATTATGCGGTACCACTGACCGACTTCCTCCTCTTGTAGGGGAGGACGACGAGCATAGTTCCCCTCCTGAGGATCGAACTGGAAGATAGGTATCAACTCGACTGTCGTCACGCTCATCTCCTGCAGGTAAGAGATCTTGTCGATGACTCCAAGATAGATGCCCCGGCCGGTCGGGACTGATGCCGGAGCTGGGGTAGTTGGTAAAACCGCAGACGTGCAGCTCGTAGATAATCAGATCAGCCTCGTATCGGGGCCGGCATCCCTATTTTGACTGAGGCAAACAACCACAGGCGGTCAACAGGCCCAGCGGCGCCTTCCCGGCGTTGGGACTGGCCCCGAGAGCGGCGCGGCGGTCGAAGCCGAGAGGGAAAAAGACAGTCCGCGCGCGTCATCAGCTACGGATCCTTCTGTTCATGCGGAATGGGCGCTTTCCTTGTTCCATCGTCAGTGGTTATCAGTCGAATCGGTTTCACTGACTGACTCTCCGTCGGTGCCGGCTTACGTTCCACGACCATCGTGCGCAACGTCCGGTAATCGGCCTTGCCTGTCCCAAGCACAGGGATCTTGTCTAGCCGGCGCACCTCGTCCAGCCGCATTACGCCGTGCAGCCCCTCCTTCTGCAGCAGGGCGTTGGCGTCCCTGAGCGTGATAGGCTCGGTCGTGAACAGGACGATCTTACGGCCGCCCTCGGTTTCCACCCCCTCGACCGCCACCCGCGGCCCGGCTTCGGTCGGTGGATACAGCCGGGAAAACGGTTCCTCCAGGGCCGGCAGCGAGATCATCTCACCGCCCGCCTTCAAGAAACGCTTGAGCCGCCCGCAGAAATAGATGAATCCGTCTCGGTCGATCTCCACCAGGTCGCCAGTGATGTACCAGCGTTTCCCCTCGCGCTCCACAAAGGGAGACACCTCCTCCTCCAGATAGCCGGGGAAAACCGAAGGACCGCTGACCAGCAGCATCCCCATCTTGCCCGGCGGCAGGGTGTCCCTGGTTTCCAGGTCCACGACGCGAACTTCGACGCCAAGGAGCGGCCGGCCCACACTACCGGGCCGGTTGGCTTCCGGCAGGTTCGTCGCCACTACCGGCGAACACTCGGTGACTCCGTACCCCTCCAGCAGCTGAGCCTGTGGCACCACGCGCTGGGCTTTCTCAAAGAGGGCAGGTGGGCACTTCTCCGCGCCGACGATGATCATTCGCAAGGAGTCCAGTTCAGCCGGGCGGGCCCGCTCGAACAGGTGATCGATAAAGGCTGGTGTCCCGACGAGGATGCTCGGCCGGTAAGCGCCGACCTTGCGTGCCAGGCCGCCAGCGTCCGTAGGGTCGGGGTGGTGGACAACCCGGACGCCGGCCAGGAGCGGCAGCAGCCCTGTCATCGTGAAACCGAAACTGTGGAACATCGGCAAGAAACCGAGGACTGCATCACGCGCCGTCACCACCAGTGCTTCCAGGGCACTGCGCTGGTTGCTCAGGACATTCCGATGCGTCAATGGCACCGCCTTGGGCGCCTTCTCGGAACCGGAAGTGAACAGGACCACAGCTGGCGAGTCGGACGCTCCGTGTGGCACCTGTTTGCAAACTCTGCCGGGCAGCCAGCGCACCGTCAGCAGCGAGCACAGCCGCTCGAACCAGCCCAACTGGCGATGCAAGTCCTCTACATCCAGGAACTGCACGCCCTCCAGCTCCAGGCCGAGGCGATCACGCAGCCGTCTCGACGTGATCACGTGCGTGAGGCGGGTCAACTGGACTGCGTGGCGCAGGTTGGCGGGACCGGTCGTCCAGTTGAGCAGCACGGGCAGCTTGCCCGCCAGGTACAGCCCCAGCAGCATCATGTCACAAGCCACCGACGCGGGCAGCATCAGACCGACGTTTGCCCCCGGCAGTCCCGCGAACCGACGTGCCATCAGCAAGGCGCCCACAAGCAGTCGTTCATAGGAGACGACGCCCGCCAGATCGTCTGCGGCAGCTATGTCGTACGGTGTAGCGAGAGCACGGGTGACGAAGGCCTCAGAGATCGTCTTGCCCAGGATACGGGGCGGCCCCGGGGCGGTCGGCGGACGAAACCACTCGGGCGGCGCCGGCCGCGACAACCCTTTCTCAACCACTCCTTGAGCCAGCGCCAGGAGCTGCCCGACGGTGGTGGGAGAGGAATCGGCAGAGAAGCCGAACCGCTGTTCGACAGCGAGCGCCAGCTCCATGCGCTGCAGGCTGTCCAGGCCGAGATCTTCGAGCAGCGTTTCGGGTCGGAATTCTTCCGCGGTCAGCAAGCGACCTATCCTGTCCGCGAGCAATTCAGCGATGGCATCGCGGATCTCGGGCCGGATCCAATCCGGGCCGATTGCGCCCTGGGCCGGCGCAGCCACTGGCGGGAACACGTAGCTCCGCGGACCGAAGAGAAAGTGGTACGGGACGTAGGTCGGCCGCTCCGGCCCTCCAACGTTATACCAAGCCTCAAACCGGCGGTTGACTGTATCACGCTCCAGATCCGGCAACGTGGTGCGGTCGAAAAGTTCGACGGTGACATCGAGACGCCGACGCGGCATGAAGACAACCAGGTTGGCCAAGAGTAAGAGCAGGCCGACCACCGATGACCACAGCAGTCGGGGCCGTCCCCCGGACCAGGCGTAGGTGAACCTGCTGCCCCACATGCCGCGCGTCCTTACAAGGACAACTGCCGCCTCGGGCACAGCCCGCAGGATCTCCGCAGATGCCCGAGCGGCACCGAGGCGCTCGACGCCGTCGCGCTGGACTCGACCGGCTGGCCAGAGCATGATGTTTTCGCCCCGGCGCAGCCTCGCGATTGCTTCCGCCACCGCCTGTTCGGCGCGCCGCCGGGCCTTGTGACTGGGCCGATCAAGGTCCGGGACCGGCACGGCACCGAGTAGCTTTACCAGGAGGGTGAGGACCGGGCGTGGGAAAAAACCCTCGTAGAGCACCGGCCGCGGGCGGAAGGTATCGTAGACAGTAGCGAGGATGAGCAGTGGGTCAAGGTAGCCCGGATGGTTCGGCAACAGTAGTACAGGGTTTTTCAAGCCGCGAATGTTTTCCCAACCGTGAACGCAGATGCGGTAGCGAAGAGGCACGACGAGACGTGCGAATAGCCAAAATGCACAACAAATTACGTTGCGCATGGCAAAACTCTCCTCCCCGAAGGCGATGTACGCTGAATCTCCCGTCCTCTACAAAGTACGTCAGGCCGATCCATGTCCGCAACGGAAGCATGTGGTAAGGGCCTTCACTTCGGTTTTTGCATCCAGGCGATCCTGAACGACCGGGCCGCAAGCAATGCTCCTCTCGGTTCGACGATGGGCCTCACGGTCGCCCACCGCCCCTCTTCCCAGGCTTATTCATTCATTGCATGCTCCCGTTATCACGGCCAATTGACTCGACCGGTACGCATCTTCCATAGGAAGTACTTCTCGAAACAAACCTTCATCCAGTGTGCCCAGGGGCCGGGGACCAACACCTCCCACTTCCGGTGCCGGGGGGCGTAGACACGGTCGGTGTACATGATGATTCCCTGGTTGCCCGCATCCAGCATGCACTTGGCGTCGATTTCGGTAGTAGGTTTGGGCTTGAGCGGCTTGCTCTCGATGCTGGCAGCGATGTTGCCGGCAGCGTACTTGGCCATCACCTCGCTGATGTAACCGGTCTTCGGTACGGAACAGCCGGCTGCGCAGGGGGCCGGCGGAGCCACGGCCACACTCACCCCTGCTGCAAAGATGTTCGGGTAGCGAAGGTGTCGGAAGTAGTCGTCCACCACGATGAAGCCACGCTCGTTACCCAAACCTGAACGACGAACCGCCTCAACACCGAGGAACGGTGGGATGATCATGGCATACTTAAAGGGGAGGCTCTTGCCGCTCAGGTCTTCGGCCTGACTGTTCCCCGTTGCTCGGAACCGCCGACTCTGACGGAAATGGACCTCACCTGGCGTAACTTTCTCCAGCACCGCGTCCAGCACCCAGTCAATGCCCACATGGCGGAAGAACCACTCTGTCATCTCCTGGGCCCCTTTCAGACCGCCGATGCCAAAATGACCGACAAACGGCTCGGCCGTAACGAAGGTGATCGGTGCCTTATCACGGATGCCGGCTTTGCGAAGGGCATATTCGAGATTGAAGACAAATTCGTAG
>JAJPHU010000211.1 GCA_021325115.1 Planctomycetota bacterium | reverse complement strand
AGTATTTGAAGTTTGGCGTGGCTCACGTCTGGTTGCTGGACCCGCGCAA
Organism: Planctomycetota bacterium; assembly: GCA_021325115.1. Taxonomy (GTDB): domain Bacteria; phylum Planctomycetota; class Planctomycetia; order Gemmatales; family Gemmataceae; genus JAJPHU01. The sequence goes on along the minus strand of JAJPHU010000211.1, from coordinate 7,162 downwards.
CAAGCGCGCCTGGTCCTACACGCGGGAAGGCAGACGCGAACTGGCAGAAATCTTGACCACGGATATGCCGCGTATTGAGCTGCCGGTTGCCGAGCTGTTTGCTGAACTCGATGAAGAGATCGATCAGGCGTAACCAAGTTCGTCATGAGTGACGGGCCGCCGCGCATGGCAGCGGCCCGCTCGTCTTATTGCTTAGTCGGGAAGAACACGGGCGTATCGAAGAACGCTGCGCCCGTGGCGCTGTCATAAACCAGCACGATAATGGGAACCGGCAGACCCGACAACGATGCAAAGCCGTCCGGCGGGGTGTAGGTGTACACGCTGGTGAAGCCGTTATCGTAGATGATCTCCCCGCAAGGCGCTCCCAGGATCACGCACCCGTTGGCAACCTCATTCGGCGGTTGATCGGCGTTGTTCACCGCCGTTGCGAGCGAAGCCGCAAGCGTGTTGAGCTTGTTGCGGAAATCGTCGAAGGCCTTCTTGACCTGGTCGAAGTTCTTCGCCGATGCGGAGCCCGCCGCCTTACGGAAATTGACGGCGCTTTGAACCGCGTTAATAAAGGGCGTTATCGGCGTAAGGATGTCCGGGCCGATCAGGTAAACCTGGTTGTTATTCGGTTGTTGGATGTCGCAGTCGCACTCGATAAACGAAGGCGCGGAGTTGAAAACGTGGAAGGACAGAGACGCTCCCGCCACCGTAGCCGCGTCCTGCCCGTTCAACTGAGATCTCAAGTGCTGGGCGAGTGCGGTAGCGGCCGCGGCCCAGGCTGCCTGCCCCAGCACGTCCGCTGTGAATTGCTTGGCGTTCGAGTATGTCTGCGAGAAGTAATCGGAAACCTTGTCCACGATGAATTGCGTGGCTGTGGTCACCGCCACTTCGGCCAGAGTGGACGCGGGCCGTAAGTGAACGCCCCGGCTTCTTCCTGCCAGCCTCCGCATCGCAATCTTCTGCATGACAACATTGCCCTGACTGTTGTTTGCGGCCGCTTTGGCCATCTCGTTCATCAGCGCATCGTAAAAAGCGGCAATGTGCTGCGACAGAATGGCGGTCATCGTGGACTGCGCGTTCACGCCGCCCCATTCGGTGATCTGCAGACCTTCGATCTTCGCGGCCGCGGTGTTGAAATCATCGGCCAGTTGGGAGAGCTGCGCTAAGGTCGTATCGGGCGCCTTCAGCCCTGCGATCCACGCCTGCAGTTTTGCGTCGGCATCGTTCAACAGCTTCGAATAGAGGATGTCGTCCGCCGAGGGCGTGAGACCTAAGCCCGGCAGGTCCTCGGCTGTGGGCGGGAACCCCTGGTCTACCGCCATCGGGTTATCGAACTTCAATGCGCCAATGTCCACCTGCTTCCAGCGCGCCACCATCTGGCCGATGATGGTTGACATCTGCGCCGTATCCTTCGCGGCTAGCGCGACTCGAAGCTGGCGGATGTAGTCGTTGATATCTGCGATGGCCTGTGTCAGAGCCCCATAGTCATCCATCATCGAAGGCAGCCCTTGATGGTGCGCATACGTGACGGCAAACGAGGAGCTTACGCTGCGCCCCGTGGCGGGATCGGTGGCAGTGATTGTGAACGTCCCGAGTGTGTTCGATGCGGGCACAATCGTGTTGCCGCTGACCGTAGGCAACGAGCCGGCGTAAGGCTGGTACAGAGAAGCAATCGTGTATTGCAAGGGCGGCGCGGCGGTCGTGTTGCCGTTAACATCGTGGGCAGTCACGGTAAAGGCGAGCGGCGTGTCGGCTGAAGTCACATTGCCCGCGAGCTTCAGATACAAGCCGTTGCCGGCCGAAACCGTCAGATCCTCAAGACCGGGCGAAATGAGCGTACCCGCGGCGGGGCTTTGACTAATCACTTGGCCCGCGGGGATCGTGTTCGAAAAGACCGGCGTTACCACGCCAGTGAAACCAGCAGCGGAAAGTGCGGTGTTGGCCTGCCCCAGAGATTCGCCTACGACGTCAGGCACAACTACCGGAGCCGGACCCTGCGAAACCGTAAGCCGAATCAGTTCACCAAGAAGGGCGCTCGTACCGGCCGCAGGAACTTGCGATAACACGGTGCCTGCCGGCTGTGAGTTGAAGATTTGCGTGACCGTTCCCACCCTGTAGCCAGCAAGGGTGATCGCGTTGGTAGCGCTGTCAATCGTTTGTCCCACAATCGACGGCACCGTCCCCGCTGTGCTCGGAGACATGTTGAGCGTTTGGAACGAGCTTGCGCCGTGGTTATCGGTGGCCACGATAATCATGCGCTCCCAGGGATTGCCGTTCGGCCCGCAGGACAGAAGCCCGCTGTTTGTGTCGATGTTGCAATTGCCGGGGTCGTTCAATGCGAGGCTGTACGTAACGGTATCGCCGAGGTCGGGATCCACCGCAACGGCCTGATATGTGAAACCGACGTTGATTTGGAATCGCGTGGGAGCAATCGATGTGAACTGCGGTGGCCGGTTATCCGGGAACAGATCGATGGTCACAGTCGCGGGTTGCGACTGGAGGCCCGATGCTGCTGCCATGTAGGTGAACTCGGTTTGCGTAGCTCCGATAAAGTTTGATGCGTAAGCAGACTCCGCCGGGTTGCCATAGACATTCGTGCGCAAGTCGGCAAAAACGCTCCCCTGCGGGTATGGCACCGAGCCGTCGTCGTTGATCGTGCCCGGAAAATCGGCCCATTGACTGCGAAGGTAATGCACGGGCCGCCAATCCTTATTCTGCGCCTGATAGACGAAGTATCCGCCGCCGGGTCCGTCAGCAGTATTGGGCGAGGCCTGAACAACTACTTTGGCATGACCGTCGCCGCCCAGATCCGCTACCGTTGGCCAGGCAGGTATGAACGACGCAAAACTCGTGCTCGGCAGGCTGTACTCAATATTTCCATTCGTCCCATTAAGGAAATAGAGCGCTTGCCGGCTCTGCAAGAGCACTTTCGGCACGCCCGTATTATCGAGATCATAAGCGGTCGCGTGGAAGCCGTCATCCACGTAATCTGAGCTTGGGATGTTGCTGATCCAGAGTATCTGCCCGTCATGGCTGATTGCCCAAAGCTGGTTGTATACGGAAATCATCACTTCCGGGAAACCGTCCTGGTTGATATCCGCTGCCGTGGGACTGCCCCACACCGTCGTGGTCGGAACGGGCACGGTCCAAAGTGGCGTTCCGTCGGCTTTGTAGGCGTTGATGTTTGCAATGTACGTTCCGCTGCCGGAGTCCACCATGATTACTTCGGTATCCGAACCTCCATCGAGATTTGCGAGCGCGGTTCCGAGAATCGGGCTGGTGTTCTCCCAAAGGACAGCGCCCGTTTTAGCATCGAAAACGCTGCCGCCGGCCACGATCTCCAGATTGCCGTCGCCTTTCAGGTCGTAAACAATTGCGGCCGGATAGCGCAGCGGGGCGTAATTGACTTCAACTCTTGTCGCGAACTCGCTTGCCAGCGAATACATTTTTCTGCGAACCTTGCCCGTTGCGCCATCCAGAATGACGACATACCGGCAGCGTTGATTCGATGGTGCGCCTGACACTATGCTGTCGCAAGTATCGTTCGAGACACCCGCAACGACGAGGCTCGGCGTTTCACCGGGCTGCAGCACAGCAATGGTGGCGGATGTAAAAGCCGAGGCACTCGGCGCTCCCTGAGAGGTGTTTACGGCTCTGGTGCGCGTTCCCAATGGCTCGCTGACCCATTTGACACTGCCATCGCGTCCGCTCAGCGCAATGTACCGCTCGAATGGATCGCCGCCATGGAGGCCTCCGTCATCGGTGTCGCTGCCGCAGGAGACCGCAAAAACGATTTCCGGGTATCCATCTCCGTCCAGGTCTGCCGCCGCCGGCATAACGCCCGCGCTGCTTACAGCTCCCCAAGACGTGCAACTCGAACCGGTAAACACGGGCAGCGCATAGCCACCGGACAGCGGAGCTGTCCAAAGCAACGAGCCGTCAGTTCCGTTAATACCGTAAATAGGCGATGACAGCCCCGTTTCATAGGTGAAAGCCACCATGTCCGGCTTGCCGTCCTTATTCAGGTCCACGATCAGAGGCGGTTTGGCTCCGCCCACATTGCTCACAGCCTCGTACTTCTGCACAGGACTGAAGGTAGGGCCTGGATAGTTCGCAGGGGCGCTGTAACTGAAGCTGCCATCTGAGTTGAGCGAGCTGAGAGTACCCTTATCGGGGCCGCTGACGAGAATCGCACTGAGAGGGGTATTATTCGGGCTGCTGTCGTTGGCGAGCACACCTGCAGCGGGTACGGTGAGCGTGTTATTCAGCGTCACGCTGAAGTGGTCGTTCTGAGCCACAGGCGGCAGAACCGCCGTCACGTTGATATTCAAATCTCCTTCATCGGACTGGTTCTCGGAGTTAGTCACCTGTACTTTCACAAGCGCGGTACCTACTTGTGAAAGGCTCGTTGGCGTCCAGCTCAGGGTGTTCCCGCTAAGGGTCATGCCGTCGGGACCTGTCAGCAGGGAATAGGTGAGCGTATCGCCCGGATTTGGCGTCGTGGCGGTCAGGGTCTGCTGGAATTGTGAGCCCAGCGGGATTGTGACATCCGAGAGCGCACCTAGTTTAGGCGGCCCATTGCTCTTCACAACGTTGGCAATGAAATTTTTCGCATCGGTGTGGTTCGCGCTGTCGGCGACATGAACAGAGAAGGGGTATTGGCCGGTGGATGTTGGGGTCCATTGAATGACGGGGCTCGGATTGAAGGCGGCGCCCTGCGGCGCGGAATCGACGTAGTAAGTCAGGGTGTCTTGCGGGTCCGGGTCTGTCGCCGTGAGCCGCAGATTCATGGTCGTACCGAGCGCGATTGTCTGCGTCGGAATGGCGTTTAGCGTCGGCGCGCCATTCTGGGCCACGGTAATCGTAATTTGCGACGGGCTACTGTTCAGCACGCCGTTATTGACCACTAGCTGCACCACATAGGCTCCGTATTGATCGAGCGGCAGGGTTGGTTTTGCAGTCGCGGGATTGATAATGGCGGAGTTGCTGCCGGACGGTTTGCTGAGCAGCGTCCAACGATAAGTCAGGGACCGCCCTGCGGGGTCGCTTGATCCGCTGCCATCCAATTGAAACAGCGCATTGTAAAAGGCAGGCGAGTTTGGCCCCGCATTGGCAACCGGCGCGCCACCGCTCGTCTGGATGATGAAGCTGCTGGTTGCCCGCTGTGCGCCGGTAGAGACCACGACGCTATTGGGACCAGTGGCAGCGGCTGCGGAAATCGTGATGGAAGCGCTCGCAGTGGTAGGACTCGAGACGGACAATGAGTTCACCGTTATCCCCGTGCCGAAGCTTACCTGCGTGGCGCCGTCGAGAAAGTTTGTATAAGTTCCGGTCAGGCCGACGGTGAGAGAAGCGCCGGGCGTGCCGCCGCCGGGGTTCAGGCTGATTGCTGCGGGCGGATTCACCGCTAGCTGCGCCGCGTTGCTGCTCGCGAAAGAGACGTTGGCGGTAGTCGCGCCAGAGATTCGAACCGTGTAAGCAGTAGGCGTAGTGACATTGGCGCCTGTGAAGTTAAACGCCACGCGCCGCATTGCTCCTGCCGCCGTAAAGACGCTTTGAACTGTGGCCGTCATGACCGGGCCGCTCGAAACAGGCGTCATCGTGACCGTCACGCCGGAGGGCAAAATCGTGCCGATCGGGAAACCGTTGCCGGTAAGCGTAACAGTGGTTACCCCGGGTTGTGCAGCCGAAGGCGCCGGCACGGAAGTAAGCGTCACTGCGCCCTGCGCCATGATCGCGGAAACGAGGAGAAGCGCGGTCTTTCGAAGCTTGCGCGAGGCAAGCAATAGCAGGCCAAGTCCGAAACATGCAATGCTTGCAGGCTCCGGAACAGAAGTGCTGTGGGACGGCACGACATTGATAAGAATGTTTGCGCTGTCGCCGACTTGAAGCAGGTGGCCGCTCGAGGGCAGGATCGTCGCGGTGAAGCTTGCCGGAGAAACCGTAACGCCCGTTCCGTTCAGGACAAATGCGGCCGGCGAAATCGTTCCGCTCAGCGTAGCCGATGTAAAGGCGCTGCTATCCGGCACCTGAACAACAGGGTTGCCGTTGACATCGAGCAACACTCCGGGATCGAGGCTGCCGAGCGAATACGTCAGGGTGCCACCGCCACTTTGGTGGACACTCAGCATCAGATTTTGAAATGTAAGTGGAGTATCCACTGGCGCATCGGGAGGCAGCGCGAAGGCACCTGTGAGATTCAAGACGTCGAACGCATTCACTCCCGGCCCGGCCCCCTGAGGGATGAACTGGTCATAGCTGGCCAGTCCTACCTCCACCAGCGCAGCACGCGAGGGTATCACGGCAGAAGCAGCCAGGATGAGGGCGGCAACAAAACGTTTCATGCCCATTAAAGGCGGAAAACGCGGCGCGAATGACTCAACACCGAAGAGCGAGTCGTTTGGTTGCTTTTTTGCGCCTTTATAGTTGACTAGTACTAAATGGACAATTGGAGCCGGGCCGTAGAGATGTTCGAGGAGGCGGTTACCTTACCCAGAGAAGAGCGCGATTCCTGGCTGCACAAGGTGTGCGCCAATGATCCGTCGCTGTTCGCCGAACTCCAATCGCTATTGGCAGCGGCGGACGCGGAACAAGCCGCTTGTTCCTCCCAGTCCTATCCCATCGCCCCAATCCAAATCAGTGGTTGGCGCATTCTACGGCCGCTGGGCAGCGGCGGAATGGCATCGGTGTTCCTTGTTGAACGTACTGGAGCTGGGTTTCACCAGTTGGGGGCCCTTAAGCTGCTCGCCCCGCATCTCGCCGACACCTACTTTCTTGAACGTTTTAAAGCCGAGCGGCAAATCCTGGCCTCGCTGAATCATCCCAATATCACTAAACTTCTCGATGGCGGGGTATCGGCCCAAGGGGCGCCGTTTCTCGTGATGGAATATGTCGAGGGCGAGCACCTAGACGATTTCGTTACCAGCCATGGTCTCGCTGCCTCAGAGCGTCTGCGCCTGTTCATTGAGATTTGCAACGCGGTTGAAGCGGCGCACCGCTCTTTAATTGTCCACCTCGATCTCAAGCCTTCGAACATCCTCGTCGACGCGAATGGCCTAACCAAACTGCTGGATTTTGGGACCGCGAAGCTGCTCCAGGCGGCCACTGACGTCACGCAGGTTCGCAGCCTCACGCCACGTTATGCGAGTCCGGAACAACGTGCGGGCCAGCCCGT
>JAJPHU010000051.1 GCA_021325115.1 Planctomycetota bacterium | reverse complement strand
GTTAAGCATCCAGGGCCCATGGTAGTCCTTCGCGGGCGAGAGTAGGTTATCGCCGGGAATTCATCAACGGCCCTCCCCAACCAGGGAGGGCCGTTGCCATTTGGAGAACCCATTACTTCCCTGGGTGGACAACAATCTTGGCATTTTGCCGCGCCGCGCCGACGATACTATCGTGCAGACGGGCAATGTACAGCTCCTTGACCAACTCCTTGACTTCCTCGAATTTGACCTCGCGGCCCGGTTTGCGATCGGTCACCAGAATGAGGTGGTAGCCGAACGGCGTTTTGATCGGCTCGGACATCTCGAACGGTTTCAAGGCGAAAGCGGCCCGCGAGAACGGCTCGACCATGAAGCCGACGCCCTGGAACCAATCGACATCGCCGCCCTTCTCTTTTCCTGATGGGCAGGCCGATTTGTCCTTAGCCTGAGCGGCGAAGGCGTCCTCGAGCAGGCTTTGCCGTTTCTTCTCGCGCGTGAGATTGTCCGTTCCGGACGGTAGTTTGGCCAGACCGTCGGCGACTTGCTTGTTGATCTCCTGCTTGATGGCTTGCAGCTGAGCTACAACCTGTTCACCAGCTTTGGCATCGTTGGCGTCAGCCGCCAGCAGAATGTGGCGGGCACGAACCATGCTGCCGTCAAAAAGATATTTCTGCGATTCAAATAGATCTTTTAATGCCTTTTCCGTCGCCCGCTCTTCGGCGAACTTGCCCCAGCGCATGTCGGCGGCGATATGCTCGCGCAGCTCTGCTTCCGTCAGCTTCATCTCTTGTAGTTCCTTGGCGAAATCCTTTTTCTGTTTCTGAAGCTCGGCCTTCATCTCCTCGACAGCTTTGTCCACGTCCTTTGGATCGATGGCAATTTTCTGTTGAAGCAGGTATTGATCGAGCAGGACCTGATCAACAAGGAAATTGATGATTTGCGGCCGGGCCTCGGCGTGTTTGATGGGCGGCACATGTTGCAGCGAGCGCTGCACGGCCGATTCCGGAATAGGCTGGCCGTTGACCGTGGCGGCGACCGCATTGGCCGCAGGGGCCGAGGCAGTTTGCGCAGGGGCCGCAGGAGCGGCGCTCGGCGGCGTCTGCGCCAAGGCCGGCATGCAGGAAAAGATCAAGCCAAGAATCGCCCGGAAAGGACGCTGTACACTACGCATGGAATTGGCTCCTCAACCAGAAGAGAGAGTATGGCCGCGTCGCCCCGCGATTCGGAGCGCCAGGACAGCCGAAGCGGAGGCGGATTGTAGCGAGGAGGGGCCGTGGCGCCGAGACGAAAAAAATGCCATCCCTGCGGCATTGATTTGTCATTTCGCTGGAAACGATGAATCAACGCCGCAGGATGGAGAAATTACGGATGTTAGTATCCGTAGTAAGTTCGGACGGACCGGAGCCGGCCGAGCGGACCATAGCGATAGGTCGTCACTGCGGCGGGCGCGACGTAGTACGATGTGTACACGGGAGCAGGGGCGGCATAATAGGAAACCACCGGCGCCGGGGCATAATAAGTCACTGCCGGGGCGGGAGCAGCATAGTAGGAGACTACCGGCGCCGGCGTGTAATAGCTCACCGCCGGGGCAGCCGCCACGATTGGGGCAGGTTGATAACAAACCACCTGAGCATGCCCGGCGCTTGCACTCACCGTCCCGAATGCCAGCGCTGCCATTATAGGCACCAATCCTCTCGACACGCGTATCATGGCTCCTTCTCCTGTTGCAAGGGTTCGCGCTGGGTCATCTTTAAGTATATGCAGGTCGATATGCTCGGGGTAGTCCTTACCAACGGAACAAGAGAATCTCCTCCATGCGGCACTCACCATCATTTGGTCCAACGAGGTGGAAGCGTCAGCGACCGCGCATTATCCATTGCTTACGCTTCCGACTCATTGGGTCAGCTAACGCACGGAAAAGTAGGGCCATTCCTTCAACCGATCGTAATAATACCTCCCTGTACTTGCACCATGGCTGAGCCGTTGATCTGGGTCATCGTGCCTTTCAGTTGCGTCTGAATCTGTCCTTCGATCTGAATGAGCATCCCCTTGATAGTGACGCCTGTTTGGTCCAGCTTGACACTGCTCTGGCCGACTTTCAGCTCGATCGACTGCATGGCCTCCGTTTCGCTCTTACCCAAATCGAGCTTGGTTGTCTGGTTACCCTGCTTAATCAGCAGCGTCTCGTTTCCCATGCTAATCTGGACGGTGCGATTGCCCTTCTCGATGGTTACTTTCTCGTTCCCCTCTTTGACCGTCTCCGTGCGATTGTTTTTGATTTCGATGGTCTGATCATTGCCGACTTTCAGGTCGTCATCATGTTCGACCACACGGTGGAAGTCCTTTTCGGCATGGAAGTAAATGTCTTCGGAGCCTTTCTTGTCCTCGAAGCGTAATTCGTTGAAATTGGTGTCGCCGCCCTTGAGGGAGCTGCGTGTCTTGAGTCCGCTCTGCGTCTTGTTGTCCGGGAGCTTGTAGGGCGGCATCTGATCGGCATTGTAAACGCTGCCGACGATGATGGGGTTGTCCGGATCGCCTTCCAGGAAATCGACAATCACTTCCTGGCCGATACGAGGGATGTGGATCATCCCCCATTGCTTGCCGGCCCAGAGGGTGGCGACGCGGACCCAGCAAGAGCTGTCGGCGTCGTTTTTGCCGTCGCGGTCCCAGTGGAATTGTACCTTAACTCGACCGTATTTGTCGGTGAAGATCTCTTCACCGGCTGGCCCAACTACCACGGCAGTTTGGCTGCCATGGATCGTTGGTTTGGGGGTTGTTCGGGGCGGACGGAACGGCAGCGCTAGCGGGATACAGGCGAAGTTGTTCTGGTAGGTGAACGTGCCCCAGTCGCCGGCGCGGTAGTTGCTGGTCATATGTGCCCAATGCGATACGCTGGTCAGCACATACGGCCCGCCGTCAGCGTTGAAATGCCGCTCCAATGTGAATTTATGGCCGCTGACAAAGTGCCGGCAGTTGCTTTCGCCCTGAATAAGCAGGCTCGGCAGTGCCTCTTGTTCCATGCGGAGAGCGGCTGTCCGCTTATTGTCTTCAAAGATTTTCTGAAGGTCCGCCGGACGATCGCCCCCTCCTTTATCGACGCCGTCGAAGCGCTGGGCGTAGCCGCCGGGCCAGTCATAAATCTCCCACTGGTCATTGCCGCCCACCTTCAGCTTGTGCGTGGTACGGCCGACCGACACGCTGTCCTGGATGGTCTTGTCGGCCTCCAGATGCTTATGCGGCAGTTCGAAGCAGTGGTCCCAAAGCGTGTACTTGCCGGAGCGTAGCTCTTGCGCCTTTTCCCAACTATTGATGCG
>JAJPHU010000307.1 GCA_021325115.1 Planctomycetota bacterium | reverse complement strand
AGAATCCGTCGGGTCCGTTCCCGCAAATAATTGTTTACATCACGGGCTGTTTCCAGCCGCATGGCTTCTTGGGCCACCGTGACGGACTCCTCGACCGTCACGGAGCGGATCACGCGTTTGATGGCGGGGATGCTGTGCGGTGTCACACTCAGCTGACGTATCCCCATGCCCAGAAGCAACATCGTATAGAGGGGGTCGCCGCTCATTTCGCCACAAACGTTGACGGCAATGTTGTATTGGGCGGCGGCCCGCACCACACGCTCGATCAGGCGGAGAACGGCTGGATCACCCGGGCTGTACAGTGTGGACACGGTTTCGTTATTCCGATCAGCCGCCAAGGTGTATTGAATCAAGTCGTTGGTGCCGATGGAAAAAAAGTCCACTTCACGAGCCAATTGCTCGGCCAAAATCGCGGCCGAGGGCACTTCAATCATGGTGCCGACCGGGATCCGAGGATTGAAGGCAAGCCCTTCTTCCTCCAGATCCTCTTTGACCTCCGCCAGGATCATCTTGCACTGGCGCAACTCCAGCAGCGTGCTAATCATGGGAAACATGATGCGCACGTCGCCGAAAGCACTCGCTCTCAGAATGGCACGCATTTGCGTTTTGAACAAGGTCAAATTTTGCAAACACAGCCGCACGCTCCGCAAGCCCAAGAAAGGGTTGTGTTCCGGAGAAGCTCGCCGTCCGCCGGGCCCGCCAGGCAAGAACTTGTCCGCCCCCAGATCCAGGGTACGGATGACCACGGGGCGATTCGCCCCCATTGCCCGCAGCACGGTCAGATACGCTTCCAGATGCTCGGCCTCGGTCGGGTGCGTTTGCCGGCCGAGATAGAGAAACTCGGTGCGATACAGGCCCACGCCTTCCGCTCCATGTTCCAGACAGGACGCGCTTTCCTGCGGGAATTCAATGTTCCCCAGCATAAGGATGCGAACACCATCGCGCGTCTGGGCTGGCAGAGAGCGCAGCTCAGCCAATTGGCTGGCCTGCGAGCGGAAACTGGCCTGAGCGTGTTGGTAACGCCCCAGCGTTTCCTCATCAGGATCGATGATGAGCAAGCCGTGATGGCCATCCACGATGACGCGATCGCCGCCGGAAACGTCGGTGATGAACGGACCTAGCCCAACCACCGCGGGGATATCGAGGACGCCAGCGACGATGGCGGTATGACTGGCCCGTCCACCGGCTTCGGTGGCGAAGGCATGGACACGCTGCGGGTCGAGCGTTGCCGTCTCGCTGGGCGTCAGATCATGGGCGAGCACAATGACTGGCTCGCGCAGATCGCGCAACTGTTCGCGGCGCTGGCCGAGCAGATGACGCAGGATGCGTTTCTCAATGTCGAACAGGTCAGCAACGCGATCAGCGAGGTAGCCGCCCTCAATGCTCTCCAGCGCCTTGGCATAGCGGCGTATAACACGGCTGACGGCATACTCGACGGCAAAGTGATCGCTGCGGACCAGCGCTTCGATCTCCTGCACCAGCGTTGGATCGGTGAGCATAAGGGCGTGGGCAGCGAAGATGGCACCGTACTGCGGGCCAAGCTTGGCGGTGACTGCTTCCTGGTTGGCACGCGTCTCGGCAGCAGCTTGGGCAAGGGCCTGGCGTAGGCGCTGGCACTCGCTGTCGATCTGGTTGGGAGGAATAACACGTTGCGGAATGCGGAACCATTCCGAGTCCAGCACCAAGGCGGGACCGATGGCCACGCCGGGAGAGACAGCGATGCCGCGTTTGATTTCCATAGGCAGCTGTTGCGACGAATTCCTATCTGAGCCACGACTGTGAGGGAGCAGTAATATCCTCTCGCTCCCTTACGGTTGCGGCTCAGATTGGTCCGCTAGTCCTAAATGGACGGCTCGGACGCTTCTTCCTCTGTAGGCGGCGTCTTGAGCAATTTTACCAGGGCATCGAGAGCATCTTGGGCATCTGGCCCGGCAACTTCAAGCGTTAGTTCGGTCCCTTGGGCGGCGGCCAACAGCATCAGATCGAGAATGCTTTTGCCGTTGACGCTTTGTCCTTCGCGGCTGACTTTGACGCTGCTCTGAAAGCGCGAGGCCAGCTGCGCAAAGGCAGCCATTGGGCGCATATGGAATCCTTGCGGGTTGGTGATGACCACCTTTTGTAGCAGGGGGGCATCATTCATGGCAATCCATAGTCCGGGTCTGCGATTCGGAAGCGTAAGCAACGGCTGCTTTGCGTCGCTTACGCTTCCGAATCACAGATTTTTTAGTGTTCGGCCCTGTCGAGCAGGGCAATGATTTCTTCCCGTGTCGTAGCGCCGCGCAGGGCGCGGACGAAGTTATCATCGCGCAGGGAACGTGAGACGTTTTCCAAGGCGCGCAGATGATCGCCCGGGCGGTCCTGCGGCGAGATGAGCAAGACGAAGACATAGACCGGCTCCCCATCCAGGCTGTCGAAAGCGATGCCCTTGTGGGAGACAGCGACAGTGCCAACCAAGCGATCGACGCTGTTGTGCTTGGTATGGGGAATGGCGACGCCTCGGCCAATGCCGGTGGAGCCGAGGAACTCGCGTTTGAGAATGGCCCGGATAATGTCTTCCAGATCGGCGCCGCGGAACTGGCCGGCAGCCCGCAGGCTCTCGACCATGGCGCGGATGACGCCTTCCTTGTTGGTGGGAGGCAAGTCCGGGACAATGGCCTCGCGCACCACGAAGTCGGACATTCGCATGCCAGTTCCTCCGTCATTCCTCGCTGGACGGTTCCGCCGCGGGCGTACCGGCTACCTTGCCGGCCGAGGGCGTCCGGCGATGGTCCTGAATCTTTTCTTTATAGCGACGCAACTGCAACGCTAATTTGTCCAGCACCAGATCCACTGCTGCTGTCAGGTCGGGATGGTTCTCGCGGGCTACGAAATCATGTTTATGCTCGGCCTGCACGACAAATTCGACCTGCTTTTGGTCTTTCTTCAGGTCCACCGTCACCTCGATCATGGTGAGACGCTCGAAGTAATGTAAAAGTTTTTCGGCTTTGTCGCGGATGAACCGCTGCATTTCCTCGCTGAGGTGTCCATGCCGCACGGAGATTTTGATCTGCACAGACTTGCTCCTTCTATCCGCCGGCCCTTCACTGGGCACGGACTCACGGAAGGCCACTTGACCAATCAACGCAATTCTAGCTCCCGACGAAGGTTTCTTCAATGCCCCGGTTCCGCTGTCTCAATCCCCATTTCCCGAGCGAGGGCGTACCCCCCCTGAGCGGAAGTCTCAGGGGGGGTACGCCCCCGCTCGGGAAACAAGGCTGTTCACGAACGGCACAGCGGATGTTTCAACGGCTTCCACGCACCGTTCTCCGCCGAGCTGGCGACGCACTGAGCGATAAAGTTCATGCCATCGACGCCGTCGGCGACATTGGGGTAAAGACTGCGGGCATAGTCAAACTTCTGCCCACTGGCGCGCGCTATCATATCTTGATATGCCGCTATGTAAATATTGGCAAAGGCTTCAAAGAACGCCTCTGGGTGGCCGCCAGGAAGGCGTGTCGAGCGGCCGGCCAGATCGCCCAGGTAAGGTCCGCCGGCGCGGGTGTACATTTGATACGGCTTGCCATTGCTGCGCAGCAGCATCTTGTTCGGCTCTTCTTGATGCCATTCCAATGCCCCCTTGGTGCCGTCAATCTCGATCCAGAGATCGTTTTCCCGGCCATGCGAAATCTGCGACGCGGTGACGGTGCCCAGCGCCCCGTTGTGATAACGAATGATAGCTGTACCGTAATCGTCAAGCGCGCGGCCTGGCTCGAATACTTTCAGGTGGCAGGAAATCTGCTCAGGCAACAGTCCAGTGATGAAGCGTCCGAGATTGTAGGCGTGCGTGCCGATGTCGCCGAAGCAGCCGGCCGCACCGGACTTTTGCGGGTCCGTGCGCCAGCCGGCCTGTTTCTGCCCCGTCGCTTCCAGCCGTGTCCGCAGCCAGCCCTGGATGTAGAAGGCGCGGATGGCATTGATTTCGCCCAACTCGCCGGCCTGAATCATCTCACGGGCCTGACGGACCAGCGGATAGCCGGTGTAGTTATGGCTGACGGCAAAGACCACGCCCGTCTTCTGCACGATCTGGGCCAACTCCTCGGCTTGAGCGAGGTCGAATGTCATTGGTTTATCACAGACGACGTTGAAGCCTGCTTCAGCGAACGCCTTGGCAATCTCAAAATGCGTGTGATTGGGCGTGGCGATGGATACAAAATCGATGCGCTGATCGGCGGGCAGTTTCAGCTCGCCATCGATCATCTCCCGATACGAGCCGTAGGCGCGATCAGGAGCGATGTCGTAATCAGGGGCCGAGGCTTTGGCTTTGGCCGGATCGGAAGAGAGTGCGCCGGCGACAAGGACGGCGCGATTGTCGAGACAGGCAGCGATGCTATGAACTTTGCCAATGAAGGCGCCTTGGCCGCCGCCGACCAGGCCCATGCGTAGTTTGCGGTTAAGCGGTGCGTTGATGCCCATGCGATCGTCTCCTT
>JAJPHU010000088.1 GCA_021325115.1 Planctomycetota bacterium | reverse complement strand
GTTATCAGGGCCAAGACAATCGAACCGAGAAACAAGAGAGCACCAACCGGAGCAGCCAACACAAGGCCCCATTCCTGGGCCGAAGAGAGACCTCCCATCATCGCTGCCATGGCCGTTCCCACACGGAACGTAGGAACGAGGGAGAGGCCGCCCAGAGGAACGTACAAAAACGTGCTGTGCAGTGCGGCCAGGAACAGATGATGCCCATTCAGCCCGAAGAACAGCAAGCCGGCCAACATCTGGAAAAGCTGGCTGATTACCAGCGATGGGTTTGTCGCCGACGGATCGGTCTGTGTTGCCAGGGCCAGCCCCATCTCCTGCCCCAGATAATCACCGGCAATCTGCACCGGCAAAAGGACCAGGCTCATCACGTAGCCAAGGAAGGCACCGAGCAAGACTTCCTTGCCCAGAACGATACCGAAAACCAACCACGATACCGGCTCACTATCGGCAAGAACTGGCGGCGTCGCCGAGCTGCCCAGCAGCCGGAAATACAGCACGGCCAGGGCCGCGGCCAGGCCGACCTTGACGGTGCGTGGCGTGGCCTTGCCGCCGAGCAGCGGCAGGGCTGCGACGAATGCCCCGGTTCGCGCCAGAATCAGAGCGAACGACAGCACCAGCGGTTCGATCACCGTCCCACCTCCGCGGCTCGTTCGAGCATGCGCATGGTGAAATGGATGGCTATCTGCATGGTCCACGGCATCGCCACAACAAGGACCAGGCCGGCAGCTAACAGACGCGGCACAAACGTGAGTGTCTGTTCCTGGATGCTGGTGATGGCTTGCAAAATGCTGATAATAAGGCCGACAAGGAGGCTGGCCGCCAAAGTCGGTAGTGTCAAGAGCAGGGCCGTGTACAGCAAATCGCGGCTAATTTCAACGACCTGTTCAATGGACATAAGGAGTCCTCATTACCCGAAACTCACGCTCAACGCCCGCGCCGCCAGATGCCAGCCGTCGGCCAGCACGAACAGCAGGATTTTAAACGGTGCCGAGACAATGACAGGCGGCATCATCATCATGCCCATCGCTGTGAGGATGCTGGCGACAACCAGATCCACCAACAGGAACGGAATATAGATGCAAAAACCCATGATGAATGCGGTCTTCATCTCGCTGACGACATAAGCAGGAACGAGGACATGCCAGGGCGTATCGCTCGGCTGTTGTAGGGATTTGTACCCAGCCAGGTGGATGAAAAGCGCCAGGTCTTGCCGCCGCGTGTTGCGGAGCATGAACTGGTGCAGAGAAATGCCGCCGGCACGGACGGCCTCGCTGCCGCTGATCTTCTTGTCCAGATACGGCGTCAAGGCCTTGGCGTTGATCTCATCGAGCGTCGGCCCCATAACAAATAGCGTCAAAAATAGCGCCAGCCCTAACAGGACCGTATTGGGCGGAATATCCTGTGATGTGACTGCCCGGCGCACGAACGACAACACGATGATGATGCGTGTGAAGGGGGTCAGACACACCAAGAGCGTCGGCAGCAGTACCAATCCGCCGAGGAACAAGGCCGTCTGGAGCGGTGTAGACAGATTTTGCATTCCCCCGGCGTCGCTCAGGCGTTCAACCATCGACATCGGGTCCGTCATGACGCCCCTCTTTCCATTCCTTCGTTCTCAAGCTTTGCTTGGGAACACACGGTTGCGAAGTTCGGCTTCGCCTCTTTTTCCAGCTCCGCCAGCGCGCCCTCGAAAGACTGCGGCAGCGGCAAAAGCGCCTTGAGTCCCGCCGGATCGATGCCCACAAGAACATTCGTTTCGCCCGCTTGGAGCAGAAACACCGAGCAGCGTCCACTCAGCGGCAACGATTCCAGCACACGCAGCTTTCTGTTCTCGCCTACGGGCACAGCCAGGGGACGGACCCAACGCTTGCCGGCCCATAATGTGAATATACAGAGTATAAGTACAAAAATAGTTCCTAAAGCCAAGCGCAACAATATGGGGCCAGGCGGCGCCATCTCCGGCAGGTCAGGCGGTTCATATTCCAGCGCACCCTTCCTCCCGTTCCCAGGCTCTGCCGGAGAACGCGACTGAGACGCAGGGATCGTTGCGGTTGGTCCTTGGATACCTTTTGGGATACCTTCTTGCTCCCCTAGTTTGCGCGCGAACGCACCAGGCAGACAAAGACCGCCAATCATGGCTGCCAAGCCCAGTGCGCAAAAGATCGGCCAGGTCGGCATCGCCTTTGTGGACGGCGGCTGTTTCTCGGACGGGAACATGATCTACGCACCCCGAACCGTGATTCTTACCCTGTTACTGCGTCTGTAAGAGATACTCTTGTGGACGCAGCGACAGGGTACTTCAAGCTATCGACTTGCAATTGAGGAAACTTTGAGGATTGTTCCGAATGTGCGGATAATTCGAGCGGCAATCGTAGTTGTAATTTCAAAATCGGAGCGGGGGCTTACATCTCCTGATACAAGATCCCGATGGTACTGTCTCTTTCCCCCCTCTCTCTCCTTATGGGGAAGGGGATGAAGGTTTCCCCTCTGCCCGAACCCTCCTCTACAAGGGGAGGGGGGAAGAACGGCAGTGATGAGACAGGATCAGCGGGAACCTGTATGAGGGATGTTTCAGAGACGTAAGCTCCCGCTTCGGGGAATTTACGGTCGTGGCTCGGCTGGAGGCGAAGCGCGACGCAGGCTTTTGAGTTTTTCCACCAGCTGCGCCGCCAGGCCGGCGTCGGTCAATTCCGCCAAAACCTTCGCAGCCTGCCTCTCCTGCATCTGACCAAGTACTTTGACGGCTGTATCCATCTTGCCCGTGTCCGCGAGATTTTGCAGGATCTTGGCCGCGACTTCAGGCGACATGGAATTGTACATGCCGCTCATCTTCTTCAAATTCTCCTGTTCCTCCTTTTGCAGCTGCACGATCCGCGCCTCCATCTCTTGAGTGCTCTTGCTGATTTTCTGGCGCTCTTCATCGAGGCTGCCGCGCTGTTTCTCGACGCCTTCCATGGCTTCGTTCAAGGCTTCCAATTCGTTCTTGATCTGGGTGCGCAGTTCATCCAGCGCCGTGCGTTCGCCGCGAATATCTTCCTGAATCAAATCGATCATTTTTTTGCGGGCAGCCAGCTGTTCCTCGCGCTCGCGTACAGCAGCCAGACGCATACGCAGCTCGTTGGTCATGCGGGCGATCTCCTCAGCACCAGCGTTGTAAGTCGGTCGTACCGCTGCTCGCAGTGCATTGTCGTCGCGGCTCGGCGTCTTTTCGTTCCCACTCGGAGCGTGAGAACGTACCGTTTCCTTGGAGGCCGGTACATCTTTGCCCGTCGTTTCCGTACCTTTCGCGTTGCCATCCGCTGCGTGAGAACGCATCTTCTGTTGCCAGAAATAGGATGCCGAAGCTGATAGCACAAACAGGATCAGACTCGTTATGCCGATGATCAGTAACTTTTTCATGCTCCATCTCCCTCCGCGCCAATGCAGAGTGCAGCATTTAAGATGTTTGGTTTGTCATTCGCCATTGTGCATTGAGGACCGCGCCGCCAGCCAGCGCTGCAATCCTAGCTCATCCAATTTGTTCTGTTGCTGCCGGGCCGCCTCTTTTTGGTAATTTTGCCATTCTTTCCTACGAAGATCGCGCAGCATCTCCACTTCCCGGGCCAGCTGTATACGCAAGCGGTTCGCTTCCTGCAACAGCTTCTCGGCCTCGGCGAGCCGCCGTTGCGCTGCCGCCAACAACTCTCCCAAACGGGCCGCCTGTTCATAATGGCTCTGCCATGTTCCCAGTATCGCGGCCTCACGCAGCTTTTCCATGGCGCGCGCCGCCGTGCGCGCCAGCTCTTCCTCGATGCGGACACATTCTGCCCGCGCTTCCTCCCAGCGCGCCCGCGCTTGCTGCTGCCGCTTCTCGGCCAGCCGCTCGCGTTGCTCTTTTAGCGACAGTACACGCTCCAGACGGAATCGGAATCGTTTCATAAACAAACCGCCAAGGCGCCAAGAAGGAAGAATCAACACAAAAACAAATAAAGGTCTAATTTGTCTTCTTTGCTGTTCGTGCTTGAATCATTTTCTCTTCTTTCGGTCTTGGCATCCTTGGCGGTTCATCCTCCCTTTCTCAGAACGGCCACAAGGCGGCGATGCGGTCCATCCGTTCGCGTGTCTGGGCAAGCGTTGCGTGTTCGCCGATGTTCTGCCGTAAAAACTCCAGCACAGACGGCATCAGCTCGATGGCGCGATCGACTTGAGGGCTGCTGCCGCGGGCATAGGCGCCGATGCGGATGAGATCCTCGGTCTCGGCGTGTACGGCCAGGATCTCGCGCAGTTTGCGGGCCGACTGTTGATGCCCCGCATCCGTCACCTCGCAGGCCACACGGCTGATGCTTCGCGCCACATTAACCGCCGGGTAATGCCCGCGCTCGGCCAAGCGGCGATCGAGGACAATGTGTCCATCGAGCATTCCGCGTGCGGCGTCGGCGATCGGCTCATCGAGGTCATCGCCATCGACTAGCACCGTGAGAATGCCGGTGATACTGCCTGTCGCAGCATTGCCGAGTTGCTCGACCGTGTTGGCCAACACCTGAAATACCGAGGGCGTGTAGCCACGGGCGCTGGGCGGCTCGCCCAAGGCCAAGCCCAGTTCGCGCTGGGCCATTGCCAGGCGCGTCAAACTGTCAAGCATGAACAGGACATGGGCGCCATGGGCGCGGAAGTAGTCTGCCATCGTGATCGCCACCTGGGCCGCGCGGGCGCGCATCAGCGGCGCCTGATCGCAGGTCGCCACTACCACCACCGAGCGCTTCAGCCCCTCCGTACCGAGGCAATCTTCCAGGAAGGAACGCACCTCCCGGCCGCGCTCACCAACCAGCACCAGCACATTTACATCGGCCTGTGATCCCTTGGCGATTTCACCCAGCAGTGTACTTTTGCCGACGCCGCTGCCGGCGAAGATGCCGAGACGCTGGCCCTGCCCGCAGGTCAGCAGGCCGTCGAGGACGCGCAGGCCGGTCCCGAATGGCTGGCAGATACGTGCCCGCGTCAACGGCGGCGGTGTGCCGCGCCGCACCGGCCGCAGCTCACAGCCGCGTAGAGGACCGCCGCCATCGATCGGCCGGCCCAGCCCATCCACAACGCGTCCCAATAACCCCCGGCCCACCGGCGTGATCAAGCCGCGGCCCAGGTGGGTCACACGCATTCCGGAATGAACCTCTTCGACATGTTCGTAGGGCACCACGTAGGCCACGCCGTTTTGGAAGCCGATCACCTCGGCGAGTAGTGAATCGCCGTCAGGTTTATGGATGGCACATTGATCGCCAATCGCCGCTGGCAGACTGCACGATAAGAGTAAGCCTGTAGCACTGCGGAGCACACCGCTGGTGCGAAACAACTCGTATCGGGCCGCCTCACGACGTAGCCGATCCAGATCCAGATTGAGCATGGTTTGCGCTCCACAAGAGATGCTGGCGCAGCCCGGCCAGTTGATCCGCCAGGTCGGTAAGGACGTGAATCTCGCCCGCTTCCACCCGGCAGCCACCTCGCCTCAACGACGCATCCGCCTCGATCCGCAATTGTGTTTCCCGCGTCGGCAGCAACGATCTATCCGCAAGGCGGCGCTGAAGCAGTGCCCGATCTTCCGGATGTAAGTAAACGGTCAGGACCGGAGCAGCCGGCAGATGTGCCAATGCCTGGCGCACCATCTCTTCGATGGGAAATTCCCCGGCTTGCAGCTTGTCGAAGACGACGCGCCCGGCGACAGCAATCGCCAATTCAATCGCAGCTTGTCGCATCTCATCGCGCGCCGCATCGTAGCGTGCGGCGAGCTGTTCCGCAGCTTTCTGTAGTTGTTCCAATACCCGCTCGATCGCCTGCCGTTCTTCGCGTTCCTGCTGCGCCGGCTGTGGCTGCGGCGGCGGTGGAGGCTTGGGCGACGGCACGGGCGGCAGCGGCAGGTGCGGGCTAGCGCGGACAATTTCGTAAAGCCGCGGCGAGGGACGAAAGACGATCTCGAAGCTGCGAACCGAGTTGTGTTCCCGCATCGCTCCTCCGGCGGCCTCGTTTCGCCGCAATTCCTCGGCGCGCAATTCATCGTTTCGCGCGAAACGATGAAATCCATCATTCGCTCATCATCAATTCGCCCGCCTGATCGAGACGTTGCATCGCATCCACAATCGCCTTCTGGGCCTGCCGTACTTGAGGGAGAGGCACCATGCCCACGAACTCCATCTCTTCCTGGAGCGCCTCGCGAGCGCGCTTGCTCAAGTTCGTCAGCAGCTTTTCCCGAATCGCCTCGTTGGCCCCTTTGAGAGCCATACTCAGCGTCTTGGAGTCGATTTCTGCCAGCAGCTTCTGCAGCGAACGATCGTGGACGCGCAGCAGGTCCTCGAAGGTGTACAGCATTTCCTTGATGCGTGCCGCCGTCTCCGGGTCACTTTCCTCCAGAGCGGCGAGCACTTCCAGGCGTTCGTTTTTTTCCAGGCAGCGCAGCATGCTCGCCATCTTCTCGCATTTAGCATCGGCGCTGGCGCCGCGGCGTTTGCCGCTCAGGGCCTGGCTCTTCTGGACCAGGGCACGAGCAATGCGAACCAGCAATTCCGGGGCACTGCCGTTCAGCCGGCTAAGGCGAACCGATACCTCGCGACGTCTTTCCGGAGTCAGCTGGCGGAGAATTTCTCCTGCTGTCTCGGCCGGCAGGTCATTGAGCACCAAGGCAATAGTGTGCGCTTGTTCGCCTTGCAGCACAGCCGCAAGGCGATCTGGCGGCAGAGCGTGTAAAGCTTGCACAGGATCGCTCGGCAACGGCGGCAGGGAGATATCCGTGTCCGAGGGTGGTTGGTAGGCGGCGAGCTGCCGTGGCGTCGGCGCAGCTGGGGAAGCGGTGTCGCTCTGGAGCAATAGCTCCTCAAACTCGCGGATGATTTCGCCGATATCATCAGGAGAGCCTTCCTGCTGCTGCAGCTTCGCCAGTTCGTTCCGCAGACGTTCGCCGCGCTCGGGGCCTATTGCGGTCAACACTTTCTCCACTGCCTCGGGTGGAAGACCATGTAATAGAAGAGCGGCTTTTTCGATCCCTGTACGCGTCGCCATATAGCGCCTTCAGCTAACCCCAGAGTTACTGAGACCATAGAAAAAAACACGGATAAGAAAAAACAAACCGTATACAGGCCCATCAATTACCCGGCTGTTCTTCTGCTTTCTTCTTTTTCTTCTCTGCGTTCTCCGTGATTGTGAGGCTGGTCTTCTTGGTTACGCCGCTGTCCGAGCGGCTGGAGATTCCGTTGGCGTTTCCGCCTGATCGATCCAACGTGCCAGTACCTTGGCCAGCAGCTCAGGGTTGTCCTTTACGATCTCGGCCAGACGGTCGTTCGGACTTTTGACTTCTGGTTTTTGATCTCCGCCTTCCGGCTTTTGCTCTTTAACTTCTGGCTTGGGCCGCAGACGCCGGTAGTAGAGCAAGCCCATAAGCAAGGCCGACAAAGCGGCCATGCCCAGCGAAACGTTGCGGGCCAGGGCGAGATACCAGCGCATCCGCTGCGCCTGCTGATATTCCGCCTCCACGCTCTCCAGGGCCGCCCCGCCAACCAACTTCACGTCGTTCACCTTGATCTCATCGCGGCCTTTCTTAAAGCCGACCGCTTGCTTGATGATTTCTTCTGCCTCGGCGACTGTCAGGCTTGGCCCCGTTGCTCCCTCTGGCCGCGAGAGATCCAGCAGCGCTGCCACCGTCAGCCGTTCGATGTTGCTGCGCCCTTCCTCCATCTCTTGCTCGATCTTGGTTGCCCGCCATTCCGAATCGGTATTCTCTTCATTCTCATTGCTGTGGTGTTGGCCCGTTGCGGGAGCAGGAGCGTTCTTCTTCGGCAAGTTGCTGACGGCACCGGCTGCTCCCCGGTTCGTCGGGGCGCCGCTCGTGGATTTGCGGTTGGTGATCGTTTCCTTGACAAGCACGCGCTGGTCCGGATCGTAACTCTCTTTTCTCGTCTTTTGATGTTGAACATTCACCTCCGCCGTGACGCGGACCACGGCTCGACCGGGACCGAGCACTTGCGCCAGCATCTCTTCCGCACGGTGCGACAGGTACGTTTCCAGGTCGCGGCGATATTCCATCTGCGTTGTCACGGGCGCCGGTGTGTCGCCGTGCGTTTCGCTGAGGATGCGGCCCGACGTGTCCACCAGCGTCACATTCTCCGGTGCTAAGCCCTCAACGCTACGCGAGACCAAAGCGACGATGCCCTGGGCCGCGCTACGCGACAGCACCGCCCCTGGCCGCAGTTTGAGAATGACACTGGCTGTGGCCGGCTTCTGCTCGCGCACAAAGGGTGTCGGCTCCGGCCGAACCAGATGAACGCGCGCCTGCACAACCGGGTCAACCTGCATGATGGTACGGGCCAACTCGGCTTGCAGGGCGCGATCGAGCGTGATGTGCTGTTGGAACGGGGTCATGCCCACGTTCACCTCGTCGAAAAGCTCGAAGCCTTTGCCCTTGCTTGGCACACCTTCAACAGCCAGATCCAGCCGCAACTGGTGGACGCGCTCGGCTGGTACAAGGATCGTTGTACCATTGGCGCTCAAACGGAACGGTACCCCTTGGTTCTGGAGCTTGGCAGTGACGGCGCCGGCATCTTCAACGCTGAGGCCGGAATAGAGAATTTGATAGTCGGTTTGAAAGGAATAGATACCGACGGCCAAAATCGCAATTGCGCAGACGCCGCTCAGGACCAAGAGGGCGATGCGCCGCGGCCGGCTCATGCCCTGATAGATGGCCCGCAACTGTTCCCAGAGTTGACGAAAAAAGCGCATGGCAATCCGTAGTTCCCAACCGCTCCCTTATGGGTACGGCTCAGACTAAATCTGCATCCGCATGATTTCCTGATACGCCTCGCTGAGACGATTGCGAATTTCCAGAACGAGATGGAAGCTCAAGTCTGCCTTGGCCATCGCTAACATCACGTTATGCACATTGTCAGCGCGACCGGCGGCGAGGTTGGTTACGCTCTTCTCGGCCTGGGCCTGGTGGATGCTGGCCTCGTTGAGAAACTGCGTCAACACGCGTGCGAAGGCGCCGGCACCGGAGCCGGCCGGAACAGCGAGGCGGCCAGCCGATTCGGCCGCAGCGGCAGATAATACCGAAGAAACGCTCATAGGCATCCTCACTGCCATTGGAGAGGTATTCTCTCTCATTCCCACGCTCTATGGAAGTGCGAGGAAGATTTATCCTCCTTGGTTGCGCAGCAGGCTGTAAGATTGTTCTGTCATCTGCCGGAAAAACTGCATGGCGCGGAGGTTGGCTTCGTAGGCTCGGCTGGCCGTTATCATGTTGACCATTTCCACTGGCAGATCGACGTTGGGCATCGAGACGTAACCGTCCTTGTCGGCGTCGGGATGGCCGGGGTTGTGGACGCGGCGCAGGTCGGACATGTCTTCGACGATGCCCGCCACCTGGACGCCGCCCAGCCCCGCTCGACCGCCCAGACGCTGGTTGAGCACGGCGGAGAATACCACATCCTGGCGGCGATACGGCCCGCCGTTGGCCGAGCGCGTCGAAAAAGCGTTGGCGATGTTGTTGGCCACCACTTCCAGGCGTAGCCGCTCGGCGGCCAGCCCCGATGCGCTGATGTCTGCCGCCGCGAACAAGGGATTTCCATGCATGGGCTATCTCCCTCTCATTAGCGTCCCGTTATAGCGCTGCGCATCATATTGATCCGGCTGATTAACAGCTGAATCGCTGTGCCGAACAGAACCGAGTTCTTGTTCAAGCTGCCGATTTCCCTATCGAGATCGACGGTGTTGCCGTCTTGCCGCATCGGATTCTCCTGCCCTTCAACGATGCGCGGAACAAGGCGCAGAGCACCAGATTCGCCCTGTTTACCCAGGGCTCGGGAAAACGCATCCTCGAAAGACACTTCCAGCTGGCGATAGCCTGGCGTGTTAACATTGGCAAGGTTCTGGGAAATCACCTGATGGCGCAAAGCGGCCACGTCCAGCAGACGCGTCAGGAGATCGGCTTGTGGGACGTTAAGGCTCATGCCGGTTGTATCGGTTGCGCCGTCTTGGCTCTTGAGGCGTTCCGGTTTATCGTTTGATTGGGCAACGAGAAATCAAGGTCCCGTTTTTGACGAATCGTCTCTTGTGAGCCAGAGTAGCAACAGCAAGGGTTCCGAAGGAGATGGTTAAATCAAGGCAGCAATGTCACTCTGCACAGCCCAGCTCCGAGAGAATGACTGTGTTCCCCGCGAGAGCGTGTTCGCGCGGCTGGCAGACGATCTCCATTTGCCCAGTCCGCCTGGGGTCGTCTTGCAAGTCCTGGAAATGACCAGCCGGCTCGATTGCGCGCCTGCGGAGTTGGCCATGCTCATCCACCGCGATGCGGCTCTGTGCGGTAAAATCCTCCGCACGGTCAATTCCGCCTTGTATGGTTTGCCGCGCTCCATAACTTCAATCAGACAGGCCGTTGCATTGCTTGGTCTTAAACCGCTGCGTTCTTTGGTATTGGGCCTTTCTCTGCCGGCTTTGCAACGCCAGACGGCCCGGCTGCCGATCGCACGGACCTTCTGGAAAGAATCCGTTGCCGGCGCCATGATCGCTCACGAGCTGGCCCTTCGCCTGGGGCGTCCCAGTCCCGAAGACGACCTGGTGGCCGGGCTGCTGCGCGACATCGGTATGTTGGCCCTGATCCAGGCTTGCCCCACTGAATATGCCCGCTTGCTGGAGTACGCTTCGTCCTCACGTGGAACGTGGGAACGCGGGAGGGACCGCTGCCAGCGAGAGCAGCAGCTCCTGGGCGTGGATCACGCCGAAGTCAGCGCCTTCTTGCTCCGCCGCTGGTGGCTGCCCGAAGAGATCACCGAGGCCATCCGTCATCATCACGCCCCCGAACGTGCCGACGATCTCCCGCACGTCGTTGCTCAGCGCGCCTGTCTGCTAGCCTTTGCCAGCGACATCGCTCAGCTCCAGCTGGATGCAGGGCAGGCGGAGCTGCTGCGCGACATCTTCGCTTTTGGCCGACGACACTATGACCTGGATGAGTCCGCTCTGGCTGCCTTCCTCGAACCATTGGCAAAAAAGATTGAAGATTTCGCCACCCTTGTGGATCTCGACATCGGCACTTGCGAGCATTATCCCCATATTTTGGCCCGCGCCGCCGAGACGCTGGCCCAGCTGACGCTGGAGAATAGCGTGGACCAGGCACGCCTCCGCGAACAGATGCAGCAAGCGGAACAGGAGGCGTATCGCTTGCGTAGTGAGTTACAACGCGATGCGCTCACAGGCGCTTTCAGCCGTGGATGCCTGGAAGAGCAGTTGCGCATGCAGTTCCGCCGCGCTTGTCGCCGGGGTACGGCGCTGGGCCTGGTCTTTATTGATCTCGATAATTTCAAGGGAATCAACGACCACTTTGGCCATCTTTTCGGTGACCGCGTCCTCAAGGACACCTCCAACAGTCTCTTCGCTGCGGTGAGGCACGGCGATCTCGTTGCCCGCTACGGCGGAGACGAGTTCTGTGTCCTTGTGGAGAACACTTCGCCGAGAGAACTGCACATCATAGCCGATCGGCTCTGGCGAGTCCTTAAGGATTATGCTCTGGCTGCCGAGGGCCGCCGTGTTGCGGTCAGCGCCTCCCTGGGCGCAGTCCTGTGTTTGCCGCGGACCTATCCGCAATCGGCGACAGACCTTCTCCACATTGCCGATCAGGCCATGTATGCTGCCAAGTCCAGCGGCAAAAATCAGATCTCGTTTGTCTCTCTGCTCAGCGAGGCCGACCAACACTTTCTGACTATCGTTGAGCAGAGGCGATTTGGGACATGGTTGAGAGGATTGGGCATCGAGATGCCGTCTTGCCGCCGCAGTGCCCGTCTTGAGACACCAGGCCGGCTGGCCCGCCGTCTTGGCTGGCTGACCACGGAGCAGCTGCGACTCATCCTCCGTGAGCGGCGGACGAGCAGGCGACGTTTTGACGAGATTGTAAGCGAGCGTGGCTTCTTGGGGCAGGAACAGTTGGCTGGCCTGCTCGCCTTGCAGCTGGATCCGCCCGAAGTCTTGGCCGCAGACCTGGTAAATCACGGAATCTTCAGCGAAGCTGCAGCACGCGAGAAGCTGCACAATTATTACCAGTGGCTGCGCCATCTCAGCTAGCCTCGGGCACGCTGCCTGTGCGCCAGGGCCATAGGACGCTAAATTCCGAATGATCCTCAAGGCCGTCCGTCCGACGAACCGATGCTGAAAGAGGGCGGATCGGCTGAACGCGCCGGGGGCGAAGGCGCAGCGGAGACCGTCTGATCATGGCGAACGAAAAGGCTGAACCGCCCGCGAAGAGCGGCACGCGAACGACTTGGATTTTGTTCCTCGCCTGCGCTCTGCTGGCGTTGGCGGCCGGCGGGGGGGTGCCCTATTTTCTGCTGCGCACGCCGGCCCAGGACGGTCCCAGCAAGCCAGACGAACCGCACGGCCAAAGCTCTGGTTTCAAACAGGCCTACGTACCGTTCGGCGAGATCATCGTCAACCTCAACGAAGATCGCCTAACGCGCTACCTGAAAGTCAAGATCCTTCTCGTTTGCGATATACGGGAAGAAAAGGAATTGACGGACTTGGTTCAGAAGAAAAAGCCACTCCTGAAGAACTGGCTGATCGCACATTTATCCGATAAGTCGCTCCAAGAGGTCAGCGGAGCTGCGGGTATGAACAAGCTACGCCGCGAAATGTGGCACCAGTTCAACACGGAACTGTACTCCGATGGCTCGGAGAAAATCCTCGATATCTTCTTTGAAGAATTCGTTGTGCAATGACGCACCGGCCCTACAACTTTCGCAAGCCGGATCGGCTGGCGGGAACCCTGGAGCAACGTTTGACGGCATGGTTGCGCGCGGCCAGCCAACTGGCTGCTGTTAAGGGCGCCCGACATTTTCCCTTCCGCATCGAAATAACGCCGCATTCTCTGGAAATCACTTCCCCGACCGAGGCCCTGGCCCGCCTGTCCGACGCCCTGATCGGCTACCGGGTCGCCTTGGCCGGTCAGCCGCCGACGATGCTGTTCGTTTGGCCCCGCCCACTGGTCCTCGCCCTGATTGCCGGCTTGATGGGCGAGACACCGACCGCCCTGCCCGAAGACCGGGAGCTAAGCACCGTCGAGTTGGCGTTATGCGAGTACTTGATGCAGGGGTTGCCCGCCGCTGCTTTGCAAGAGACATGGACGGGGAAGGTCCCCTTGAAACTGACGGCGACGGAACTTGAGCCTTCGCCGCGCTGGACACGCTTGTTTCTTCAGGTCGAGGAGGTGTTGCAATGCACTTTCACCTTACGCACCTCGTTCGGCGAACAGAACTGGTACTGGCTGGCACCCTACCCTGCCCTGTACGAGCTTCTCAACCAAGCGGGAGAAGACGAGGCCGCGCGGACCTCGCAGGACACGCTGCGCAAGCTGGAGGCGCTGGTGCGTGAGCTGCCGATTGAAGTGTCCGTGGAGTTGGGCGTGGTCGAGCTGCCTCTGGCGCAGGCAGCCGATTTGGCAGAGGGAGACTTGTTGATTCTTAACCAGCGCGTCTCGGAACCGTTAACCGTTCGTGTGGATAAGCAGGCGAAGTTCCGGGGCTGGCCCGGCCGGGTCGGCTCGCGGCAATCGCTGCAAATTGAATCTCTATGGGAGTGAGAGAACATGACCACGGAAAGCCAAATACCTGCGCCAGAGTCTGTCAGCGCTATCCATCCCTCCGCTGCTCTTAAAGATGCGGACAGCGATCCCCCTCCCTTTATCTCCCCCGCGCGGGGAGGGGATAAGAGGGGGGTAGTGGCCCATGTCGCCGATTTCGCCGAGCAGTCCGCCGCTCCCCCTTCGGGAGCGCCGGCACCGTTGGATCGGTTGCTTGATGTCACGGTCACCGTCACCGCCGAGCTGGGGCGCGTGACGCTGCCGATCAGCGCTATCCTCAACCTCAATGTCCATTCCGTACTGGAACTGAATCGCGGCATCGCTGAACCTGTGGACTTGATGGTTCAGGGCGTATTGCTGGCGCGCGGCGAAGTCGTCGTTGTCGATGACCGCTTCGCCGTCCGCATTAAGGAAGTTGCGGAACCGAAAAAACGGATATAGTGTGCGAGGTATCGCGTTTTGTGCAAAACGATACCTCGCACGCGATACCGCGCTTTAGTGGATGATGTTCACCAAATCTTGGATCACCTGGTTGTTGATGGAGATAGAACGGGAGTTGACCTCGTAAGCCTGTTGTCCGGTGATGAGCTGTGTGAACTCCTTCGACACATCCACGTTTGAAGATTCCAGCGCTCCTCCCTGGATGGAACCGGCATTGCCGACCTGGCCGCCGCTGATGAGCGGCAAGCCGGAGTTGATCGTCGCTTGATAGTAATTCTGTCCCACGCGGCTGAGTCCATCCACATTGGCGAAGGTGGCCAAGGCCAGTTGCGCCAGCGGGAAAATCTGGCCATTGCTGAACAGGCCGTTGATTGTACCGTCCTGGGCGATGGATACGCTGGTGAGCGTGCCGGCTGCATAGCCGTCCTGGGCCGTCGCCGCTACCGACGATCCCCCGCCGAACTGCGTCAGTCCGTTGAAACCGCCCGGCGTGCCGAAATTCAAGGCCACCGTTTGCGGAGTTGGAAGACCGTTAATGGCGAAAGAAATAGTCCCGGAACCGCTGACCATGTTGAAGGAACCGTCAGGGTTGAAGGTAATGCCGGTGACGGTGTTGTTAATCATGGTGCCGTCGGTGGGGGGAATGGAAGCCGTCAAGTTCCACGTGTTGTTGGCCTGCTTCTGAAACGTCAGCGACAGCGTGTGCGCCGTCCCTTGCGTGTCGTAAATCTGAATGGCCGTGTTGACGCTAGAGCCGTCAGTGCCTGTGGTTGTCGTCTGCAAAGTATGAGTGCTCCAACTGGACGCGCCTTGATCGCCGGCGCTGTCGCTGATCGTTACGCTCAATTTCGAGGGACCGGGGGTATTGGACTGGATAATCAGGTCGCCGTTGCCGTTCAGCGATGCGGTCGAGCCGGGAAAATCCGTATTGATAGCGTTAATCAGGTCGCCGAGTGTAGTCGAGGAATTGACCGGCAAGGTGGCGTTGACCGGTGTTCCGGATGTGGTCGTGCCCTGCAAGAGGATGGAATCACCGGGCTGATACGGACGGATGTTGTCGGAGAGGCTGTTGAGGGTCGTCGCCGTCGTGGCCGGGCCGCTGCTGGTCTGGAAGGGGGTCGCCGAGGTCAAGGTCTGGGCCAACGGGCCGGAGGCTTGAGCGCTGAGATTGCCTGTCAACGTGACCGTGGAGGTCGCCTTGCCTGGAATGCCGGTGCCCATCTGAATGAGGATATTGTCATTGCCCGGCGTCTGGAAACCGGGGTTGGTAGCGCTGGCTTCACCGACCGTGCCCGTGCGCTGAATCAGGTAGCCGGTGGCCGGATCGACCAGGTAGCCAGCGGCATCAATGCTGAAGGCGCCGGCGCGCGTGTACAGATTTTGCGTTCCATCGTTGGCCACGAAAAAGCCCTGTCCCTGAATAGCGGCATCAAGGGGATTGCCGGTCGTGTTTAAGGCACCCTGGGTGAAGTTGGTCTCCATGGATGCGGTCAAGGTGCCGTAACCAATTTGGATCGGATTGGTGCCGCTACCGTTGCTGGACGCCGAGGCCGGCGACAACGTCTGATAGAGCAGATCCGAAAACAACGGCGTTTGCGATTTGAAGCCGGTGGTATTGAGATTGGCGAGATTGTTTCCCACCACATCGAGCAAATCCTGAGCAGCGGTCAATCCCGAAACACCCGCGAGTAATGAAGCAGACATCGATGCATCTCCCTGGTGTGAATTCTTTCGGTTGGCCGCGACCCGCAGGGCACGCGGCTAACCGAAGAGACTACGATTGTGCAATGCCGTTAATCTGGCTGATCGATACTTGTTGGCCGCCAACCTGAACTTGCAGTTGGCCATTTTGCAGGCTGACGCCTTGCACAACACCTTTGCCCGATGAGTTGGCGCCAGAGTAAGTGACTGTCTTGCCCATGAGAGCCGCTCCTTGACTAAGCTGCTGCAATTGCAACAGCTGTTGAATGTTGCTGTTCAACTGTTGAAGGCCGCTAACGGTCGAGAGTTGGGCCAACTGCGTCGTGAAGTCCTGGCTGCTGAGTGGGTTGAGGGGATCCTGGTTCTGTAACTGCGCTGTCAGCAGTTGCAGGAATTGCTGCTGAGTCAGCAGGACCTGCGACGAACCACTGCTACCTTGCGTCGTCAGGGTAGTTCCGCCAGATATGCTCGATACTGCCATGACTTTATTTCCTCCATGACCTCGTTTTAGTTGGGAGTCGCAGGACACGCTGGCCAGTGTGCTCTGCGGCTCCCAACTAAAACGAGGTGATTCGTCAAGCCAGGATGTCAATGCCATCCGTAGGGACATATAACCTCGTTCCCACACGGAGCGTGGGAACGTGCGTCTGTTTTGTTGTGGCCGACGTACTCCGCACGTCGGTCAGAGGCAGCGGCGGCTCTGGCGGCTGATGGTGTCCGCCCTGTGTGAAACCGCCGCCGCCGCTATGCATCACGTCGAAAGTGCCCAGCATCACGCCGGACTCGGCCAGCGATTGCCGCAACTGATGCGCCTGTCCCGCGATCAATTGCTGCGTCCCTTCTTGGGAGACGACGATGCGAGCCGAGACCGTGTTGTGGTTCGTGGCCGTCAGATGGATTTGCACGCTGCCCAGCTGCGGTGGCTCCAGGCGCAGATGAAAATCCGTTCGACCCGCCTGGTTGACGATAGCCGCTTGAGCGACGAGTGCGCGGCTGAGCTGTTCGGCAACCGGCACGTTCGTCGGTGCATGATTCGATGCCGCTGCAGCTGTGTTCCCTGCAAGAGGACCGGCCGATCCATCCGCCGTCACAAGCGGCAACACGGGCAGAGACGAGGTCGATTCGTATCTGGTACTGTCGTTTCTCGTTCCCAAACTCTGTTTGGAGACACTGTCTGCGAAGCTTGGTTTCGCGTCTGCTTCACCAGCGTGCGACGGCAGAGGCGAAACCGAGTTGTGCGAAGGAGGATTCCCAAACAGAGTTCGGGAACCAGAGGGAAACAGAAGGGGGGAACCAGAGCGAGCCACTTGACCTTGCTGTGAAACTCCTGAATCAGATGGTGCTTCCATGGGCGAGCGGCTGGCGGACGCCGGCTGGTGCGTGTTTGACGAACTGGCTGATGCGGATCGTTCGCTGCTCAACGACGCATTGAAAACAGCGGCCGATTTCGGATTATCTTGCAGGCTCGGTCCTGGAACATCGGGGAGAGCAAGGATGGGAATCTCAGTCGTCGTCTTCTGGCCAGACGCAGGAAGCACTTGCTGAGCGACAGGCGTCGATCCTCTGGGCTGGGGAGACTCGGAGGACGGGTGTCCCCCCCTTTGGGTGGTTGGCGTCCCTTTGCCCGGGGCAGGAAGCGTCTGCTCACCGACGTTCGCAACCAGGACTTTGTTTCCATGCTCCCTGTGGGAGTGCAGGTCCATTTTCGCGCCTGCGACAGCAGGTTGTTTCGCTGTAGGCGCCGTTGGAGCTGTCCCCTGTACCAGGGAGGGCAGCGACGGGCCGATTGTGTTCGCTCCCAGATTTCGGGCATTCGCTCCCGGAGTTCGCGCTGCTGTCTGTACGGTAGGGCACGCAGGCAACGTGTCGGGCATACAGGCAGCGTGCCCGGCAACGCGGGAAGGCGTGGTGGTTGGCGGAGAGGAAGCTGTGTTGCCTCCTGTCATCGTGGAACGCAGTGCAGTGGCCGCCGTTAGCGCCGTAGTCGGCCCGACAGCCAGCATCATCGACAGCGGCAAAAGTGAGAGCGCGCTCTCTCTTGCGGATTGAGGAAAGGCTGCCGACTTAGCCGGCGGCGTCGGCGAGGGCATCCCTTGCTGGCGCGGCGGGCTGGTCGGAGAAGCAGTGGCAGCGGCGAGACAGGCGGCGAAGACATTGGCCAGCTGGCTCGCATCCTGGGATTGATTCGAGGACGCCCCGTTCCCATGCTCTACGTGGGAACAAACGCTTGAACCAGACTTCGCATTGTGCAGCGCATCCGCCACCTGTCCAGCGACGTTGATCAAGCCGGAAACAGCAGTGGAGAGAAGGGACAAAGTGGAGAGCGCGGGCATGGAAGCGGGGTCCGTAACTCGGTGGGTATAGCACTTCAGCTGTAAAATAGCACATGCCGCGCGCCGGTGCAGTCTGCCGAGACTACGGACCCTCATGATTTCCCCTGATAGGCGCGTTGCATCCGGCAGCGACGGTTGCAAGCGTCAAGTTCGTCGGCCAGCTGATCGCGCCGCGCTTGCACGGCCTGCGAGAGGACTTGCAGTTCGTTCTGGATTTGCCGGATGAGCGAAGCAATGGACTCCATCACGGTACGCAGGGTGTCGCTGCAGGGCCGGCCAGCCTGTTCCCATTGCTGTCTCACCGGGGCGAGGGAGACATCCTGACTGGTTGTCTCCGCGAGTAAGGCCAAGACTTGGCCCAGCTGCTCATCGATCGCTTCGCCGCGATGAGAGGCGGCGACCACTTCGCCGACCATCCGCAAGGCTGCGGTGTAGCGCTTCGCCACATCTTGGTAAGCCGTATACAGTGCGGATGCCAGAGCCTGAGGGCTAGCGTTCATGGTTTCCTCGGCGTCATTGCTTGGCGGCGTTGCCGCAGTTCCTCCAACTGCGCTTCCAGTTCGCGCCGCTCTTTCATGGCCCGCAGATACCACTGGGCGTTTTCTACCACAAACTCGTTACCGGACGAATTGGCCACCTCGCGGTACAGAAGAGATGCTTTGTCCACCTGACCCAGCTTGCGCAGGCAGCACGCCATCATGTATTGAATGGTGATGCGATCTTCCAATTTTTGGTCCTCTTTGTCCAATTTACGATAGGCGTCCAGGGCTGCCGCATAATCTCCCGCCCGAAAGAGCGACTGGGCCAGCGCCAGCGGATCGACCGGCGCATCCGTAACTGCTTCGCTCTGCATTCCTTCTTTCTTCGTTCCTTCATTCTGCTTGGGAACTTCCGGCAGCTTCGCAGACGCCGAAGGGGAAGGCCGGTGCGGAGGCTGCACCGGAAGTGCAGACTGGACAGACAGCGTGGGGCCGGCCGCTGATTTCTGATCTTTGATCTCTGACTTCTGATCTCTGGCTGGCGTGCGCGACGAGGCAGTGGCTGCTTCTTTCTCTTTTTTGGCTTGTTGAGCGACTTTGGCGATCAATTCGACAATGCGCTTTTGCAAGTCGGCTTGGGCACTTTTGGCAGTGCGCAGGTCCCTGGCGGTCGTTAAGTCTGTCTCCTCAGCAAGCATGGCCGCGCGTTCTACCCGCAAGTTCTCGATCTCGCGGTGCAGAGACTGCACATCGGGCAGAGATGGGTCGTGCGGCACGCCGGGCTTCCCGAAACGGGCTGGCGGCGTCTGTTCGCGTGGCATCGGTGCTGGTTCATCGCGAAACAGCGGGGCTGACGGGACAGCGGTCCCACCAGATGGTTGCGGCAGCTCATGCGGTGCTGGGGCCGGTTCTTCCACGATTGTTCCCATCT
The DNA here is from genome assembly GCA_021325115.1 of Planctomycetota bacterium. Lineage (GTDB taxonomy): Bacteria > Planctomycetota > Planctomycetia > Gemmatales > Gemmataceae > JAJPHU01. The sequence goes on along the minus strand of JAJPHU010000088.1, from coordinate 22,403 downwards.
TGCCTTCCCCCGACGAGGGCGGAGGTGTTGAAGCATCCGCACGCGGTGGAGGCAAGGCAGCATCCTCTGCTTGCCAACCCGCCGCGTAAGCAAGGGCAAGAGCTGGCCTTGCTTGCGCTACAGGCTGGCCGCGTTTCGCTGGCGGGACAGAGGGCGGCAGCGTGCCAGGCGTCGCCGAGGATAGAGAGCCAGCCCCCAGAAATCCGACCAAATAACTTACCACCAATACGTGCATCATGTGATCCCGTGTTGACTTTTTTAGGGTTTTGAGTTACTCCTCATGTCTAACCCCTGTTTGGGAACGTCCCTCCTCGTTCCCAAACAGAGTTTGGGAACGAGGAGGGCATCGGACCCTATGGAAAATCGACGGCAAACCTACCGCCATTTGTTCGATCCGCAGGAAGTTTTGCGGGCCGAGCTATATCGACCAGGACGGCCTACCCTCGCTTGCGAGGTGATCGACCTCTCCCTCGGCGGTATGCGCGCCCGGCTGCAAAAGCTGGTTGATCCGCTTGGCGTCGGCGATTCTCTCGTCACCCGCCTGCTCGGCCGAGATGCTCCGGCGCCCGTCACGCTGAATCTGTCCGTGCCGTCGCGCGTCGTCTTTCTGACGCAGTACGGCAAGGAATGGCATTGCGGCCTTCGCTTCCTGCCCAGTGCCGATGTGCGTATCAACAGCCAAGTCGAGCAAGCGCTGTCGCGCTTTCTTCTCGCCGAGCAACGGCGTCGAAAGAATGCGGCGAACCAACAGCGTTAGCGGCCAGTTCACGGCAATTGGCCGGACAGGCAGCGGATAGCCTTGTCGTGTTCGCCGTTTTGCTCGTAGGCCCGAGCCATCAAACGCAGTACAGTCGGTACGTCCACTCCGGTCTTTTCTTGTAACAATTCTCGACAGCACTTCAGACAATCTTGCGTTTTTTTTTCGGCCAAGGCGATCTCCGCCAGGCGCAGCCGGGCGCGCTTACCCTCATTAGAAGGCCCCCCAGCAACCAGCTTTTGATACAAGGGCAACGCGGCTCCGGGTTTGTTGGCTGCCCAATACTCCTCTGCCAGTTCCAGAGTCAGCTTGGATGCCAGCGGCCCGCGTAGTCGTTTCAATGCCTTCTGATAGAAACGCATCATCTCCCCCGGCATGCCCAGCTCGCGGTAAGCCTGCCCCATCAGCGCCAGCCCTTCCGGTCCTAGCAACGGACTATCCTGCACGGTCAGCAGCGCAGCCAGCAAGTCGGCGGCTTCTCGGTGGCGGCGGCGGCGATCGGTGGCGGCGCGAAAGCGCGCCAGGGTATCCAGGAAAGCGGCAACATTGTGGTAACTGTCGCGACTGATCAGTTCGCGGTGCTCGCAGAGGACAGCATTGGCGGCGCGCGGGTTATCGGTCAACAGGTGAGCCGCAGCGATCGTGAGGGCAGCAGCGGCCTGAACAGGGGAACCGCCGCCTCGTTCCCACGCTCCGCCCGGGAACGAACAAGCCCGCCGCAAGGGCGACAGCGCTTGCTCCGCCTCGCCTTGCTCCAGGTAGATTCGGCCGATACGCCAGTAGGCCAAGGGCGCCAACTCATGGCCAAGAGAGCGATCGACTACATGATAGAACGCCTGGCGCGCGGCAGCAGGATCACCTTGACGGTAGCGCAGCAGGCCAACATTGTAGTAGGACTCGACTACCAACGGCGAGCGCGGCCACTCGCGTGTCAGCCGGTTGTACCAGGCCAGCGCCTCGTCGAGATGGCCGGTCAGCGCCTCCAGGTTGCCCAGTTCCAGGTAGGCCGCGGGAGTCAATGGATGACGGGGGTAGGCCCGAAGGGCCTCCCCCAAACTCCGCCGCGCGTTGGCCAGACACCGCGACTTTCGTTCTGCCGCCCCTATCTCGTCTTCGCTGCGCAGACTTAACTTACCCTCAGCAATGGTCCACACCAACCCCAGCGGCTCGACGAGTAGACGCAATGTCTCTGGCAGCGACGTGCTGTCCAAGGCGACAATCAGACTTCGTTCCTCCACCTGCCGCCGCGCCGCAGCCGACCACTCAAGGCGCAGATGGGCTTGCTCAGCCAACCGATCCAGCAGACTGGTGAGCGGCGATTGCGTGACGTAGATGCGAACGGAGCCATTGCCGCCTGGTTGGCTCTCGACGACCTCTTGGCCGCCCACCGGCTCCGGCTCCGGATGCCGGCCCGGACGGTCCCAATCGAGGGCGCGGTCCAGCGACCAGTCGGAAGTCAGCGAACAAGCGGGGGTATCGTTGAGCGGCCCTGGTGGCTCGTTGGGCAGCAACTCGAGAGGAGCGGCCAAAGCCAAGAAATAGCGGGCATCGGCCAAGAACGGCTGGCCGCGCAGGGCCGGCAAGGCCGAACGGCGGAGCACATCGTACAACAGCGCCTTGCTCTCGACCGGCCGGCGTATGCGCAGCCACACGCGCGCCTGCCCCAGTGCGGCAATGGCAGCGGTTCGAGTCGATGGCGCGTGGCTGGCCAGTTTGCGATACGCCGTCAACGCTTCGTCCCAATGGCCCAGCCCTTCCAAACACAATCCCAGGCGATACTGGAAGGCATCGCGCAACTCGGCGACAGTGCGGTCGCTGAAGGAGCGGCACACGGTCAGTGCCAACTCATAGCGGCCGGCGCGCAGAAGATGATCCACGTCGTCCAATTCGCTGCGGGCTGCGCGGACCTTTTCCGGATCGGGGCATTCTTTCTTCCAGTCTGCAGCGAGCGGGCTTGGCAAGGGAACAGGCGGCGTCTTGTCGGTTGGTGAGACCGATGTCTCGCCAGTCGCCAGAGTATCGGTGAAGCGGGAGCCAAGTATCAGCGTGCCAGTGATCAGCCCCAACTGGAACAGGCACACCAGCGGCCAGAAGAACGCTTTCCATCCGCGCCGCATAACCGTTCCAATCCTCACAACCGTTAGAGAGCGCCTTTCCGCAAAAGTTATCGTCGCTTAAAATGGATTTCTTGAGACAGGAACGCAGGCAACTTTCTGCAAATCGATTCGATAAGAGATAGGCAAGGAGAAGTTGTTACGGGGATCTCAGGGGGCGCAAGCCCCCCGCTCAGGAGGCAGCCATGCGGATCACGAACCAAAACCAGACACCCGTTCCTTCCACTGGCAACCGCGCGGACACTCCCCCGACTCCGCGCAGCGATGCTGCTGCCTCGGCATCGTCTGCTTCCTCTTCAACTTTTCCCTCCTTCCCAGACGTGCTTGTGCCGTCCTTTGAACTTCTCAGCCTCACTGCGGCGTTGCAGCAGGTTCCACCGGTCCGTCAAGAGGTCATCGCGGAAACCGTTCGTCGTCTCAACACGGGCGAACTTCAGACGCCGACCGCCCTCGAACAGACTGCTCGTGCCATCCTGGGCATGTAAAAATAATGCGGACAACGAGCCGGAAGTGTAAACAACGGTTGCTTTGCCGTCGCTTACGCTTTCGGCTCGTTAGCCGTGTTCCATTTTTCCCAATTATTCCGATTAGGGACGTTACAACGATTGCCTTACGTCGCCGGTGCGTGAAAAAGTACGCTTTGGTTTTCTTGGGCAAGTTTTCGGAGCGAGACTCGATAAGTCAGGAGAGCCACGCTGAGGTGGCAAGTTATGCGGACGGACTGAATCCTCTTAACGCGGGAGAAACAACACACTATGCTGTCCCTTATCAACAACCTTTCGGCCTTGACCGCCCAGAACAACCTGAGCAATGCCAACAATGCGCTGAACACGTCGTTGCAGCGGTTGTCGTCGGGCCTGCGTATCAACAGCGGTGCAGACGACCCGGCCGGTCTGGTCATCAGTCAGATCCAGCAAGCCCAGATGAGCGGCTTGCAAACCGCCATTTCCAATACTTCCACGGACATTAACGTGGCGCAGACCGCCAACGGCGGTCTCAACGAAATCAACGCCTTGTTGGTGCAGATCCGCGGCTTGGCCGTGGCTGCGGCCAACAGCGGCGCCAACGATCCCAACATGCTGGCTGCCGATCAGGCGCAGATCGCCAACGCTCTGCAAACAATCACGCGTATCGCCACTTCAACACAGTATGGTAAGGAACAGCTGCTGGATGGCAGTCATGCCTCGACGGCGACCATTAGCTCGAATGCCTTAACGGGCGGTTCGGGGACGGTATCCGCCTCGGCCACAGCAGACACGGCCAGCGGAACGTACAAGGTCAACATCACGTCGCTAGCCGCACGAGCGGCGGCCACCGGGACCGTAGACATATCCACAAGCCCGGTGGTGGGAGCCGGCCAGACGGAAACGCTCACGATCAATGGTATCCAGATCCAGCTCAACGGCGGCGCCACCGGACTCGATTCCACCGGCGCCATTGAGGCCATCAATCAGCAGTCCAGTCAGACAGGCGTTACAGCTTCTCTGGATACAACCGGCAAATACATCGTTCTTACAGCTAATGCCTATGGCAAGGCCGGCAATAACTACACAATCGCCGACAGCGGGGTCCAGGGCACAGTTATGTCAGGAATGACAGCCGGTGTAGGCTTAGGGCTTCAAGGTGTAACCTTCCAGAACGGGGCAGACGTCGTAGGCACAATTACAGATCCCAATGGCAAGAATGTTAATGTAATCGCCTCCGGCAACGTACTGACGGCGTCTAACGGCCTTACGGTCACCACGGATCCTACGGCCACTACCGCGACCGGCGAAATCGATGTGCTGGTGTCCAACAACTCCTTGACTTTCCAGATCGGCGCCAATGCCGGTCAGACTGCTAGCCTGGCCATCCAGAACATGCAAGCCAACGCTCTCGGTATCGGTGTGGCCAACAACAGCGGCATTACCAACCTCAGCCTGATCGATGTCACAAACGCCAAGCAGTCCTTCTCGGACATCCTCAATGTCATCGATAAGGCTATCAGTGACGTGTCCAATCTGGCTGGCGCTCTCGGCGCCTTCCAGGACAACACACTGCAAGCCACGGCCGCCAATCTGCAAACATCGCTCCAGAATACCACGGCGGCCAACTCTACCATCCGCGACACCAACTTCGCCCAGGAGTCGGCCACCTACGCCCAGGACCAAGTATTGGTACAGGCCGGCACGCAAGTGCTGAAAAATGCTAACCAGCTGCCGCAACTGGCGTTGGCACTGCTCCAGTAATGCCGATAACGCGGTTAGGTGGTTAGGTGGTTGGCTCGTTAACCACCTAACCACCTATCACCAATAAAGGGAGCACGTTATGTCCTCGCTGTCCTCAATCGGCGGCCTTTCGTCAGCCAATACGCTGAACACCTCAACAAGCAACAACTCGTCAAGCAGTCCTGGCCTGATCGGCCTCAATGACAGCGGTGTGTCTTTCCAAGGCTTGGCCAGCGGACTCAATACCGATCAAATTGTGCAGGCGCTGCTTGCTCCTCAGCAGCAAGAAATCACCAATCTGCAAAATCAGCAAAACGCAATCACTCAGCGCGAAACGATCTATAGCACCATCCAGGCTGACCTCACTGCCTTGCAGTCTGCCGTCAATAGTCTATCGAGCACAACCAATAACGTTTTCGACGGCCGTACGGCAACCTCCAGCAACACCAACTTGGCCACGGCCTCGGCCTCCAACGGTGCTCCGCCCGGCGTGTACAGCTTCAAAGTCAATAGCCTGGCCCAGGCTCAAGAGATCGCTTCACAAGGTTACGATTCGGCTAACAGCACCATCACACAAGGGACGTTTCAGTTCCAGGTCGGCTCCGGTGCCGTCAATACCATCACTATTGATAGTACCAACGATACCCTGCAAGGCTTGGCCAATGCTATCAACAATGCCAACGCCGGTGTTACTGCTTCCATTATCAACGACGGCAGCTCTTCCCAGAGCTATCATCTACTTTTGACATCGAATAATAGCGGTACGGCCAATGCCATCACCATCACCAACAACCTCGCCGCCAGCAGCAGCGGCGCCATGCGGCCGGAATTCAATACCACTTATATCGGCGCCGCTGTCACCGGCAGTAACTGGAGCGGTACTTCGACACCCACTGCCAACAGCGGCAGCGGCAACTACACTGGGCCCGGCAATGACACCTACACCTTCACCGTCACCAGTGGCGGCACCGTCGGCACCGACAACGGCATCACGCTGTCCTACACCGACAGCACAGGCGCTCATACTGGCACCATCACCCTCAATTCCGGCGATGCCGGTGTCCTGAAAACCGTCGCCCAGGGTATTCAAGTGCAGTTCAACGCCGGCACACTCGTCACGGGTGATACCTTCACCATCAAAGGTTTCGATCCCAACGTGCAAGCGGCAGCCGATGCCTCTATCACGCTTGGTTCGGGCAGCGGTGCCATGACTATCACCAGTCCTACAAATCAGATTCAGAATGTCTTCAATGGCGTCACTCTGAATCTTGTCGGCGCCGATCCTACTCAGACCGTCAACGTTACGGTAACCAACAATACCCAGGCAGCGACAACGGCTATCACTAACTTCGTCAATGCCTATAACGCGGTAGTCGGCTTCATCAACCAGAACAATACCTACAACCCCCAGACACAGCAGGGCGGTATACTGCTGGGCGACTTCCAGGCCACCAGCATCCTCAACCATCTCGGCGAAACGGTTACTTCTGCCGTGGCCGGTGTCAATACCCTGGCGAACAACCTTGCTGAAATCGGCATCACTGTCAACGCTGACGGCACCCTATCGGTTAACAACGATACGCTCAACCAGGCGCTCAGCGGCCAACAGTCCGGTGTCTCGGCCGAGGACGTGCGCCGCCTATTCGTGCAAGACGGCCAAACGAGCAACAACGCCATTCAGTTCGTCTATGCCCCCGACAACATTAAGGCCGTCGGTACCCCGATCCAGGTGCAGATTACTCAAGCCGCTACCCAGGGCAGTGTCACGGCTACCAACGCTCTGGCCCCTTCGACAACGATCACCAGCGGCAGCAATGACACCTTCACTATCACAGTGAACGGCCATGCCTCCGGTCCTATTGTCCTGGCGGCCGGCACCTACACACCGCAGCAGCTGGCCCAGCAGGTGCAGTCGGCCCTCAACGCCAGCGCCCAGCTCAGCGGCAACCAAGTGACGGTCGGCGTCAACAGCAACGGTCAGTTGGTGCTGACGTCCCAGACCTACGGCTCGAACTCCACGGTTGTTCTCGGTAGTGGCGACGCCTTGGCGTCTCTGGGTTTCACCGGCAGCGAAGCGGGAACGGGGCAAGACGTAGCTGGCAGTTTCCTCGTCAACGGCGTCAGTGAGCCGGCTACCGGCAAGGGGCAGATCTTGACCGGCAATTCCACCAATGTCCATACGGCCGGCCTGGTGGTGAGTTCCTCGTTGACACCGGCACAGATCACCAACACCCCTGAAGGCAGCGTTACCATCACCCAAGGCATTGGCGCTCAAATCAGCAATGTGCTCAACCAGATGCTCGATCCGGTGAGCGGTCAACTGACCGTGCTCGAGCAATCCCTGCAAACGCAAGCGAGCAATATCGGGCAGTCCATCACCCGGTTGCAGCAAAGCATGCAGTTGCAGCAAGCACAGCTCTTGCAAGAATTCGTACAAATGGAGAGCAACCTGGCAGCTATCCAGAGCGTCAGCAACGCTCTGAGCGCTTCGCTGACCAGTTTCACTTCATCCAGTAGCAACAAAGGATAAACATCGTGAACCCTTATGTCACGTACCAACGGCAAACGACGCCTGCCTGGACGCGCATCGACATGCTTCTGGCTCTTTTTGATGGCAGCATCGATCGCTGCGAACAGGCATTGGCAGCGATACAACGCCAAGATCAACACACTGCCAAAAATCTCCTGGTCAAGGCGCGCTTGATTGTGCTAGGTCTGGCTTCCGGCGTCGTCCCCGACGGCGACCCCGTAACGACGACTATGTTGCAGCTTTACGAATACGCCCAACACGCCCTGGGGCAAGGGACCGTCGAGGATGTGCGGGGAGCGCTGAACGTGCTGCGCATTCTGCGCGAAGGCTTTCAAAAAATCCGTGCGGAGGCGATTGACCTGGAGCGACGCGGCCTGATTCCGCCGATCAGTAGTAGTACATCAACAGTACAGATGCTCGCCTGATCGCGTTCCCCCGCTCGGCAGGGGAACGAGAGGGTGGAGGGCAAGCGGATGGTCACGATCGGAGGTTGTCTTGTCGTCCTCATCGCGGTGTTGGTTGGGTTCACGATGTCCGGCGGCCATGTGGGCGCGCTGCTGCATCCCTCAGAATTGGTAACGATCGGCGGCGCTTCCCTTGGTGCGCTGATTATTATGTCGCCCAAGAAAGTGCTCTTGGACCTGGTGCGCTGTATTGTGCAGGTCATTAAGGGGACGCCTTACAACCGGGCAACTTATGTCGAATTGTTCGATTTGCTTTATAATGCGGCCAAGATAACACGGCGGGATGGCTTGCTCGCTTTGGAGTCGCAGCTGGGCGAGCCTCAGGAAAGTCCTCTTTTTCAGAAATACCCGAAGCTATTGAAAAATCCGCATGTCCTTCACTTCCTGAACAATGCTCTGGCCTTACTTCCAGACGGCAAGACGCCGGAACAGGTCAAAGCGGCTCTGGAGGAAGAATTGCAGGTGGTAGAGCGCGAGCATCATGCGGCCGTGGCGGTTCTTTTGAAAACGGCGGACGCCTTGCCAGGGTTCGGCATTGTGGCGGCGGTCCTCGGCATCGTGGTTACCATGCAGGCAATTGATGGTCCGGCCAACGAGATCGGCCACAAGGTCGGGGCCGCTTTGGTGGGGACTTTTCTCGGGATCTTGATGTCGTATGGCTTCTTTGCTCCGATGGCGGGCCGAATGGAGTTTTTGGGCGAGGCCGAGCTGATCTTCTTTCGCGCCATCTCGACGGCAGTGGTGGCAATCGGTGCGGGCGAGAACCCCCGTGAGGTAATCACCCGCGCCGCTCGGATGGTGGGCAGTGATTGCCGGCCCACTCAGGCGGAGATGACACAGATCTTCAAACAGGGATAATTTAGTGTGAAACGATAAATCGGCCCGCGGCTAACCGAAGCAAACCAAGTTGGGGAGTCAGCTGTGGCAGCAAAAGGCGGAGGAGCGTGGAAAGTGGCCTATGCGGACTTCGTGACCGCCATGATGGCCTTCTTCTTGGTGATGTGGATCTGTGGACAGGATCAGAACATTCGACGAGCCGTTTCGTTTTACTTCAATGACCCATTTAACTCGTCGCGTATTGGGTTCACCAGGCAGCCCAAACGCACCGGGGCTATGATGGAACAAACGGATACAGGCAACATTCCGCTGGAAGAAAACGTTGCCCTGGGACGCGGCCGCAATCCGTATCTGAGCCGAGAGCCGAACAGTGTTTGCACCAAGCTGGTCAGCGATTGGATCCACACCGACAAAGAAGCGAATCGTTATTGGCGGGAACAGGCCCAGCGGCAGCTCGACCTGGCGCGTTGGTCTCTCCAGGGAGATGATAAGGTCGAAAAATTGCAGACGGTAGCGATCCGAGAACTGGCGCAGCAATTAAAGGCCGAGGTCAAGAGTAAAATCCCTGCCTGGGTGAAAAAACCGTATGGAGACCTGCTTTCCGAAGCGGTTTCCGAAGTTAATTGGTGGGAGATCGCGGAAGATTTGCTTTCTCCGTAACGAGGATGCACTTGCCCTCGCTCCGGCTCCGGATTGCGGCGCGCAACCAGGTCAGTGCCTGATAAGCATCCGCGAAGCTCGGCCGTAACGGCTGTCCCGCCCGCAGCGCCAGGATGAAGCGCTCCAGGCTGCTCTGCTCCGCTGAGCGTGGCGGCAAACGCTGAGTGTGTTGGCCGTCCGCGTCGCGCCAACGCAGTTGGCGCGGCAGCTCTGCCGTGGCCGTGCCTGTTTCGGCGACCACCTCAAAGCGTGGCGGCGTGCGGCCCGCTGTCGCCGTCCACAGGTTCACCTGGGCCAACCGGTCGCGGCCAAAACGCAGCATCAGGGTGACAAACGAGGCGCTCTCGCCGTCCAGCGCCCAGACGCTGCGCGGCACATCGTCCAGTAGCCAGGCACAAGCAGCCAACAACGGCAGCACAGCCGCATCGCTGAGAAGATCTTCTGGGAAGCTCGGCAGCTTACTCCAATCGGCACGCACCAAACGGGCCTGTCCCAGCCGATGTGTCAACAGCTCGCGCAGCTGCCGCGTCGCTGGCGCCAACAACGGCGGCAAGGCCATCAGCACCGGCAGGCCGCAGGTCTGGATCCGTTCGTGCAGGGCATCGGCGTGCGCTTCGTCACTGGCCGGCGACAAGGCGCAGAGGACAGGCTTGTTCAGGCGGCAAGCATGTTCCAGCGGCCACAGACCGTACCACTGAGCATCGAGCAACAGCACCGCTTCGACATCAGAACGTTCGAGCAGTTCGGCAGGACCAGCAGTCGCAGCGCAATCGAATTGCTGCGCTTCAATCTCCGCGCGGCGCAGGATCTGATCGCACACGGCCCGCACTTCCACATGCTGGTGCAGCCGTCCCAGCAACGGCCGATAACGCCGCCAACACCGCCCCAAACCAATCACTCCCACCCGCAGCCGCATATTCGCTCCCAGCGAAGAGAACACTGTTACAAGGTGAGAATATCGGCTGCCTGTTACCTTGGCACCGTGTCCTCTTCGAGGACGGAGAGCGATAAGATTAGAGCTACCGGACGAAACCGTAGGGCATGCGGCCAGCGTATCTGCTGGCAGTGATAGGATTGTGTAATCGCCTTCATTATATCCGTATAGGGTACGCCGCGTCGTCTTAAAGATGATAAAATGTCAGCGTATTCGTAGCGTTGTTTCATCCCCATTTTGGCTAGGGGAGAGGGGGCATGCGCATTGTGCGCCCATAATCCAGGTATCCACGGTTTTGTAAGAGAGATATGTACAGGTGAGTGAAGCTCTTGGTATCGCCCTGATTGGCTGTGGGACGGTGGGCGGCGGCGTGGCTCGCCTGCTGCAAGAACAAGGCGAACGTCTGGCTATTCGCGCTGGCCGGCCGCTCTTGCTCCGCCGTGTCGTTGTCCGTGATCCGGCCAAACCGCGGCCGGTCGAGCTGCCGCGCGACATGGTGACGACGGATTTGCAGTCCGTGCTGGGCGATCCGAACATCCGCATTGGTGTGGAGTTGGTCGGCGGCGTGGATTGGGCCAAGCAAGCTGTGTTGGCGCTCTTGGCGGCCGGCAAAGATGTGGTGACGGCGAACAAGGCGCTGCTGGCTCAGCACGGCGCCGAGGTGTTCGATGCCGCCCGCAAATATGGCCGAACCGTCGCTTTCGAGGCCAGTGTGGCCGGCGGTGTGCCGATTATTGCTGCCCTCGCTCAGTGTCTGGCCGCCAATCAGATCCAATCGCTGCAAGGCATTCTCAACGGCACCTGCAATTTCATCCTCACTCGTATGACTGAGAACGGCCAAAGCTATGCTGATGCCCTCGCCGAGGCGCAGCGGTTCGGCTACGCCGAAGCCGATCCGACTCTTGATGTCAATGGTACCGATGCCGCGCACAAGCTGGCCATTCTTGTGCAGATTGCCTTCGGCCTATCCGTGCCGGTCGAGAACATCGATCGCCGGGGCATAGCTGATATAGACTCTCTTGATATCCGTTTTGCCCGTGAATTGGGCTACACGATCAAGCTGTTGGCCGAGACCTGGCTGAGCGGCGCCAAGCTGGCCCTGCATGTCTCGCCGGTGTTGCTGCGGCAGCTGGCCCCCTTGGCAATGATACGCGGCGCCTATAATGCCATTCATGTCGTCGGCGACGCGGTCGGCGATGTACTGTTCGCCGGGCAGGGGGCGGGGCAGATGCCAACCGCCAGCGCTGTCGTCGCCGACCTCATCGACTTGGCAGTCGGCCGGGCACAACGGACATTTGCGACCCTGAAACTCTGGTCCGGCCGGTGCAACGGCATTCAATTACAGCCTTCCTCCACGGTGCGCAGCCGCTTCTATCTGCGTTTGTTCGTCGAAGACCGGCCCGGCGTCTTGGCCGATGTGTCGCGCGTGCTGGCCCAGCATCAGATCAGCATCGCCTCAGTGATTCAGCACGAAGCCCCGGAGAACCACGAAGGCGGCCGAGTCCCTCTGGTTATCATGACACACACGGCTCTGACCGGCGACTTCCGCGCCGCTGTTGCCGAGCTGGATCATCTCAGCTGTGTTGCACCGCCAAGCGTGTATTATCCCGTTGCCGATTGATCTTGCATGGCCCAGCGCCCTCGCTATATTCCGCTGCCACGGGCGATACGGTCCCTTTCAATACGAGCCGCAAGTGTAAGCGCGTCTAGGGAGCCGCCGCTTACACTTGCGGCTCATTGGGAGATTCAGGCCATGAGCCGGCGTGGTTGGCTGGCGGCGACCTGGGCAGTGCTGGTCCTGACGGCCTGCGGATGTCTCAGCAAGGCGTCTACTTTGGCGGACGGGCCACCCATACCGGCGCCGCCGTCTGCGGCCGCCTCAGACGCCGTACGCGCGCAGAAGCCGGACGCCAGTCCCTTTCCAGAGCGTGGGAACGACAGGGAGGCTGTCTGTCGTCTCCTTACCCTGCCGGTGGATCAGCCTGCCGAGGCAGCCCATGCCAGTGCGGCCGCCAAAATCCGCGCTGTCGTTAACGGCGATCTGATTCTTGAAGAAGAAGCCCTCCTGGCCTGCCACATGTCCCATGCGCTCCTTCAACGCTTGCTTTCCGCCCGTACCCAGGAGGAACGAGAAACCGTCATCAAACAGGCAGTGGAGGATCTCATCGAGCGTGAGCTTCTGTTACAACACGCCAATGCCATGCTAAAGCGCGGCGGAAAGCAGGGAGAGGCCATGCTCAAACAGATTCAAGAAACAGCCGATAAAGAGTTCGACAAAAACGTACTGCGGCCGATGCTGAAAGAAAAGCACCTCGCCAATCGCACGGAGCTTGCCTCTTACCTGCGGCAGAGGGGCATGTCCCTGGAAATGTTTCGCCGCTGGTGGGAGCGCAACTGGATGGCTCAGGGGTACCTCCATGCCCGGCTCGAACCACACCTCAACCGCATCGGTCATACCGAAATCGCTGAATACTATAACAGCCATAGCGATGAATTCACGCAACCCGATAGCGTGGACTGGCAAGACATTTTCCTCGATGCGGGGCGGCATGCCTCCCGCGCCGCAGCACGACAGTTTGCTGAAACACTGACCGAGCGCGTGCGTCAGGGGGAGGACTTTGTCAAGCTGTCCGCCGAGTTCGACAATGGCGAGAGCGGCCGGTTCCGCAAGGGCGCGGGTCATGGCCATAAGCACGGCGAAATTTTTCCTCCAGAGGCCGAGCCAGTTCTGTTCCGCATGCGCGAGGGCGACACGGAAATTGTCGAGTGCCCGCACGGCTTCCATGTCGTCCATCTTGTCAAACGCCAGTACGCCGGCCCCATCCCTTTTGATGCCAAAGTGCAGAAAGAGATCCGCGATAAGCTTCGTAACCTTGTGATCCTGCGCGAGAGAGAGAGTATCGTCAAAGAGTTGAAACGCAAGGCCGTCATCGATCGCTGTGATTAATCCGAGCCGCGACCGTTAGGGAGTGGTTGAAAGAATATCCGCTCCCTAACAGTCGCGGTTCAGATGAGGGATATTATGATTGCGTCGGCGACACCGAGGTGTTGTTGCTGGCCGCGGTTGGCGCGGCGGGCGCCGGCAGCAGGGCATCGTCCTGTCCCAGCAGCTCCTGCAATCCTTTCTTCAAGCGATCGCAGCGCAGTTTCAGATGATCGCGCTCGTTGGTGCGCGCCGCAATCTGCTGCCGCAGGGCGTCGCGCTCTTTGACAATGACTTCCTTGTCGGCCAATTCTTTTTGCAGCCGCGCCTTCTCGGCTTCCAGCGCAGCCAGCTGTTTCCGCGCCTGATCGCGAGCAGCAGCGACTGAACGATAATCGTCCTCCAGTTTGGCGCACTTGGTTTCCAGAGAGCGGATACGCTCCGCCTGGGCTGAAGGGCTTAACGGCCCGCGGGCACAGCCCAATAATCCTAAAAACAGTACAAGCATCACACTCAACACTTTACCACTACGCGTCATGGTCGATTGCTCCTTGTCCGTGGGAAGAGGATAGTCCGGCACCCCGCTGGAACGCACCGTTGCTCCATCTTTTCCCATCACTGTGATTCGCCAAAGTTTATTTCGGCTGGAAAGTCCGCATATCTTTATCCAGTTTGAGCCGCTTGCCCTTCACTCGGCAGATTCGCCGAACTCTGTAAACGGAAAAACAGGAGTTGTTGGAGGATCTTCACGTGGGGCCAATACTGCAGGACAAGCGGACGGCATCTGGGAAGACGTTTTCCGCTTGGGCAGGCGTATGCTTCTCATTTGATAGTTGCAAACCCCAGCTTCAGGGACCGGCCAACCGATCCCCGCCGCATCTCCGTGAATCATTTTCGCGAATAATCTTCGACCTTAACCACTTCGTAGAGAAGAAGTTACGAATGCACCGTCAATAAATAAATAAAAATGAAACGACTTCTTCATTTCTTGCTCCTGCAAACTCGGCACTTGATATGCGAAGCTCCTTCCTACCGATGATCGCGGGAGGAATGGAGGCCCTTGTTCACTCACCTCCCGCTCGCTGGAGCAACGAGGCTTGGAGCTTCGGGCCGACTATCCGTTTTGCCAGCGGATCGGGTTGAACTCCGGAATGCTTTCCGAACCGCCCGGCCTGCCTCCCGAGCATCCCCGTCGATGCCAATTCGTTCGCCCTTATCTTGCAACCGGTTCGCTCCGGTCTTGCATCCATCGCTTATTTGACCCGTCGATGACGGGAAGCATCGTTCCAGCCCCATGCCGGAGGATGCCACGGGGGCGGTCCGTCCTGTGGGGCAATCTGTTCGTCTCAGAAGAGGAGGTTCTTGCATGAAGATTGGTCAACTATTCCGCTCGCGGCACAAGGGCAATGCTTCGGGACGCCGGCCTGCCAAGGCAGCGCCGCAGCGGAAGCCTTTGCAATTGGAAGTGCTGGAAGATCGTACGGTCTTGTCCCCCTTTTCCGGCGTACCGACGCTGCCGCCTCAAGCAAGCCCCGTTGCCGTGTTTGCGACGCAGCTACACAATCTGGCTAACATCGGGTTGTTTGCGGGCCTCCACGCCAGCGCTAGCGGCTCGGTGAGCATCAATGCCACGGTGTCCTCGCTAATCAATGAGGCCGTCACTGACCTCAATACCTTAGCGAGCAATCTCACCAACGATGTTAGCTCGCTGGGTAGTGCTACGACGAGCAGTCTGCCGGGCCTCCTGTCCACCATTACGGGGCAGGTGAATACGACGGTCGGCCAGCTCAATGGCATCGCCAATCTGCTGCCAGGTTTTGCCAGCAGTACCTCGAAGCAGGCGATCAGCACCTTGGCCAGTTCGATCAAGGACATCGCCAACAGTCTTAATTCCGTGACTGGCACGCTTAATGCTATCAGCAGTGTGGCGCCCAGCTTGACCAGCAGCACGTTGAGCGGTGTCACCAGCGCCCTGAGCACACTGCTCTCCAACGTCTCCAGCACCAGTTCCTCCCTGGCCAGCAACCTTAGCGGTCTGACCAGTGGCACGACGGTCACCACGCTGTCGCTGCTTCAGGCTGTGGAAAAGGACATTGCTGGCAGCCTGAGCAACGTGTCCAACAACTTGGCGGGATTGACCAGTGCCTTGAGTGGGGTGACGGCTAGCTCGGCCAGCGCAGCTGGGACTTTGCTCAACGACATTCTGATGGACGTGGATACCAGCGTAGGCGCCGTGAACAGCAGTCTCACTACCCTCGTCAGTGTGTTGCCGCAGGCCGCCACGTTGTCGCTCAGCGACGCCCAGACGTTCTTGAGTTCGGCGCTGGGCGACGTCTCGAGCAGTCTGTCCAGTATCAGCAGCAGCCTTAACACGCTCGCTGGCCAACTGCCCAGTATTCTCGGTCCCACGCTGAGCAGCACCTCCATGCTGGTCAGCAACGCCCTGATGAACGTGTCCAGCAGCCTTAACACCTTGGCGGGCACGCTCAGCGACTTATCGGGTTTGGTGCCCAGCCTGACCACGCCGCTTCTGAGCCAATTGACGAGCATTCTCAGTAGCACCATCGGCACCACCATCTCGCAGGTGGACTCACTGCTGGGCACTCTGAATGTCGCCGGCTTGCTGTCAGGCGTGGTCAACGGTGCTTCTGGCATCTCGACAGGGCTGATCGATGAGCTGTTCACTCTGCTTTCGGCAGAGCTGAACCAGATCGGCGGCCTGATAGGAAGCACGACCTCCACTCTGGGCAGCACACTCGGCAGCTTGGGTTCTGACGTGGGCAAATTGTTCCACCGCATCTGATGTTGCCAGCTGATGAAAACGACCTGAGACAGGCTCCGCTGACGGAGCACGCTCTCGCTTTTGACGGGAGGGGCGCGAAGTTTACTTCGCGCCCCTCCCGTTTTTGCTGTCTGCACTCCTCGGTTCGTGATTCTATTGACCGGATACGTGGCGCAATGTGTATATTGATGGTTGATGGCCAGAGATCCCTTGCGATCTAAGGAGAAAGCGATGCGAGCAGTGTTATATCCGGGCGCAGTCAGTTGCCGAGGCTCGATCGGCCTTTTGCTGCTGCGCGTAGTGATGGGCGCAGCATTTATGTTCCATGGTTGGCCGAAGATCCAAAATCCGCTGCACTGGATGGAGACGCGGGGCGGTTCCGAGGTACCGCCAGCGTTGCAGGCAGCGGCGGCAATAGCGGAGTTCGGCGGTGGTGCGGCCCTGATTTTGGGACTGTTGACGCTGTTGGCGGCGCTGGGCATTGCTTGCACGATGGCCACGGCCCTCGGCATGGTACATCTGCGCATGGGGCATGCTTTCGTCGCTACCGCGCCGGGGCAGCCGTCCTACGAGTTGGCCGCCGTTTATTTGGCCGCGGCAATTCTGTTCCTCTTGCAGGGACCAGGGAAATTGTCGCTTGATGCTTTTTTGTTCGGCCGAGCGTGTGGGGGTGCCAAAGGTAACACCATCGTTGCTGGCGAAGAGGCACGCTCAATCTAATCGGCGGCGGCAACGTCGGTACGGCGAAGACGATAGAGAACGTGCGGCAGGTTCTGGTAGAGAAAATCACGCTCGTACCGGAAACCGGCTTTCTGCATGACGCGCTGTGAGGCGCGATTGGTCGTTAGCGTGAAACAGACGATCTCTGGCAAATTCAACACAGTGAAGGCGATGCGGATGCTGGCGCGGGCCAGCTCCGTTGCCAGGCCGCATCCCCAGAAATCCGGGAGAAAACTGTAGCCCACTTCGATCTCGTCGCGGCCGTCGATGGCGACGTGCTGCAATCCTCCACGTCCGGCGAACTGCTCCGTCTCTCGCTCGCGCGCAAGCCACAAACCAAATCCATATTGTCGCCAATGTTCCAGCTTTTGAGCGAGCCAGGTGCGCGTCTCGTCCAGTGAACGGATGCCGCCGAGTGTGGCCATGACGCGCGGGTCGAGGTGCATGCGTGTCAGGTCGTCGAGGTCATCCGCCGTCAGACGACGAAGGAGCAAATGCGGTGTCGAGATTTCATCGAGAAGATTCATGAATGTTTTATCCGAGAATGCGGTTCCAGCGCGCCTTGTGGTAGGCGATCTTCTGCGCTGCTGTCATCTTGGTGAAATCGACCGTGCCGTTAGCCTCCGGCTTGTTCGTTTGTTTGTTTTGGCAGCCGCAGGCTGTATGGGCTGTGTTTTTACAGGCACAAGTGGCGACTGGTTCTTTGTTCTTTTTCGCTTCACCGGTGCTAGGCGGCACACTGATAACGACGCCATTCCCGCCATAGCTCATGACATTGGTTTGTAGCTGCATGTCATCGTTCAACGAACGATACGGCTTGATACCGAGACGCTGCAAGACACCGTGGTACGCCTTCACTGCGTCTTCTGCACAGATTTCGCCATCGGCGATGAGGCGCAGAAAATGGATAAAAGCGAGCTGATTTTCCGCATTATTGATTTTGCGGCCAAAGAGAGCAACGCGGGCGCCGTATTTCTTGGCTTCGCTCAAGAGCTTGAAGGCATCGTAGGTAGTGCCGGCCGAGCCGCCGAGGATACCGACGATCAGGTGCGGATCGTAGTGGACCAGCTCCTCCATCGCTTTGGGGCCGTGATAAACCATCTTCAGGAAGAGCGGCCGGCCCTTGCTGGTGACGCCGCCAAGCGTACGGACGATGGCATCGTTGATGAAGCCGGGCAGCTGGCTGGCCTCCACCGCCTCCGGTTGGTTGGGATCGAACACTTCGAGAAAATGACGGAATCCCTTACGTTCGGCTTCCAGGCGAAATTGCTTGTATTCCTCCAGAGCGGCGCGGTCTAGCACGGCGTCGTTGTTGAACGTGATGCTGTACAGGCCGAGATTGGCGCCAAGATGGCGTTCTTCCGGTTTGCAATCGATGTGTCCGCACTGGATGTGATCGAGGGTGGCTGTGCGGAAAGGCAGCGACGGCGATGACGGATATTTGCTACCGCGAATGATGTGAATGTCGGTGGTATCGTTGGCGCGCACCGCGGGCGTGACGGGGCTGTTATCGAACAACCGTTTGTGGATGGTCAGCACTTCACTGGTGCTGGCAGACATGAGCATGATATCCACCAGCTTGGCCTCGACAATCTGCGTGATGATGTCGCGGAACTCGGCCAGGCTGCGATAGCGTAATTCGCCGCTGTGCGCTTCCGGCGAGCGCCCCGGAGCACCGATGGCCAGCGCCATGTCGGCGTCCTTGGCGTCGGCGAGGATGAACTCCTTCGAGCCGTACGGATCAGCGTGAATGCGGGCCAGCTTGAGATCAAGAGATTTCTGAATCATGACGGTTTTTCCAGATTAACCGCCAAGATGTCGAGAACGCCAAGAGGAGAAAAGGCGAAGAAATTAGGTTGGGGCCTCTCCGCTTTTTCTTGGCATCCTCGACGTCTTGGCAGTTCATTTTTTTTGCCAGGCTGTTCGCGGGATCGCTCGGCCATTTCCCTGCGGAACAGCGTTGCCCTTCGGAGTTGCCGCTGTAGCATGGCTTACTCGTACTTTGCCCACGCGTGCCTCGACCTGATCGATGGTCTCGCGCAGTACCCGGGCCGACTGCTGCATCGCCAGCCGTTCCTTTGGCGTCAGCGGCAGCTCAATTTGCTGGCGCACACCACCGCAGCCGACTACCGTGGGCACCGACAGGCACACGTCGCGGATGCCGTACAACCCTTGTTGCAAACTGCTGACCGGCAGCACACGGCGGCTGTCGCGGGCCAGAGACTCAACGACTTCACGGATCGCTAATCCGACAGCAAAACCCGAACCACCTTTGAGCTTGATGAGTTGCGCTCCTGCCGTTTTCGTGTCTTCAAATACTTCGCGCTGCACGGCTGGCGTGAATGTTGGCCATTGCTCCAGCGGCAATCCGGCCACCGTGGCGCTTGACCAGATCGGTACCATGCTATCGCCGTGCTCGCCGAGAATTATTGCCTGCACCTGCGACGCTGGCACTTCCAAACGCTTGGCGAGATAGCCGCGAAACCGCGCCGTGTCCAGCTGCGTGCCCAGACCAAGGACACGCTGCCACGGCAAACCCGAACGCTGCACGGCCAGGTATGTCAACACGTCTACCGGATTGCTGACAACGACGAGATAGGCATGGTCTTTAAGCCCGGCGTTTTTGACCTGATCGAGCAACGACAAGAACAGATCAACGTTGCGGTTGATGAGGTCGAGCCGGCTCTCGTCCGGCTTGCGGCGTAGGCCGGCCGTAATGACAATGATGTGACTCGTCGCCACGTCTTCCATCGTGCCGGCGCTGAGGCGCTGATCGCTGGCCAGGGCCGCGCCGTGCAGCAACTCCAGGGCATGGCCTTTGGCTGCATCAGCGTTGGCATCGATGAGGCACAGATGATTGACAATGCCGCCGCACTGCAAAGCATAAGCGGCCATGCTGCCGACCAACCCGCCGCCACCGATAATGCTGACTTTCATGGTATCACTCGCCGATTGTTGGTTCCGATCATCCCATCGAAAGAGATCGAAAGGTTATGTCGTCCAGACTTCCAATCTCAAATCTGTAATCTGTCCACAATCCCTATGGTTGCGCGATAACAACTCCCAACCAGCCTTCCTGGCCCCTTGATCGATCATCCGCTCCTTCATCAGCTATGCAACTTCTGTTTCCAGAACGGCCACGCGCTCTTCAAGACTCTTGCTGGCCATGATGAACCACCTTCTTTCTGATTCGGTTTGTCCAAAATTTACTCCGGCGAGCCCGACGTATCGGGCGTTCGCTTGTCGGCTGTTGACTCCCTTTCAGCCTTCTGACGCTTCAGGGCCTGATCGTGTTGCCATTTGTAAATCTTCAGCCGGATCAGCACCGTGATGATGCATGCCACCCACGCGGAACCGAGGATCCATTTGACACTCAGCAGGTGTTCTTTCCAGTTGCCCTGCGCGATCCCCATCATAAGGAGGACCAACGTGCTGATCACCGTGCCGGTCACGATCGTCAGCAAGATGATCGTGACAAAAAAACCTGTCTTGTCTCGGCGAAAGCTAAACATCGTCCGCCTCGTTGCACCCTCGCTGGTGCGGGTCTTTCAGACGCACGCGCTGCCCAGCGCAGCCATGACCTGGTCCGTGATAGTCCGTACCAACTCTTCCATGTCCCCCCCACTGCCCGCTTGACCGTTAAGCGAAGGCGCGATCGAGCAGGAATCGCGGCGGAAAGCATGCGGCTGGGGCACGAAATCCGTGTAGGATTCATCAAAGCTGCTGTCGCCGCAGATTGGACAGCTCTCATCGCGGAAGCGCACGTCGTCATAACCCAGCCGTTTTTTCAATTCCAACAGCTCGCGTGTCTTTTGTTCATCGAAGTAATTGACACGCCCCAGTTGCTTGGCGAGAATGAGAATTCGACAATAAGCGTCGATGATCTCCGTATTCCAATACGCTTTCTCCAGATCTGGCCCAAATGTGAGGGTGCCGTGATTGGCCAGGAGAATCGTATTGCAATCCTTGGCAAAGGGCACAACAGTATCGGCGAATTTCTGGCCGCCGGGCGTCTCGTAGACGGCAATCGGCACTTCGCCGAGGAACACCTCGACTTCGGGCAGAACGCATTTGGGAATCGGCTCATGAGCGACAGCGAAAGCGGTGGCGTGCGGCGGATGGCAATGCACACACGCCATCACATCGGGACGCTGTTTGTAAATTGCCAGGTGCAATAGCACCTCGCTGGTGCGCTTCCGCGTGCCGGCTAACTGCTTGCCTTCAATGTCTACTTTGCAGATGTCTTCTGGCTTAAGAAAACCCTTGGACACCATCGTCGGTGTACAGAGGAATTCGCGTTCATTGAGACGCACCGTAATATTGCCGTCATTGGCTGCTGCGAATCCTTTGGCGTAGATACGGCGGCCAATCTCACAGATCTGTTCTTTCAACT
Source organism: Planctomycetota bacterium (assembly GCA_021325115.1). Classification (GTDB taxonomy): domain Bacteria; phylum Planctomycetota; class Planctomycetia; order Gemmatales; family Gemmataceae; genus JAJPHU01. The sequence continues at coordinate 1,082 of JAJPHU010000088.1, read as the reverse complement.
TATATTCATTCACGGTTCATTCTCCATCATTGACTGCAACTGTATCCAAGATGCACGCACAATAGGCGTCCACGGGCTTTTTTTCTGGGTAAAAAGGCGCCGCCGCTTCACTGCCTTCGCTGAAGCCGATGCGAGCGCCAACGCCGGCGCCGAGGTTGTCATAAATCACCACATCTTCGCCATCGGGAACACCATTATCACGTAAGGCAGCCAGACTATAAGGCACGCCAATGAGCCAACGCGCTCCTACCATGCTTGGGTGCACGTGCGATAGGGTGATATTGCCAATAATCTCAGCGATGCGCATGGCCATCCAACTCCTTTAAGATGCAGGCAACGTGCGGCGGACAATTGGCCTCCTCACAACACAAGCGCAACATTTCCTTACACTCAAAGAATGTGCGATCTGCCATCTCGACTACCAGCAAGTTCGCACCCAATTGTTCCAGCGCTCGCTCTGCTTGGGCCACGGTCCATACTGCCGCAGCCCGCACTCCCGGTACCTTGTTGGCAATACAGCAGGCCAGGCAGGCATCGTGGCAAAACAATATCGCTCTCTGGCATTGTCCGTTTTGTAAACATTCTGCCACGCGCCGAACCCAATCGCAACTTTCACCGTTGCACTCCGGCAATAATTGGGGCGAATGTCCATTGCGGTTAACGGCGCGCAGGGCTATTTGCAACATTGTCGAGGGCCGGCCTTCCACGGCATAGCCCCATCCCGATCCAGTTTGCCCGTTGCCGTTCATCGATCTGCCAAACCCATCACGAACCACCGCGCCGGCGAATTCTTCGCCCCGACCAGCGCCCGCGCCTCCGCTCCATCATTGCACACGATAACACGATCTCCGACTCCCGCACCAAGACGATCCAGCGCCAGAATCGGCTCACCATCGGGTTTGTCATCCGTGCCGAGCATCTGCACGAGCAGTAAGCGCCAGCCCTGGTAGCTAGGGTGCTTCACTGTCGCAACTGCATAACCGACAATACGACCCACTTGCATGAGCATCTCCTTACAACACCCTCATGCCGCGAACCGTCGTTGAACGCCGTTGCCGCGTGAATGTCATCGGAGTTGTCAC
>JAJPHU010000280.1 GCA_021325115.1 Planctomycetota bacterium | reverse complement strand
GGGCGATTGCACTATTACGAAGGCCATCCCTGGAGGCATGTGACAGTCTCTGTGCATACAGCCGCTCATCTGGGCGCGCGTCACCTGATCCTCACCAATGCGGCGGGGGGCATCCACAGTAATCTGCGGCCGGGATCCCTGATGGCTGTCCGCGCTCACCTGGATTGGACACGGTCGGATATCTTGCGGCAGCCGGCGGCCTCGAGTGCGGATGGCGAACCAGGCGGACTTTATAGCCCACGTTTGCTGGGTCTGCTGCACGAAACCGCCCAAAAGCGCGGCATCCAGTTGCACCAGGGAACCTATGCAGCCATGACCGGACCCAACTACGAAACGCCGGCGGAGATTCGGGCGCTGCGCTCGTGCGGCGCAGATGCCGTAGGGATGTCCACGACCCGGGAAGCCGAGGCGGCCATGGAGTGCGGCCTGGAGTGTGTGGCCGTTTCCTGTATTACCAACCGGGCGGCCGGGTTATGCGAAGCGTCCATCCATCATGGGGAAGTTTTAACCACGGCGGCCGCGGTTGGTGGGCGGTTGGCGGACTTGCTCGAAGGGCTGTTGGAACGCCTCGCGAACGCCGGCTGAGGGTAGCGTTCGAGCACGCAGCGCGAGCAAGTGCTCTTCTGCCGCACTTGCTCGCGCTTCGTGCTCGAACGCATCGGGGATGCTGAAAAAAGGTGACAGCAGCGCCTCGCCAGCGGGCAGTAATCGGTAGAGGCACGCATGGGCCAAGGAGGGCTGGAATGGCCAGTGGGCAGTTCACTCCTGTTCTTCGCTATCTGCATCGGCTTGCCGAGCCGGTCCTGACCGACGCACAACTGCTCGACCGCTTCCGCGCCAGCCGGGACGAGGCCGCCTTTGAGATGCTGGTCCGGCGTCACGGGCCGCTGGTGCAAGGCGTTTGCCGACGAGTGTTACGTGATTGGCATGCCGCCCAGGATGCCTTTCAGGCGGTCTTCCTCATCCTGGCGCGCAAGGCGGCCACGCTGGAGCGGCCGGACTCGCTGGGACCCTGGCTGTACGGCGTCGCTTATCGGACGGCTCTCAAAGCTCGCTCGCAAGCAGCACGGCAGTCAGCGCATGAACGCTGCCAGCGCGTGGACGTGGCCACGGCCGACTCCACGGAAGAGGTGGAATGGCGTGATCTGCGTCCCGTCCTAGACGCCGAGATCCATCGTCTGCCGGAACGCTACCGGAAGCCGTTCGTGCTGTCCTATTTGCAGGGTAAGACCAACGCCGAAGTCGCTCGCCTGCTGGGTTGCTCCCGCGGTACAGTGGCTACCCTGTTGGCGCGGGCACGGCAGCGGCTTCGGCAACGGCTTTCTCGGCGCGGCCTGACCTTGTCCTTAACCTTGACCGTCTCCGCGGTGCCCACGGCCTTGCACTGTTCCACCGCTCATGCTGCGGCCCTGTTCGGGGCCGGGCAAATTCATGCAGCCGGCGCCGTCTCGGCGTCCGCTGTGACTCTCGCACAAGGAGTTCTCCGAGCCATGATGGCAAACAAACTCAGATGGGGCGCGATCGTTCTCCTGGCGGTTGGCATGCTGGGCACAGGGGCCGGCGTCATTAGTCATCGGGCTGGCGCGGATGAGCCGGATCGGCCAGCCGCGACGCCTACGCCAGTGCCGATCTCGACGTCTCCACCACCCGCCCCCGTAGTGACGGCCGTGCCGCCGGCACCCGCGCCGATGAACCCGCCGGGCTTTGTCAACACCACGGTGCCGCCCGCCGTAACTGGCTCGACAGTTTACGGCACCGCCAACTTCGAGGTCACGGCCCCAACGTTGGCGATTGCCCGGCGCGTGGGTCAGGCGGCCGAGCAGCACCGGGCGCGACTCGCCTACTTATGGCTGGGAAGACAGCTGCCCACCTGGCCAAAGCCCTGTTTGATCGAGGTGCTGCCCGGCAGCACGGGCTGCGGTGGGGCGACTTCGTTTGTGTTCGAGAACGGTCGAGTGACCGAATGCCAGATGCGACTTCAAGGGAAGCTGGAAACCATTCTTGCCGATGCGCTTCCCCATGAGATCACCCACACCGTGTTGGCCGATCGGTTCACCGGGATCGGCCATACCTGTGCACGCTGGGCCGATGAGGGCGCGGCGCTACTCGCGGAAAGTAGCCCGTCGCAGGCACGAACTCGGGCCGCCCTGTCCCCGATCTTGAACAGCCACCGTCGCATCCCCTTGCGGCGGTTGTTAGCGATGTACGACTTCCCGCCCGATGTCATGGCCCTGTATGGGGAGGGCTATTCCCTCACGCGATTTCTGCTTGGCTTGAAGGATCGAGAGACGTTCCTGGCCTTCGTGGCGCGCGACGGCAACGGCGGCTGGGACAAGTCTGTCGAGAAATACTACGGTTATCACTCCGTTGGCGAACTCGAAAAGGCATGGCTGGCACAGGCTCGGAAAGACCTGGCTGGCCGGGTTCAGCCTACGAGCGGGGAAACTCTGCATGCGACCGAGCCAGGAACACAACGATCGGACAGCCAGCGAAGACCGCACGGACGGTTGCCAGCGGGCCCCGCCCCGGTCCAGGCCCTCGTCTTGCTGCGCGAAGACGGGCGGCTCCTTGTTTGGTACACCGGCACCGCCTACGAACCTAGGACGCACTACATGACGATCATGACTTCGGATGATAATGGACACACCCGCACGACGGCCACCCCGGTGACCTCCTACGAAGCGATCCGGCACCAGATCGAGGTCCATTACACGCTGGACCAGGTCAAGGTGTACGATCACCTGGGCAAACCCGTGGATGTCAAAACAGTGCCGAAGCTACTGAAAGGGGAGACGTTGGCGCTATTTGCCTTCGGAGCTGACAAGGTGGATCCGTTGCATTTGCGGCTGGTCAAACCGGGGACCTTGCTGTTTGTGTTAGAGCCGCCGACGCCGGTGCCGGCGGGACCGAGCGCCGTGCCAGTGGCCCCGCCCGCCGGGAGGCCCTGACAAAGCGATTGTTTAGCCGCGAGCCTCGGGCGAGCGCGGAGATGCCGCTCGCTGCGGTCTCCGCGCTCGCCCGAGGCTCGCGGCTAAACAATCGATGACATGACGCGCTTTTATCTTTCAGCGCCGCTGCCCGCGAATGATCCAGCACGATTCATGCTTCGTCATGCCAATGTGCGGATAGTACGTTTGTGCCTTCGGAGCCGCGATCAGAATGAGGCTCGTGTTCAATCCGGCTTCTTCATGCGTGCGGCGGATCAACTCGTGGCCAATGCCCCGACGCTGAAACGCCTCGTCCACGGCCAAGTCGGACAGATAGGTGCAATAGTGAAAGTCGCTGATGGCCCGCGACACACCGACCAGCAACCCATCTGATCGAGCCGTCACGATCAGGTCGGCATGTTTTAACATCCCCTGGATCG
>JAJPHU010000361.1 GCA_021325115.1 Planctomycetota bacterium | reverse complement strand
CTGGCGCCCGACGGCATGACAGCGGCCGCCGGCGGACACGATCATTCCATCGTCATCTGGGACGTGGAGTGAGAACCGGATGCCGCCAGGGGAGCGTACTTGGCGATAATCGCTTTGGCTGAGCGGAGGCCATCGACGGCGGCGCTGACGATGCCGCCGGCGTAACCGGCGCCCTCGCCGACGGGATACAGTCCTTCGATGCCAGGCGTTTCGCGTGCGGTTTTATCACGAAGAATGCGTACGGGGGCGCTGCCACGCGCCTCGGGACCGACCAGCGTTGCCTCCGGTACGAAGCGGCCGCGCCATTTATGATCCATGACTGGCAAGCCGTACTGCAGCGCCTCCACGATCAAGGGCGGCACCAATTCGGCGATGCGTCCTGGTACGGCACCTCGCAGATAGCTATTGTCTGGAATATCGGTTGTATCCCGGTCGTCCAGAAAATCGCGGACGCGCTGGATCGGGCAGAGATAATCACGGCGCCCTATCTCGAAAGCGCGTTGTTCATAAATTTGCTGCAAATGCACACCGGCCAGGACATCGCGGCTGCCAAAATGTTCTGGCGGCACCGTCACGACCAGGCCGCTGTTGGCAAACGGCGAATCATGCTTCGACAAGCTCATACCATTGGTGCAGAAGGCGCCCGGTTCCGACACACTCGGCATGATGTAGCCGCCGGCACACATGCAGAAAGTGAACAGATCGTGCGGTCCATTGGCGATGAGCGTGTAGCTCGCCGCTCCCAATCGTTGCTCCAAGGGCACCAAGCCATACTGAATGCGGTTGACGATCTCTTGCGGATGCTCGATGCGCACGCCCATCTGAAATGGCTTCGGCACCATCGGCACACCGCGCGCTTGCAACATGCGATAGGTATCGCGGGCGCTGTGGCCGATAGCCAAGACAGCGACCGTCGCCGGAATATACCCCGATGAGGTAGCTAATCCGCGCAAGCGACCATCGGTGAGGTCGAGGTCTTCGACGCGGCAGGAGAAACGCACCTCGCCGCCCAAACTTTCGATACGGCGACGCAGCGCCTTAACCACAGCCGGCAGGCGATTGCTGCCCAGGTGCGGCCGAGCATCATAAAGGATCGACGGCTTGCCCTTGCATTCGGCGAATAGTTGCAGCACCCGGCGCACGTCCGGGCCGGAATTGCGATAGGTTAGTTTACCATCGCTGAAGGTACCGGCCCCGCCCTCGCCGAACAGATAATTGCTTTCAGGATCGAGTGGACCGCCCGCGTCGAAGGCGCGAACATCATGGATACGCTGACGCACGGGCCGGCCACGCTCCAGCACCAGTGGACAATAGCCTTGCTCCGCCAAGAAATAAGCCGCCGCCAAGCCGCCCGGCCCCGAACCGATAACGACAGGCCGATGTTCCAAGGGGCGTATACCAGGCGCGGGCAGGACAAATGGCTCCTCGCTGTAGAGATCGACCGTCATTGGCGGGCGCACATTGCGCCGAGCATGGGCAACGATGCGGGCCTCATCGCCGGGGAGGGTAACTTCGACGTTATAGACGAAGCGCAGAGCATCTTTGTTGCGGGCATCAAGCGCTTTGCGAAGAATGCGCCAGATCAAGGGCACTGTGGGACGGAGGCCAAGAATGCGGGCCAGATGCTCCGGCAGCATCGCTTCCGGCTCATCGATGCCGAGACGCAGGTTGGCTATGCGGATAGACATACTCCGATTTCCGGTTTTCGGTTTTCGGATGACTACCGAAAACCGAAAACCGAAGACCGAAAACTGAATTACTTGCCACGATTAACCAGGTCGGAAATCTTCACTTTTTCCAGGGCTTTACGCATCTGCTCGGCAGTTTGACCGCAAACCTGCTCCAGCTTGGGATGAAGGCTGTTCCAGATCTGGTTGAACTTCTTGATCTGTGACGGCGAAAACTCATCGTCTTTGTCGGTCGGGCGTTCGGGGGCGTAACCGCGGAGTGTGCCATCTACTGCTTCGATGACATCAAGCATGGTAATGTCCGACGGAGATTTGGCCAGACGATAGCCTCCGTGCGGTCCCTTGACCGATAACAAGATACGATGGGTGACGAGCGGCTTAAGCACCTTGAGCAAGAAACGCATGGGGATGCCGCGCTCGTTGGCGATGTCGTGCGACGCCACCGGAGTATTGGCTTTCTGTTGGGCCATGTGGACAACAGCGTGGAGGGCGTAACTGGATGCACGTGTAAGTTTCATGGAACCATCACGGCCGTCCGTTTCCGGACAGCTCTCACTCCTCTTACGTGAATGGGACAACCAGGGAACATCGATCGATGTTCAACGCCGCTCGGCACTGGCGCTTCGACCGGCGGGATGCCGGTTCCACAGGTGCTGCGCCACCCCCTCGGCGTTGAGTGGCGGGGTGGACAAAGAAGGCGATACTGTAACTGAGCAGCGATTCCCTGCAAACTCCAGCGAGTAATGATAGCGTTACATCGATCCCTAAAGTTTGAATATAGTCTTCACCGAATGGCTTGGCAACCCCGCTCTCCATCTTAATTGTTTAAATCAACCCTCTATGCAGGAGGCGAACGTCCAGCGTTGGTCGACTGTTCGCCTACTGCGGTGCAGTTTGGCGAATGTCCGAATCGTTAAAGCGGACGCCAATGACGGCCGTAGCAGAATAGGCTTTGTTCCCGAAGCGCACCAGACCGCGGCGAACGCGGACGCGCCACAGAAACGAACCATGATACCCTTCGCCCGACTCGGCACCGAACAGCACGGCGGCGGCTTCGGCATCGTCGCCGTCGGTGCAAACGAACATCTCTTTCTCTTCGCCCGGCTGAAGGAAATCTCCCTGATCGCGGCGCCCCTGGACCCATTCGCGCCGGTTGGCCGGATCGCCGCGAGGATACCAATGGGCTGGACCACCATAGCAGCGATATTTATTGCCGACTTCCAGGAGTGTCAAGGGCGGTATCAAGTCGAGGCCCGGACGCCAATAGCGATCGAAATAGTTATCCAAAGGCGCAAAGGCATAATCCGGAGAGAGATTTTTCAGGTTCAGGTATAGCACCAGGGAATCGTGCGGACAGGGTTCGGGCCGCGCCGATTCCACGATTATAAAGACGCGCTTGCGTTCGACTCGATTGGGCGTAACTTGCAGATCGCCAATGCGAAGGGGCTTGCCCAGAGTCGTGCAGAGCGATTCCGGCAACCGCAGAGTAGCCAGCTCCGGTTTGTATCTATCCGTAAGGCTGACTTTTTTACCTCTGCGAACTCCCGGATCATCGCCTACGTCCGGCATTGTGTCGAAACGCTCGTGGAGTTTCTCCTGGAGTTGTTGATGGTTCCGGTAGAGTAAGAAAGCGAAAAGGCTGATAAAGATAGAGTAGAGCAGGAGCGGACAAAACACCAACAGCAGGAACCAGGGCGCTTTTGCTTGTGTTGGCCTCCGCGTCCGTGCGCTGGCATCCTTCCCTTTATCCTCTTCCAAAGCGGAAGGAGCCAAGGGGGGAGACGGCGGCGTTTCGGCGGAGGACAACGGCAACATTGCGGGAAGAGGGTCAGCCGGCCAAGGTGGCGCACCAGATTCATGCAGAACAGCGGTACTCTCGTTCTGAGCGAATGGGGCCAAGGGAGCAGGTGGGGCTGCATCTGGTGGCCCCTGAGCCCACGGCAGCGTCGAGGCCGGAGACGACGGAGGCTCCGGTGGAGAGACGGCGTTGCCGCCGGCCAGCGCAGGCGGCAGCGATTCGGGCGGCATCTCAATGCGCGGCACTTCACTGCGACCGAACAGATCATCGTCTGCGTTTACCGGCGAGAAAATGTCCTCGGCTGCATTGGCGGATACGGGTGCGGGCAGAACCCTCTCGGTCAAATCCGAAGAGGGTGCAGGTGGAAGAGGAGATGGGTCCGGTGTCCTGCCGATCGAAGCATCGGCAGACAGCGGCGCAATCACGACTTGCTGGCAGTATGGACAGCGTACCTGTTGGCCGAGGTGCTGACTGTTGATGGCTATGAGCTTGCCGCAATGCCCGCACGGAAATGGAACGGTCTGCATGATGGCTCCCCGTATGACTGGATGGACCTGACGTCCATCTCCCTACCGATTTTAATATACCATCGCTCGGCCTCCAGGTGATCGCGAAGACAGAAGAGAAGGGCCCCACGTTGGCGGGACTTCGCACGCATGCCAGCATCCTGCACGCCAGGTCCAGTGACTTTGCTCAGCAACGCGGCCATTACAATTCACGGAGATCCCAAATGATGACAAAACGTTCTTGCCATCATTCATTGCGCGAGCTGCCACCAGTCCACGGTTTGCAGGGCTGCCATCTCGCCGCCATCCGCGTTCGCTTGATATGGCAGTACGGCCAACAGAGGGACATCGAGCCGGCTTTGCAATTCCTCGATTACCGTTTCCTCGGCCACGCCTTGTACCGGCGTCGTCGCGGTTACCACGATGCCGGTCAGGCGCAGATTGCGCCGCTGCGCCGCCTCCACGGTCAACAATGTGTGATTGAGCGTGCCGAGTGAACGTCGCGTCACCACGATCAGCGGCAGGGCCAGTTCGGTGGCGAGATCAGCCACGGTTTCATGTTCCGTCAACGGACACAGCAAGCCGCCGACCCCTTCGACAAGAATGGCGTTGCCATCGGCGGTGCGTCGCCGCACGGCTGCGGCCAAATCTTCCAATCGCAACGAGATCCCGGCGAGCCGCGCTGCCACGGGGGGAGCGGCGGCAGCAGCGAAAGTGTACGGTGTAATGGCACGAAGATCCGGATCGCCGGCTGCCTCGGCGAGACAGCGTGTGTCTTCGCTCCAGTCCTTCTCCGCGCCCGTGGCCACAGGCTTGCATACGCGGAATGGCCGGCGCTGGCGCCGCCACTGGCGTGCGAGGCCGGCCGTCACGAACGTCTTGCCGGCGCCCGTGTCGGTCGCCGTGATAAATAGGCCGTGCATCGGTTTACGCTGGTTCTCTTTCAGCTGCTCATTTCGGTGCGGATGCGTTCGAGCAGGCGCTTGGTGGCGCGGATGCCTTCCGGCTCGCTGAGTTTGCTGCCCTCGTATTCGATGCCGACACGGCCATGATAGCCAGCGGCAAGGACAATCTTCATCATGCGCCGGTAATCGGTGTGCGTTTCGTTGCCTTGAGCGTCGAAGTCGTGAGACTTGGCGCTGACACCCTTGGCAAAGGGCATCATCAGCTCAACTCCCTTATAGCGATCGAATTTGTCGAAATTGCCGAAATCCGGCAGCGTGCCGCAGCGTGGATGATCGACCTTACGCATGACGCCGGCCAGCCATTCGCCGTTGGAAGACAGGCCACCGTGGTTCTCGACAATGATGTTGATTTCGTGCATGGCTCCAAACTCGGTCAGCCGGCGCAGGCCATCAGCGGCGCGGTCCATCTGCTCCTGATAAGTCCCTTTGCTCTGGGCGTTGACACGAATGGAGTGGCAGCCCAGGTACTTGGCCAGCTCAACCCATTTGTAATGGTTCTCGACAGCTTGCCGGCGTTTCTTCTCATCGGGGTCGCCCAGGGCGCCTTCGCCGTCGCACATGATGAGGACGCTTTGGACGCCGTTGTCTTCTGCCCGCTTTTTCAACTGAGCGGCATATTCCTTGTCTTTGGCCTTGCCTTTGTAAAACTGATTGACGTACTCGACACCGTCGATGTCGTAGTCTTTCTTGGCAATGACGGCGAAATCGAGCGGATCGAGTTTCTTGCTGAAAAAGGCCCGGTGCAGCGACCATTGGGCTAGCGAGATGAGAAATAGCGGTTTCTTGGCCTTGTCATCGGCGTGGAGCGGCAGGGCCGCGGCCAGCATGGCCCCTGCGGAGGTCTTAAGAAAATCGCGGCGGCCGGAGGTGCGCATCATAGCTTGCTCTCCAAAAAACGGGGATTGGTCCAACGACGCGGATTATAGTTCTGAAAGAAGGAACCGGCAACGCTACCATGTTACTATTTGGCGAGATCGGCACAGAAAGCGCCGCCGGTGACGCGCTCCAGAGCAGCCAGGGCGATGGCTTGGCGGAACAGGGCTTCGTTGTAGTCCGTCCGTGCCTGGGCCGCCAGCAAACTTTCCGGCACCAGCGTTTCAACGAGACCCTTGAGCGGACCGCGAAACTCTTCGTGCAACCGGCGTCCCAGGCGGGTGCCGACCTTCTCAGCTTCTCCGAGAGCGATAACCTTCCGTGACCACTCTTCCCACTGATAGTAGGCTTCTTCGGCCTCCAGAATGATGAGGTTGCGTGTCTTCTGGGTCACGGCTGCTGCCTGCGCGCTCAATTCTTGGGCCGTCTCCACACGGCCCGCTCGCGGGCCGACCAGGACGTGAGGCATCGCCAAGGGGATGCCGCCCGGCCGGAACTCTTCGCCGTAGATCGGCTGGGGCACGTGCTTGGCGTACAGATCAGCACCAGCGGCGAAGGTATTGACAACGCGGCGTATGCGTGCCACCTGAGCATCGATCTCCAGAGCTGCCGCTTCCGCAGTCAGATCCGTCTCGATAGATTCGCCGCGCCGCGTCAGCGCGGCTGCCAGAATGTCCTCCCGGCAGACGGTCACTGCAGGTTGCGGGATCGGCTCATCGGCGATATTCAGACAGACGGTCGGCGCCAGGTTCAGGGCTTCACGCACTGCGGCCAGCGACAGGCTGATGCCGCGGTCCGCCTCGGCTCGCCGCGCCTCGGTTCGCCGCAGATACAGCGTTATCAGATCGACCGTCGCTGCCGTCCACTCCGGCCGCTCTTTTTTCTCTACTGCGGTACGGACGCGCTCGCGCAGATAGCGCAGATCTTCGATCAGATCGTCCAGGACATTCCGCTGGGCACGGGCGTATAGTACCGAGAGATAGGCGCGTGTGACGACGTAGCGGTTCTCGGCTTCCAGACGGGCGAGGTCGGCTTGGGCAGCGCCGATGCCTAGCTGTGCTTGTTGGCGCCGAATCGGCAGATCATGCCGCATCCGCGCCATGGGGCCGTTGAGACTCTCCAGTGAGGCTAGTTTGCTCTGAGCGGCGGCGAGTCGTGCCCGCGCCACGGCCAGCGACGGCTGCCGCTCCTGGCTAATGGCCAGGCAATCCGCCAGGCGCAGCGGTCGATCGGGAAGAGCAGGCGGAGGGATCTGGGCCACCGTTAGAGTCGCTGGGACGAAAAGCAAAGTCAACGCAAACAATAGAGATGGAGCGCGATTGCGCCGGCGGCAGCTGCACATGATGACTCTCCCTGACGGTGCGGAATGTGCCGCCATCGGGAAAATGGCGTCCCCGGGCAAAAATCGACGGGGAACATTGGCTGACTTGATTTTTTCGGTTTTCCGTTTTCGGTTTTCGGCTTTCCGTGTGCAGGCTCTATTGGTTAGCGCATCTTGCAAGCTGAGGGCCGAAAACCGAAAACGGAAAACCGAAAACTACTTCTTATGATCGCCGACGTTGGGGGCGTCGGGGTTGGTATGCGGGCCGAAGTAACGCAGTGTTACCAGCGGCTCGCGGCCGGTGTTCTCAAAGACGACGCCCTGACGCGCGGCATCGTGCGTCACGAACACCTCGTCTTCGGTCAATTCGCCAAAACGGATCATGGCCGGCGTTTGTAGCGACAACTTGCCGATACGACCGCTGCCTTGCACCGTAATGAGTCCATAAGCGCCATTGTCCTTAATTGTCACTTTCACGCCCGGATCGACCGTCAGTTCCTTGGCGCTGAATAGCTGTTCGCCGTGGACCTTGCCGTAAACGATCCAGCGATCGACGTAGCCTTCGGTGGCAGTATCGGCCACGGGGATCGGTTCCAGATAATGGCTATCCTTGAAGTGAGGATTGACGTTGGCCTCCCAATCGAGTTGCTCGACAAGGTAATCGAGATCGTGATGCTTGTCCTTGGGCATGTCCTTGACGAGTAAGCTCCATGGCACCGGCCGGCCCTCAACCATCGATTGATACATGGCGAACACATCGGAACCCCATTGCGGCTCGTACGTGACCAGCGAGCCCGGCGCGTGCAGCACGCAAGGCGGCACCAGCCAGCCGGTGCCCGGCTGCAAGCGGTACGCCTTGGAGTAATTGAGGATGCCGTTATCGCCCTCGTTCCAGCGCTCCAGGCAGCGGCGGATATCGTTCTTGGTAGTGCCGGGTTCGAGTCCGAAGAAAGTATAAGGGAAGTTGTTGCCGACGGCGTTCAGCTGGGGTGGAAAATAATACGATTCTGGTTTGCCTTGCTGGCCGACCTTGGCGGCCTGGGCGTCGTTCTGGTGCATGTGGTGCGGGATTGGCCCCAGGTTGTCGAAGAACTTGCTGTAGACGGGCCAGCGTTGATAGCGATCCCAGATCGGTTTGCCGACCAGCTTGGCCCCTTCCAGGGCGACGGCCTCGCGCAGCGTGAAAACACGCTTGCCTTCAGAAACGACGTAGCTCAATCCTTCGTCTTCAGACGCTCCTTCATTGGCGGCATGGGTCGTCGAGGCGAACCAGCGTTCGTCGATGCCGCCGCGATGAGCGCCCAGGGCGTACAGGTCTTGCGGCGCCAGTTTGATGCGTCGTCCCGGCATCAGGAAAGAGCGCGGCACCCAGGTTGGGGCCAACCGCAAAATCCCTTCGCCGGCTTCTAGCGTCTGCCGCACTAAAGCGGCGTCCACCTTGTGAGGAGCAGGCTGTTGTTTCGTCTTTGTTGCAGGAGGATTTTTTTTGGCCATAAGAGCTATACTCCAGAAAAGGACCGTGGATACAGCCACATTACGAAAATCGCCAAGGATAAACCAGAGATACGGAGAAAAGAAAACGAGGCGGGGAGCGAACTAATTGGTAGAGAGAAGCCTCTGACTTTTAGTGGGTGCACGGATTTATCGTTTCGTGCGAAATGATAAATCCGTGCAGTAGGGAAACGCGGAATGGAGATCTCCATGCGGAACGGCAATGACACGAACGCGCTCTGTTCTCCATGTCTGGTTTTGGCTCATCCTCATGCGGATTCGCAAGCCCTTTTGGCACGGGGATTTCGCCGCCTGGGTTGGGATGTATACCTGGCCCATAGCGGCCCCGAAGCGCGCCGGCTTGCCCGGATGCTCCCGGCCGACCTGGTTATTCTCCACGTCGATCTGCCGGAGGAAAGCGGCTGGCTGACGTGTGACAAGCTGATACGAGAGCAACCGCTGGCCAGCGTGGTACTCATCGGCGACGATCTCAGCCCATGCCGCCGAAATTTGGCCGATTTCGTCGGCGCCAGCGCCCTGATCGATCGCCCGGAGAGCATGATCGGACTGGTTGAGGAACTCCTGGACTCCCCAGCGCCAGCGGTGAATTGATAAAAGAAAACTACCCCCAGAGCCACAGAGAGCACAGAGAAAAACACAGAAAAGATCAAAGCAGAAAGAATAGCTCACCAACCGATGGATCTGCATTCTGCTTGACTTTTTTTCTCTTTTCTGTGTTTTCTTCTTTGTGCTCTCGGTGACTTCTGGGGGTGGTTTGAAAGCTTCTATGTTCACTGTCGCAACCGTTGTGGATTTCCTGGATCGCTTCGCGCCGCGTCATCTCGCCGCCGATTGGGACAATGTCGGTCTGCTTCTGGGCGAGTGGTCGGCCGCCGTCGAGCGCGTCATGACCTGTTTGACCGTGACGCCTGCCAGCGCCGCCGAGGCGATTGCCGGCCGGGCCAACCTCATCGTTACGCATCATCCCATCCTCTTTCACGGCGTCAAACGTCTGACCGATGCCACAGCCGAAGGACGCATGCTCCTGGGGCTAATCCGCGCCGGCGTCGCCGTCTACAGTCCGCACACAGCTTTTGATAATACACGCGGCGGCATCAACGAGCTGCTGGCGCACCGCCTCGCCCTCACCGAGGTCGGGCCGTTGCGCCGTGCTGCGGAATGCGGTCAAATGAAGGTAGTGGTGTTCGTGCCGGAACAGGACCTCAACCGCGTGGCCGACGCCCTGTTTGCCGCCGGAGCGGGCCAGATCGGCGAGTATCGCGAATGCAGTTTTCGCCTCGCCGGCATCGGCACGTTTTTCGGCACCGAGGCAGCCCATCCAACGATTGGGCAGAAGGGTCGGCGTGAGGAGGTCAACGAATGGCGGCTGGAGGCAGTCTGTCCGGCCAGCTGCATCGAAGCGGTCATCGCTGCCATTCGTCAGGCTCATTCCTACGAGGAGCCAGCTTTCGATATTTATCCCCTGCATACGCCATCATCGGGACGTGGCGAGGGACGTATTGGTATGCTGCCCAGGGGCCAGCCGTTGGGCGAATTGGCCGCGGCGGTGAAGGCAGCGCTTCAGGCAGGGCCCGTACAAGTCATCGGCGATCTGCAAACTCCGGTACAGCGGGTGGCAATTGCTTGCGGTGCCGGCGGCGAAATGCTGAGCGATGCCGTACGGGCGCGGGCCGACGTACTTCTGAGCGGCGAGATGCGTTTTCACGATTACTTGCAGGCTCGTGCCGAAGGGTTAGCTCTGGTCCTGCCTGGACACTACGCCAGCGAGCGCTGCGGCATCGAGGAGTTGGCCGAACGCCTGCGCGGTCAATTCCCGCAGCTGCACGTATGGGCCAGCAAACACGAAACCGATCCGGTACAGTGGGTTTGATTTGGTTTCGCCGCGAGCTGTAGGCAAGCGCGGCAACACTTTCCTAACGGCTCGCGGCTAAGTTTGGAACGTAGATTTTGGATAATCCCATGCGCATCTTTGTCACCGGCGCAACAGGACTGGTGGGCCGACGGTTGGTCTGGCGTTTGCACGAACGCGGTGATCAAATCGTCGTCCTGACGCGCCGAGCCTATCATGCCGCTCAGCTGTTCGGCAACAATGCCGCCCTCGTCGAGGGCGATCCAATACGGCCGGGCGATTGGATGAAAGCCATCGCCGATTGTGATGGGGTCATCCATTTAGCCGGTGAGAATATCTTTGCGCGCCGCTGGAATGCGGACTTCAAGAAACTGCTGCACGATAGCCGTGTTCTTTCTACGCAACACGTCGTCGAAGCGTTGCGGCGCCGGCCGATGCGAGCCGATGGCCAGGCCAAGGTGCTCGTCAACGCCTCCGCCATCGGTTATTACGGACCCCGTGGCGACGAGGAATTGACCGAAGAAAGCGCGCCTGGTTCGGATTTTTTGGCGCAGCTATGCGTTGAGTGGGAGCAAGCGGCGCGGGCCGCAGAGTCGGCCGGTGTGCGTGTAGCCTGGGTGCGCGTCGGTGTTGTCCTTGATAAAGAAGGCGGCGCCCTGGCCAAGCTACTGACGCCTTTTCGGCTCTTTGCCGGCGGCCCCGTCGGCAACGGCCAGCAGTGGATGAGCTGGATTCACTATGCCGATCTGGTTAGTCTGTTTTTGCTCGCCGTCGATAACGCCCAGGCCAAAGGAGCGCTTAACGGCACAGCGCCGAACCCCGTCACCAATCGCGAATTCAGCAAAACACTGGGCCGCGTGCTGCATCGACCCGCGCTCACATGGACGCCGGCCCTGGTGCTACGTATGGCCTTGGGCGAAGTGGCCGACCTCATCACGACCGGCCAGCGCGTCCTGCCCAAACGCGCCTTGGAACTGGGACATTCCTTTCAGTATCCGACGCTGGACGCCGCTCTCACCCATATCCTTACCTGAACCCGTGTTCTCAAGCTCCGTTGGGGAATGAAAAAAATCCTTGACGCGTCAGTCGCTCCTCTCTATTCTTGGTATTACGTTGTATAACTCGCATTGCCAAGTTAGACCGGGAAGGAGGCGCCGATGACGCGAAGACGGGGATTCACACTGATCGAATTGCTGGTAGTGATTGCCATTATCGGCATTTTGATCGGTCTACTCTTGCCAGCGGTGCAGAAAGTGCGCGAGTCGGCGGCACGCGCCAAATGCACTAATAATCTCAAACAGATTGGCCTGGCCCTACATGGCTATCACGACAGTAACAATAGCTTTCCTGCCGGCTACATCGATGGCAACACCGATCCCAACAGCACTCCTGACAACGACGTGGGGCCGGGCTGGGGCTGGGCGTCGTTCTTGTTGCCTTATCTGGAACAGCAGAACGTCTACAATCAGATCCATTTCAGCGTGGGAGTGGGTCTAGGAAGCAACGCGGCAGTCTCGCAGCTGCCGCTGGCACTCATGCAATGTCCCTCCGATCCCTATCAGCAAAACTTCACGGTTTGGCCCACGAGTGTGGTCGTGGCGCACGGCAATTATGTCGGCTGCAACGGCTGGGAGGAATGCTTTTATGGCGCTGGCGGCAATCCCCAAGGAGATACGGGTACCGATGGCTTATCCGGACAATTCGGCACCGCTGGCAATGGTCTGTTTTGGCGTAACAGCCACACTCGCATCGCCAATGTCACCGATGGGCTGAGCAACACTCTCGTGGTCGGCGAGCGCTCCGGCAATCATTCGCCCAGCACCTGGACCGGCGCCGTGACGGGCGGACAGTGCCCCGCCTGGATGGCGACTGTGCCGCCTACTCCTCCCTATTCTCCACCTCCTGGACCTGCCTATGACAATGCCGACTACGACGAAGCCTTGGTTCTTGCGCACGGTAACGCCACGCACTTGCCCAGCGCCGACTTTCCGATCTACGATCCGGACACGTTTTATAGCATGCATACGCCGCAGGGGGCGAACTTCTTGTTCGGGGACGGTTCGGTACATTTCCTCAGCAGCAGCATCGATCCGCTTACGTACCAATATCTCTGCACTATTGCTGGCGGGGAAGTATCTGACAATTGGTGAAGAGGCGTTCAAAAACCATTTCCACGTTTAGCCGCGAGTTGTAGGTAAATTACGCGATTGTTCCACACTCCCCTACGGCTCGCGGCTAAACAAGGGTCTCTTCAGAGAGATTCTTCTATGCGCATGTTGATATATTTGGTTTTATTACTTTGCTTGCTGACGTGCGGCTGCGGCAAATCGAAATCGACCGATGAATTGATCCAGGATTTGAAGTCGCCCCAAGAGGGAGACCGGCTCAAAGCGGTTCGTCTCTTGCCGCAGCGAACGAGGGATGCGGCCAAGGTTGTTCCAGCGCTGATGGAGGCCCTCAAAGATAAAGAGGGCGATATCCGCTTGAGCGCCGCCATCGGGCTAGGCTATTTTGGTGAACAGGCCAAGGACGCCATTCCCGTACTTCAGCAGGCAGCGCAGCGCGACCGCAACCCCAGGGTCCGCAAACAAGCCGGCATCGCCCTGTCGCGCATCGATCCGGCACATTTTCCCACTCCGCAAAAATGATCGGGAACTCGACAGTGGCCTGGCGCATCCGTAAGATGTCAGCGTGATTTCCACAGGTGAAGCGAGTTTCCTGCCATGCGTGCTTTCCCACGCCGCCGCTTCTGGCTAGCTCTGCGCTACCGCCTGGGTGTCCTGGGGGCGTGTCTGGCCTATCTGCTTGCCGCTCTGGAGATCCCACTGCCTGTCTTTGTCCACAAAAATAGTAGCCAGCCGTTTCCCTGCCAAAATCATGCGTGCGGCTGTCAGACGGCCGAGCAATGTTGGTCGCACTGCTGTTGCTTCACACCGGAGGAACGTTGGGCCTGGGCAAAGGTCCACAACATCGAACCGCCCGCTTATGCCGAGAAGCCCTCGGACGTTTCCAAACAGAACAGGGGAATGCGAGAGGGGCAGGGTTGGAACACTGTCAAGCTGCGTGACCGCGACAAGGATACAGCGGCAAAAAATTGCTGCTGTTGCACCCACAAGAAACCTGAGACGCCAGCGAAAGAAAGTTCGGATACATCACGCCGGTGGGGGACGATGATGTCTGCCTGGCGCTGCCAGGGCTATTCGACACTGTGGATCAGCACCGGTACGGTCTTGCCCGTCCTTCCCTTCGTTGCTTGGTCTCCCGATGATGCTCCTCCTGCACGTATTTGCCTTCTCTCGATACACGCCGACAAAGTCTCTTCAACTCCTCCCGATCCACCGCCACGGCTGTCTCGCGTCTGAGTCCTTTTGACGCCTTCTGACCACGAAAACTGCGCACTGAGATTGCGCACAGGTTCGTCCTGCGCCATCGTGTGCTTGGACAGACATTCTGCATGAACGAAAGGACTATACTCATGAGGATACGCCGTGGTTTTACGCTTATTGAATTGCTGGTGGTGATCGCCATCATCGCCCTCGTGATCGGCCTGCTCTTGCCCGCTGTGCAAAAGGTACGTGAGACTGCTGCTCGTTTGCAGTGCAAAAACAACCTCAAACAAATCGGACTCGCCCTACATGGCTACCACGATCGCATGAACGGTTTTCCGCCTGCTTATTTTTCGAATCTGTTGCCTGGTACGCAACCCAGTGCTCCCAGTGGCGATTGCACCTGGAACGAGACCGGACCAGGTTGGGGTTGGGGCACTTATCTACTCAACGACCTCGAACAAAGTAACCTGTTTAGACAGATCCGTTTCGATCTCGACATCAAGGATCCGGCCAATGCTGCCGTTCGCACCATGACCCTGAAAGTCTACATCTGCCCATCGGAGCCTCGGCCCGACCCGTTCATGGTGGTCGATGCCAATGGCGGACCGCTGGTCACGGTGGCGCACAGCAGTTATGTCGGCATGAACGGCGCGCCCGACGGGGTGACTGGCGATGCGTATGACAATAATGGTGCCTTCATTCGTAACCAACGTTTTCAGATCAAAGACATTACCGACGGACTGAGCAACACGCTGTTCATCGGCGAGCGCTGCACGGCCATGTCCAACACCACCTGGGTTGGAGCGGTGCAAGGCGCGATCGTCCCGGACTTGAAATACAAAGCCCTGGGCGATCAGCTGGCCAACGCCGAAGGAGATGCGGCCCTGGTTCTGGCGCACGGTAGCACCGTGCACTTGCCGAACAATCCACTGGTTATGGACGCCGATGCCACGTCCAGCTTCCATATCCAAGGCGTAAATTTCTTATTCGGTGATGGCTCAGTCCAGTCGATCAGCAGCAGCATCGATCCTTATGTTTACCAGGCACTATGTACGCGCAATGGAGGCGAAGCGATTGCCAGTAATTGGTAAAAAATGCTTTCCTCCACATCTATACCCGCTGCGCGGGCAAGAGATGTCCCTGCCAGCGCAGCGGAGATGAAGACTGTGGAGAGTTGGAAGGGGAGATGATATTATTGATCGGTGAACCGCCTGCCGGGCAAGGAGCATGATATGAATGATACCCTTGTTTCGCCTCCTGCGATTGAAACGCTGGCCGATCTGCTCCATCGCTTGGGAGACATTCCCTTGGAGCGCATTCGCTTTCGTCCCTCTCCGGGAACAGCCACGGAGCAGGACGTTCTCGAGGCCAAAGCGCAGACAGGCCGTCTATGCGAATTGGTAGACGGCGTTTTGGTGGAGAAGCCGCTGGGCTATTACGAATCCCGATTGGTTATGGTCCTGGGGTTTTTCTTGGAGGCATACCTGGAGGACAATGCTCTGGGCATTGTGTTAGGCGAATCCGGTCCGACGCGTATGGAACCAGGTCTTGTCCGAATGTCGGATGTGGCCTTTTATTCCTGGAAGCATTTTCCCAATCGTCTTCTCCCACCGGGCAGCTTTTTGACGCAAGCGCCTGACTTGGCCGTTGAAATCCTCAGCCCAGGCAACACCGAACGTGAGATGGAACGCAAACGAGCAGAATACTTCGCCGGAGGTAGCCGTCTGGTTTGGCAAGTCTATCCGGCGTCTCGCCGAGTGCGCGTCTATAAGTCTGTGGATGCGTTTGTTGAGTTAACAGAGGAGGACACCCTGGATGGCGAGACGGTGCTGCCGGGATTCACGCTTTCGATCCGCCGTTGGTTCGAGCGGGCGGGACAACGTTCCGCGGACGCTTCGAAATGATTTTCATCCCAAGGAGACTTTCACACCATGCATCCCCAACCTCGCATTTGGCGTTTCTGGCTCGCGTTTGTGGTTTTGTTGTCGGCCTGCGGCCTGGCGAGTGCCGGCGATTGGCCGCGCTTCCGCGGTCCCAACGGCGCGGGCATTGCCGAAGACAAGGACGTGCCGGTCCAATGGACGGCGGAAAACATCCTGTGGAAAACGGCCATTCCCGGCGTCGGCCATTCGTCGCCGATTGTATGCAAGGGCCGCGTCTTCTTGCAGTCGGCGTCAGAGGACGGTGGCGAGCGCTGGCTGCTCTGCCTCGATGCCGGCAAGGGCGAAATTCTCTGGAAAAGAGCGGCGCCCGGTCGCGAGGCCCATACGCATCCCCTCAATTCGCTGGCTTCCTCAACGCCAGCCACGGACGGCGAGCGTGTCTATGCCGCCTTCTGGGACGGCAGGGACATCCATCTGGGGGCTTATGCCTTTAAGGATGGTACGCCTCTGTGGGAGAATGACCTCGGCAGTTACAAGAGCCAGCATGGTTTCGGCCATTCGCCGATGGTGGTGGATGATAAAGTGATCCTCGCCAACGATCAGGACGGCACATCCCACTTGCTGGCTTTCGATACCAAGACCGGTGCCAAAGTCTGGCAAATCGAGCGTCGGCCTTACCGTGCCTGTTATTCGACGCCGCTTATCTACACCAGACCGGGCGGCAGTAAAGAGCTGATTGTCGTCAGCACGGCCGGCATCACCAGCTATAATCCCGCCGACGGCCGAGCGAACTGGTGGTACACCTGGAAGTTCGCCAAAGCACCGCTGCGAACGGTAAGTTCGCCAATCCTCGCCGGCAATCTGGTGCTTGCAGCCTCCGGCGACGGCGCCGGCGACCGCGATACTATCGCCGTCAAGCTCGGTGGCCAGGGCGATGTCAGCGGCACACATCTTGTCTGGCAGAATCGACAATTCAAATATTTCGCCTATGTACCCTGCTTGTTGGCCCTGGGCAGTCATCTCTATAGCGTAAGCGATACCGGTTGGGCCGCTTGCCATCTCGCCCAAACCGGAGAGGAAATATGGCGAGAATCCCTCTGCAAGGACGGCTTCATGGCTTCGCCGATCTTGGCAGCGGGCAAAGTTTATGCGGTGGCCAAAAACGGCGCCGTGTACGTCTTCGAAGCGGCGCCGAAGTTCAAATTGCTGGCCCAGAATCGACTTGGGGAAGCGGTTACATCCACACCGGCCGTGGCCGATAATCGTTTGTTCATTCGTGGAGATAAGCATCTGTTCTGCATCGGCAAGCGAACCCAACGAGCCGGAAGCATTAGCGATGGGTCTTCCTTCCGTCACTAATGCTTCCGGCTCATTGGGTTTTGGGTCATAAGGAACAATATGAAGATGACGGATTCCCAAGCCGGCTTTCGGCGCATCGCATTAGCAGCCGTGACCGTCGTCGTTTTGGCCTTGGTGGCGTACGCGCCGATGGGAGATGGCAGCTATCAGTTCCTCAACGTCGATGACAATGAATACATCACCGAGAACCCCCATGTGCAGGCCGGGCTGACGAGGGCGAGCCTGTGGTGGGCCTTGACCAAGTTCCACTCGCATAACTGGCACCCTTTGACCTGGATGTCGTTGCAGCTGGACTGGCAGCTGTATGGCCCCAATCCGCTCGGCTTCCATATCACCAATGTGCTGTTGCATGCTGCCAACACGGTGCTGTTATTCTTCGCCTTGCGGTCGTTGACTGGAGCGGTATGGCGGAGCGCGGTGGTGGCGGCGTTTTTCGCCGTCCACCCGCTCCACGTTGAGTCGGTCGCCTGGGTGGCCGAACGGAAAGACGTGCTCAGCACGCTGTTCTGGATGTTGACGCTATGGGCGTACTCCGCGTATGCGGCCCAGCCGGGATGGGGCCGTTATCTGCTGACCCTGGTGCTGTTCGCTCTGGGGCTGATGGCCAAGCCGATGCTGGTGACGCTACCTTGCGTTTTGCTGCTGCTGGATTTTTGGCCGCTGCGGCGATTGGCCGTGGGGTGGAAATTGGTGAAGGAGAAGCTGCCGTTCTTCGCTCTGGTGGCTGGTTGCTCTATGCTGACCTTAGGAGCACAACAGGACATCATGCAATCGTTCGATCTGTTGCCGCTGCCTTGCCGGCTCGCCAACGTGCCGCTGGCTTACCTTGCTTACCTCGGCATGATGTTCTGGCCAATACATTTGACTGTTTTCTACCCGCATCCCGGTCCGGCCATTTCCTACGGCCAGGCGGCAGCAGCGGCCGGATTGCTGCTGGTTCTTACAGCCCTGACGCTGGGGCAGGCACGGCGACGACCGTACCTGGCGGTGGGTTGGCTATGGTATCTCGGTACCTTGGTGCCAGTCATTGGCCTGGTCCAGGTCGGCCGTCAGGCCTATGCCGATCGCTATACCTACATTCCGCTCATCGGCCTATTTCTTCTCTTGACCTGGGGAATCTGCGACTTGCTGGGAAACCGGCGCCTGGCCCGGCGGGCGGCGCTTGCTACCGCCGCTGGACTGGCGGTTGCCTGCCTGGGGCTGACCTGGCGGCAACTGCCGGTCTGGAGGAACAGCGCTACTTTATGGCAGCACGCCCTGGATGTTTGCCCATCCGGGATCGCTCACCAAGGCTTGGCCATGACTCTGGAGAAGCAAGGGCGGATTGACGAGGCCCGTCGCGAGTATGCCGAGGCCATCCGCTATGATCCCCGGCCACCGGCTTACAACAATGTCGGCCTTTTCCTGGCCCAGCACGGCTGGCGCGACGAGGCCCTGGAGCACTTCGCTCGGGCGCTGGCGCTATATCCCGATCATCCGCCGGCCCACTATAACATAGGCCGCGTCTTCTTGGAGAAAGGCAAGCTCGACGAAGCCCGGCAGCATTTGGCCGAGGCAGTCCGCCTGGCGCCAGACTTCATCGATGCCCATTACTACCTGGGGCTGGTCCTGGAGCGGCAGGGGAAGTTCCGCGAGGCTGAAGTCGAATTGACTCGAGCGCTGCGCAGCAAGCCCAGCAGTGCCAACGCGCGCTATCACCTGGGCGTTGTGTACGAAGGTCAGGGACGGTCTCGCGAGGCAGTAGAATGCTTCGTCTCGGCTTTGCAGTACGATCCCAACCATGTTGAAGCGCTCGTGAGCCTGGGGGCGTTGCTTGCCCGGGAGAGTCAACTGGCGGCGGGACAGAAGCATCTCCGCGCCGCCCTGAGCCGCGATCCGCACAACAGCCGTGCTCATTTCAACCTGGGGCTGGCCCTGGAATTGGACGGACAGCTGACGGAGGCACGTCGGGAATTCGCCGCTATCCCGGACGATGCCGAGGCACGGCGCCATTTGGAGTCTGTCGGAAATCAGCCGCTGCCCCAGCAGTTCCGCGTCCTGCCGCAGGGCATACCCTCACGCTGATCCAAGCTCGGTGAGCGCGTTTGACCATCTGTCGATCTTATCCTAGATTTTCGACAGGAACAGATACGGTCGTACCCCCTTCGGAATCATCCCCTCACGGCCGTTCCTGAGTTTCGGAAATCCCGTCGCTTCAAAGACCAAAAGAGGAGTTTTCTCCCTCATGCGACGATTTATCCCCTACTCCGGGGTGCGCGCGGCGAGGGGCGTGCGCGTGCCCTCAATTCGTCCGTGTCTGGAAGTTCTGGAAGATCGCCTGCTCCCGAGCATGGACCTGACCGGCAGCGCCGTGCCGTTGATCGAGCTGGTAAGCCCCGGCGCCGTGACAGCCAACGGTAGCCCTGGTCAACCCGCCGGTTTAAGCCCTCAGCAGGTCAGCCAGGCCTACGGCTTCAATCAGATCACTTTCCCTAATGGCGCCATCCAGGGTGACGGCAGCGGCCAAACCATCGCTATCGTCGATGCCTACAGTCAACCCAACATCGCCAGTGATTTACACATTTTCGACTCTACTTATGGCCTTCCCGATCCGCCCCACTTCACCGTGGTCAACCAAAACGGCGGCAGCAGCTTGCCGGCCGCCAATCAGAGTTGGGGCATGGAAGAGAGCCTCGATGTGGAATGGGCGCACGCTCTGGCGCCGGGGGCCAACATTCTCCTGGTCGAGGCCAGTAGCAACAGTTATGCCGATCTGATGACCGCCGTGAACTACGCCCGCAATCAACCTGGCGTCTCGGTGGTGTCGATGAGTTGGGGCAGCGGCGAATTCTCCAGCGAGGCCGCCTACGACAGTTATTTCACAACGCCGTCCGGCCATCCAGGCGTCGCCTTCATCGCTTCCAGCGGCGACAACGGCTGGGTAGAATATCCCTCAACGTCGCCTAACGTCTTGGCCGTCGGCGGCACACAGCTAAATACCGATAGCGCCGGCAACTATATCAGCGAAATGGCCTGGAGCGGCTCTGGCGGTGGCATCAGCAACACGGAAACGCAGCCCAGCTATCAACAAGGCGTAGTGACGCAAGTCACTACCCACCGGACCGTTCCCGATGTGGCCTACGATGCTTCCTCCGCCTCGCCCTTTGCCATCTACGATACCTATGGCTACAGTGGTTGGCTTCAGGCTTACGGTACCAGTGCCGGAGCGCCGCAGTGGGCTGCCCTGGTTGCCATCGCCGATCAGGGCCGCGCTCTCGAAGGTAAGGGACCGCTCGACGGCAATTCGCTGCTGTCGGCGCTTTATCAGCTACCGCAAAGCGATTTCCACGACATCATCAGCGGTGGCAACGGCAGCTATTCGGCAGGACCGGGCTACGATCTGGTCACCGGACGCGGCTCACCTATCGCCAACCAGGTCGTTGCCGGCCTGGTCGGACAGGGAGGCACCGCGAGTGCGCCCTGGGTGGCGTCGCCGGCCAGCGCTTCGTCCAGTATCATCACCGGCACAACCACCAACCTCAGCGTCCGCGGCGGCGACAATTACAACACCTCTGCCCTGACATACACTTGGTCCGTCGTCAGCGCGCCGCCCGGAGCGGCCGAGCCGACCTTTTCGATCAACGGCACGAACGCCGCCCAAAACACTACCATCACTTTCTCCAGTGCCGGCACTTACACCTTCCAGGTGATAATCACCAATATTTACGGTCTGTCGGCGACGAGTGCTGTCAGTGTCACTGTCAATCCAACACTGTCGAGCATTTCACTGACACCGGCCAAGGGCAGCGTATACAACAATGGTTCACTGCAATTCACTGCTACTGCCCTCGATCAGTTCGGCCACGCCATGAGCACGCAGCCGAGTTGGACCTGGTCGCTGGCAGGCGGCGGCTCGCTCAATAGCAGTGGCCTATACACTGCCCCGGCTAGCGGCTCCGGCACAGCCACGGTGTACGTCCGCGCCGGCGGTCTGACGCAAACGGCAACCGTCACGTTCACCGCCGCGCCTTCCAGCTTCCCTAATCCAGGACAAACGTGGTCCCTCTGGCTGCAATTTCTCAATAGGTGGATGAGCCAGCTGTCGCAGTTTCAATCACTGCAGTTTCAATCACTGTGGCGGTTCTTACTGTCCTCGTGGCACGCCCATTAAGAATGCCCTCTCAAATGAAACCGCCAAGACGCCAAGGACGCCAAAAAAGGAAAAGAGAAACGGAAAAAGAAAAACGCCGGGAAGCACCGACACTTTGGGAGCATGAGATTTATCTCTCTTTTTTCTCTTTTTCCTTTCTTGGCGTCTTGGCAGTTCATTTGAGTGGAGGTTCGCCGAGTGTGACGCTGAGCACTTCCTCGCACCAGAGAGCCGTGGCGAATAGCTCGTTCTCGCTCCAGGGCCGGCCGACGAGCTGAATGGCCAGCGGCAATCCATCGGTCGAGAGAGCGACGGGAAAAGAGATGGTCGGAAAGCCGGTGTAGCTCCATGGTGAGTTGAAAGCGGGATTGCCGGTGGTGCCAGCGTCCGGGGCCGGGCTGGTGGTTGCCGGCGTCAGCAAGGCATCTACAGAAGCGAAACAAGATCTCATTTCAGAGCGCAAAAGTTCTTGATGTTCCTTGCAGCGAGCATATTCTGGAGCAGGACAACTCAAACCTTCTTCCACCAACGCGCGAATCAACGGCTCGTAATCTTCCGGATGTCGCCGCAAGCGCTCCTGATGATACGCAGCCGATTCCACGGCCATGACGGTGCGATGACGCGGCAGCACTTCGGCAAACGCCGCTGGCTCCGGCACATCGATGAGGGTTGCACCTTTTTTTCCCAGCTGCGTGCAGACCTGGCGCATCATCTCGGCAACGGCGGAATCGGCCCGATAATCGAAAAGACCGCGCAGACGGCCCAGGCGCGGCGGGCAAGCAGCGGATCGACGAGCCGGAAGCGTTAGCGATGGATTGGTCGCTGTCGCTAACGCTTCCGGCTCGTTTGAGGCGATGGCCTGCAGCAGAATCTCCAGATCGCGCACGCAGCGGGCCAGAGGACCGACATGATCCAGCGATGAGGCCAGTGGTACGACGCCGTCGATGGGAACGCGGCCAAAGGTCGGCTTGCAGCCAGCGACGCCGCAGTACGAAGCTGGCCGCGTAATCGAGCCGCCCGTCTGCGAGCCGAGTGCGCCCAGGCACATGCCGCAGGCCAGCGCCGCTGCCGAGCCGCTGCTCGATCCGCCCGGCGTCCGCGCTGTGTTCCATGGATTGCGCGTCGGCGGCGGATCAAAACTAGCGTACTGCGTCGTCACCGTTTTACCCAGGAACACCGCCCCTGCCTGGCGCAGACGCCGCACCACCGTGGCATCTTGGCGAGCGATGCTGCTTTTCCATAAGCGCGAGCCGGCCGCAGTCGGCCAATCGAACACGTCGAAAATGTCCTTGATGCCCACGGGAATGCCATGCAGCGGCCCGCGCCAGCCGCCGCGCTCAATCTCGCGGGCACATTCTTTGGCGCGCGCCAATGCTCCCTCGCGATCAATTAATACCCAGGCGTGAACCCGATCCTCGTAGCGCTCGATGCGCTCCAGGCAGGATTGAACGAGATCAACCGGCGAGAGCCGACCGCTGCGGATTTCCTCCGCGGCGGTGTGAATGGTGGGAAACATGTGACTCCATCGTCCAGGCTCGGTAGTCAGAAACCTTTTGCTAGCGTACAGTGATGCTAGGAATTCGACAACGGAACACGATTCATGAACTGTAAACAAACATGACCAAGGTTGCTATTCTCGGCGGTTCTGGTTACACGGCACTGGAGCTTATCAAGATCCTGCTACGCCATCCTCATGTCGAAATCGCAGCTGTTACCTCACGGCAACGTGATATGCCGCATCTCGCCGAACTGCATCCCAGCCTGACCGGACGCATCGACTTGCGCTGTGAGCTGTTCGATGTCGAGCGTTTGACGACAAACGGCGTGCAATGTGTGTTCAGCTGCCTGCCCCACGGGGCCAGCATGGTGACAGTGCCGGCTTTGTTGCAGCGCGGCCTGCGTGTCATCGACCTCAGTGCCGATTATCGCCTGCGCGATCCGGATCTCTACGCCCAGTGGTATGGCGAAAGCCATGCCGATCGGATGCATCTGGCCCAGGCGGTGTATGGGCTGCCGGAGTTGTACGGCGACGCCATTGCCACGGCCCAGCTTGTCGCCAATCCCGGCTGTTATCCGCAAACGGGCATCCTCGGCCTGGCACCACTGGCGGCCGGACATTGTATCGAGCCGCGTCGCCTCATCATCGACAGCAAAAGCGGCGTCTCCGGGGCCGGACGCACGCCCAAGCTGACTACCCATTTTCCCGAATGCAACGAAAGTGTGTCCGCCTACCAGGTCGGCAAGCACCGCCATACGCCGGAGATCGAGCAAGTGCTGGCAGACGTGGCTGGTGAACCGATCGAAGTGATCTTCACACCGCACCTGATTCCGATGGACCGCGGCATCTTTTCGACCATCTACGCCATGCCGCGCCGGCCACTGTCCGAACACGAGCTGCTGGAGATGTATCGTTCGTATTATGCCCATGCTCCGTTTGTCCGCGTGGTCGAGCATCTGCCGGCAACGAAGGATTGTGCCGGCACCAACTTTTTCGATGTGACGGTGCGCATGGTGCGCGACGCTATCGTCGTTTTGGCTTGCGAGGACAACCTGGTGCGCGGTGCCAGCGGCGTGGCCGTGCAGAACTTCAACCGCATGTTTGGCTACGATGAGCGCACGGCATTGCTCTGATCTATCCGGAAGTGGAGCCGACGGGGATCGAACCCGTAACCTCAGCATTGCGAACGCTGCGCTCTCCCAATTGAGCTACGGCCCCAATGGAGCGAAAGATGCAGGAATTATAGGGGCTGCCTCGCGTTGCCAGCAAGAGCGGATTTCTCTTAATCTCCTCGTTTCCTAACTCTGTTTGGGAACCAGAAGGAGGATGCCCTTGCTGACGCTGTGGTTTGGGTGATCTACTTCGTCTCTGCCGCCGCCAGGCGCTGATACAACGTGCCATCGAATTGTGGCGATTTCAGACGTATCCGAAATTCCTCGGCCCGGTCCCGATCGTTGCGTGGCGGTTTATCGAACAATTGCGATAGATAATAGAGTGCTTTGGCGTGTTCCTCTTTGTCCTGGTTGTACAGCATATCGACCTTGCAATATTCCCAGAACGCCTGGGCATTGTCGCCCTGGGCGCGATAGTAATCGCCCAGGGCGTTGTGGGCCAGGGCGCGCAGAGCGCCGTCATTGGTGGTGCGGAGGAGCTGTTCCAGTTTTTTGTCGAGGCCGTTGAGGTTGCCTTTCTGGGCAATGCGCGACTGGATCAGGTACACTTCGACGAAGGCGCGTTGGGGGTCGTCGGCGGGCAAGGCGGATTGGATCTGTTTCAGTTTCGCCTCAGCCGCGCGAAACTTGAGGGCGCGCAGCAGTAGACGAGCGCCCTTGAGCTGGCTCTGCAATTTCATGGCCGCCGAGATGCCAGGCAACTCGGCCAAATCGGCGTAAGTCTTGCTCGCCGCCTCAGTATCGCCTTTTTCTTCCTGCAATGAGGCCAGTAGTTGCAGAGCAGGCACGATCTCCCAGCCATCGGGGAAGGCGGTCTTGTAGTCGTTCAGGACTGTGAAAGCGGCATCGCGGCGACTGATGTCGTCCTGGGCGAGCAGGGCCATCGTCTGAGCGATGCGATATTGGAAATAACGGTGGACGGAGGGAATGCGGTGCAATTTGTCGTTGCTGTCCAGCTCGCGGAAGGCGAGCAGGGCCGACTCCAGACCATCCGCCTTTTTCTTGGCCGTGGTCTCCAGCAAGGCCCGGTCGAGTTTGGCATCGCCGGAGTGGTAATCCACTCGGCCCACGGCGTCGATGCCTTCGCCGTAATCCACAGCGCGGATGTGTAGGGTCGGGATGTTCTTGACCTCGCCTTTGTCTGTCTTCAGCTTGATACCCGCAGGCGTCTCTTCCTGGATTGTACCGCTAACAATCTCATCTTTTTTCTGGCCGGGCTGCCGGACGTACACGGTGTCTTTGGCCCAAAGGGCACCGCCGCCAATCAGCACAAAGCCGGCGAGAAGGAAGGATTTCATGTTAAGCGCTCCTCAGGTGATTCATCATTTTGTGCGAAATGATAAACCGCATATGCATTTTAGGGGGGCTCTATTTGCTGCCCTTGAGAGTGTTATACTGTTCGCGCAAATCGGCTTCCTTTTCCAGCAATTCCTCGAAGCGTTTCTTCGATTCCTCGTTGCCGAAGCCGCCCTGTCGGTTCTGGAGGGCGACGAGCCTTTGCGCAGCGTCGCGGACGGTCTTGGCCTTCTTGTCGGCATTGTCCTGGCGTTGGCCATGCTTTACGATACAGTAGATCAAGTGATAATAGAAATCAAAATAGTATTCTTTGAACTTATTGTCGTCGAGGCGGCGGACCAGTTGGGTGACGTATTTATCGCACAGCTGGGCGGCATGGACGTAGTCCTCACGGTCTTCCAAAAGTAGAATGCGCATTTTCTGGGCGCTGAGGTCTTTGGCACCCCAGCCAGGTTTGCCGTCTTTGCCCTTGAGAATCTCTTCGAGCAGGGCATAAGCCTTATCTGGTTCCTTGAGCTGTCGATATTCTTGCACCAACAGCAATTGGATAGCGTGATGCAGCCGTTCATCTGTGCCGTTGCCCTCGGCAGCGTTTTTTTCGAGCAGATCGACAGCCTTTTTGTGTTCGTCCATGGCGGCATAGCAGCGGGCCAGATAATAGGCCAGCTTGGGCGTTGGCTTCTTCTTGCCTCCAGCCACTTCGTTGAGAAGAGCGGTAAAGCCGGCTTGTGCTTTTTGCAGACTGTCCTTATCGCCTTTTTTGCGCAGCTCCTCGACTTGCTGGGTGATGAGATTGACCAGCTGCGAAAGGATGGCCGTGGCGTCGTCGTCGCTTGGGGGCGCGCCTTTATCGCTTTGCAGTGTTTGCAGCGCCTTGATGGCGGCGCGAGCCTGCCCCAGATTGCCCAGCTGCACGTTGGCGCGCAGGTCCAGGGCAATGATGCTTGGCCCCAATCCGCTGTCTTTGAGCTGCGGTAGTTGATCGGCGTTGAATTTAGCGATCACCGTATCCAGCCGCTGTGCCGCTTCTTTGTATTTGGCAGCCTTGAAGTCGTCGTTGGCCTGGAGAGCCGACGAATGCAGCGACAGCTGGATTAAACTATCCTCAAACTTGCGCTGCTTTTCCCTGGCTTTTATGGAATCTTCATCTATCTTCAATGTCTCCAACTTGGGCGCCAGCACGGCGAGAACCTGGTCCGCTTCCTTGAGCTGCTTGTCTTTGATTAACTCCAAGGCCAACAGGAGCCGGGCCTGGATATATTCGCTGTTGGTTTCAGCGTCGGCGGCCGGGTCAGGGTCAGGCAGAGTACGGAGAGCAGCCAGGGCGCGCTTTTTGTAACCTTTGGGATCACCTTCGTCTTTATCCTGAGCGGCCTGCTGAAGTGCGGCGCGGGCCAGGAGAAATTGGGTGCGGATGTACGAGGGGTAAGCTGGCGTGATGGCAGCCAATTCCTCAATTGCTTCGGCATTGTTTTCGTCGCGCAGCAAATGCAGGGCGATTTCGTGTCGGGCCAGGTCGCCGGCCCGCTCTTTCGGCCAGCACTGTACCATGGTACGGGCCAGTGCCAACATGCGTTTTTTCTCGGCCTGATAGTCCGGATCGTTCTTCAGGGTCTGGGGAGCCTCGGCGTTGCGCTCACGCTTGGCCAGCAATTGCCCGTAAGCCACCAATGCGTAGATGGCAGCGGAAGCTGCCTGACTGGAGCGTCGGTCTTTCAGCGCGAACGGCTCACCGACGGCGATGGCCTCCTTGGGCTTGCCCTGCTCCAGCAGATAGTAAGTCAACAGCGTCCGCGCGTTGTTGATCTCCAGGATGGAATCCTTGGGACCAGCTTTCTTGAGTCCGGACTGGAGCGCATCGATGATATTCTGGATATGTTTCTTCCGTTCTTCCTCTGCCCGTGAACGGTTGTCTCTGAATTGCTTGACATCCTCGGCGATTTGCATCTGCTCGTACTGCGCCCGCACGTAGCAGTCCTCGAAAGTGAGCAGGCGGTCGATCGGCTTTTTGAAGGTACCTTGCTTGGACATGGCCTCGATCTTGAGGCGCTTGGCCCGGTCGGTGAACTCGTTCTCGGTGCGCTCAATGTTGCTGAGATATCTGCGGGCGCGGCCGACGATATTCTCACGTGTGCGAGCGTCCAGTTTAGGGACCTCCGCTTCTTCGAGCAAGAACTTGGCCAGCCAATATTGAATCCCATAACCTTCGGGACTGTTTTTGTAGTTGGGATAATCGCGCAACCAATCCAGCGCCTGTTTGATGAGATAATTGTTGAGCGTCGCTTTGGGATCAGGCGATTCTTTGGGCAATTTCCGTCGGGCCAATATCAGAAAGTAGCGAGCCAAGCGTTTGCCGTCCTGCACGGCTGGGCCGGTCTCCGCGGTGACGGCTTCCAGCATTTTGATTGCTTTGCCTGGATTGTCGAGCATTTCTTCACAGCGTCCGGCCCAGGCACGTGCTTGCCAGGTAATCTTGCTGGCCGGATCGCCCTGAGCCAGCTTATCAAGGATTTGTCGTGCTTCCTGGATGCGCTGGCTGCTCTGGCGTGTTTCTGTCTCATTGCCGGTGTTGAGATAAGTATCGGATTGATCGAGTAGATTTAGAGCCATTGCCAATTCCGTCTGGGGCGTTTGCGGCAGCTGTTTGAGCTGGTTGAACGCCGCTATCAGCGTGGCGCGGGCCTTGGCGCCTTCGGCGGTGCGGACGGTCGGATCGTCTTCGAGCAGGGCGCGGCTCAGTTGTGTCTTGCCCTGCAAGGTGGTGGCACGGGCGATATCGAACCTGGCCTCGGCGGCACGCGGATGGTTGGGATTGATGCGGAGAAATTCCTGGAGTTGTTCACGGGCCAGGGCATACAGAGCGATACGTTTGGTGCTGTCCGGCTCTTCACTGGCCGCCTCCATCTCGGTCAATGCCTGCTCCAGCGGCAGCTCTTTTTTCAGCGCGGCAGGAGCTTTCTTGGCCAATTGGTCCAAATATTCGCGGGCCAGATCATTGTAGCCACGGCTGCGCAGCTCACGCACGAACTGGAGATCTTCCGCAAAAGGCGCTTCCTGTCCGAATGCTGACAGGGTGACAAGGAGACAAGGTGACAAAGCGACAAAGAGAGTTGCGAAGGGTGCAACCCAGAGGTAAGATGCTGTTCGCTTCATAGAGCTTCTCCTCAGCTTGTCATCGTTCCCTGTCCTGCAAACCCAAGGCGACGCCGAGGGCGCCAAACGACCGCAGCGGCTGTGGCCACGTCTGCACCACACTGGCATAGCCAGCACTCAGTCGTGCGTTGTGTCGAGCCAGCGCCTGCGCGGCCAACGAACGCGCCAGACTCTTGGCGTCGATCTTGTCAGCAGCGGATCCATCGAGGATTTGGTTCGTTTTGTCCAACCGAGCTTGGAAGATGGCTAATTGTGCCCGGCCGCGCAGCGCCTGATTGCCAATTTGGTCTGCCAAAGCCTGTATGCGTTCCTCCGGCACGGCCGTGCCCAAGGCCAACTCGATGAGGGAGAGCATCAGCCAGGACAACTCCGCTTTTTTGCCCAAGCCGCCTTCGGCCATTTTGAGGGCGGATTCCGTATCGACGGTTTCGGGCAACTTAGCGTCTACCGCGGCGGCAGCAAGGGCGAGGCGAGCGCGGAACTGGAAAACTTCCTCTTCGATCTGTCCTGCCTCTTTGCGGGCCTCCTCCCATTTGCCTTGCCGGGCCAGTGCTTCGGCCTTGCCAATGAGTTCGTTGTTTTTGTCCTCTGCTTTATCGCCTGCAGCGGGAAGAGTTTTCTTTCCTAAGAGCAGGGCCAAGGCGACGACTTCGGCGCGGAGAGACGGTGCCTGGGCGTCCGGGGCTTTAGCGTCTTTGGGAAAAAGCTGCAATGCCGCTTCCGCAGCTTTTTCCGCCGAGGACCGATCGTCGGCCTTGAAGAAATCCAGTCCGACGACTGCGAGGGCAGCAGCCTTATCGGCATCGGCAGCAGCATACAGTTGGTTGGTCAACGGCAGCACGCGCGCCGCCTGTCCGTACTC
Organism: Planctomycetota bacterium; assembly: GCA_021325115.1. GTDB lineage: Bacteria > Planctomycetota > Planctomycetia > Gemmatales > Gemmataceae > JAJPHU01. Next base: position 3,227 of record JAJPHU010000361.1, on the reverse strand, counting down.
GCGGAGATGCTGAGCGACCGCGCGGAGAGCGCGCCGCTTCGCTTCGGCATCATGGATTTCCCGCAGCGTGGCCAGCAACAATTGGTGTGTTTTATCCCAGCTCAGACGCAGCTCTTGATCGGCGTCCGGCTTGTCTCCGCCCATTTCGACCTCGGCCAGCGCCAAATCAGCCAACAGAGCGTCGCGCTCTTCTCCTTGGGGCACGGAGCGCAGCGTGGTTAGGGCCGTGCCGAACTGTTTGTTGGCAGCTTTGGCCGGTGATGCGGTACGGCTACGCAGATAATACGTGCCAGCGGCCAGAGAAAGGGCGGCCTTCGTGGCGGGGTTGGCTTCCGATGAATCGGCGAAAGTCAGCGCCGCCTGGACCTCGCGTTCGACCGCACGCCGGCCCCACCAGCGATAGCCGATCACACCACCTACAACTACCACAAGCGTCAGGCTTGCACCGAGGACGGGCCAGCGCACTTTCTGCCACCGGGTACGCGGACGCTCTACCTTGGGCAAGACGCCGGCTTCCTCCAGTGTTTTCTGGCCGACCCCACGAGCCGTAGTCGAGCCCCAGGCCCCTTCCAATTCCGGCTGGTCTGGCAGTCGAGCGCCGGATGGGCCGCGTGCCTCCACCTTGCGCCAGTCTTTGGGATCTTTCTTGGCCAGGTCCGGCACCTTGATGATGTGTTTGCACTCGGGGCAGGGAGCGCGTTTGCCGGCCAGGTCGGCGGAGAGCTGAATCGGCTCATCGCAATAGGGACAGTTGAAGTCGATGGTTTTGACCTCGACCTGTTCGGCCGGCTTCGGCTCATCGGCGAACAAGGCAGCGGCTTCGGCCTCGACATCAACGGGCGCGGAGGCGGTCGGCGTTGCCGGGGAATTGGAAGCGGGCAGCGGTGGTACAGTGATCGGCTGCTGGCAAGCCTTGCAACGGCCTTTTTTGCCAGCCAGGCGTTCATCAACGAGCATGCCCCGTTTACAATTGGGGCAAGTTATGCGGATCGGCATAGTTGGAAATGTCCGTGGCCCAAGTCGTCGTTCCAGAATGTTATTCTATCACGACGCCGCTTCCCCACCAGTCTGCTGCGTAAGCACGGGATGCGTTCACCCGTGCTTACGCAGCAGACTGGCTTCCTACAACCGTACCGGCGAAACGAAATCCTTCGGCTTGACGGCCAACAGCGAACAGGACAGTTGCGGCAAGAGCCGCTCAGCCGTGTTACCGATCATCACACCAGCAATGCCGCTGCGGCCGATCGTCCCCATGATCATCAAATCCATCGGGTTTTTCTTAAGGAAAAGGAGAATGCCCTCATCGGCCAAGACGCCGATTTCATCCACCAGATGCACCTGCACCGGCGGCCTCAGGCGGCGGGCTCCGGCACGATCAATCTGGGCTTCCAGCTCTTTGACAGCATGTTCACGGACACGGCAGCGATAGGCTTTGTCCTTCGTGTCCGGCAGGGGAGTGGCCCACCAGTGCCGATCCAGGGGGAAATCGACCACGTGCAACAGATGAACCTCTGCTGCTGTGACCTGGGCCAGCCCGGCAGCCAGACGCAGCCCCTCCTCCGAGGCCGGATCAAGACCACTGGCCACCAGGACCTTCAAGGGACTCGGTTCGCCGTCGGGTTTGACCACCCAGACCGGGCAGGGGCAACGGCGCAGCACTTTGACGGCCGTGCTACCGAACAGCATCCATTCCAAACCCCGGCGATCACGCGTGCCGATCAGCACCAGGTCATGACGATCGCGCAACGCTTGTCGGACCAACTCCAACCAGCCTTTACCCAGCGCCAATTTGTCTTCAGCCTCGATCCCTTGGCCGCGCGCCTGCTGAACCAAACTGCGCAGCACTTTGGCAGCAGTCTGTTCGGCGCTGGTCGTAACGTAGCGGAAATCCGTTTGCTCCAGTTGCGGCAGTGCTTCCAGGTTGAGATCGAGGGCAGAGAAGAAGGTTAAGCGCGCGGACGTTTTGGCGCCCAGCCACAGCGCTTGCCGCACGACGGCGGCGGCAACAGCAGAGGGCTGGAGCGTTTCGGCATCATAGTGCGTGAGATCGACGCCAACCAGAATGTTGCGAAAGAGAGACATGGACAGACTCCGGAGGGCCAGGGAACGGGGCGGACTTGTCGAGAAAGAGAAAGTGCGCCCTTCTATCCAACTATAACCGGCAAATGGCGAAAGCGGTAGGGGCTTGTTCTCCTGCAAAAGGCAAGAACAAGAGAAAGACGGAGAAGCCGCCGTGCTGATTTTGTTGATTGGCGGAACTCTGCTCTACCGATAAGGTCCGTATGCTTTGCGGATGATAGGGGATTTTTCTTAAGAAACAGTTAGATCCAGCGGCCAAAACCGGGAATACGAGGGGAAAAATGAACGTTTCTCACCGCGCACGCTGGGGGCGAGTTGGATTTTTCTGGATCGGCTTATGCAGCGGATTGGCGCTCGTTCTGCCAGCCTTTGCCCAGAATCAGGAAAAGCCGGCCGACAAGTCGGAATCCCAAAAAATAGAAGAGTTGCCGCCGCCGCGTCAAGATGGTGGCAAGAAAGACGAGAAGAAAGACGAGGCGATCCTGGCCCGTTTGCCCCAACGGGCTCCCTCGATTTTGCCAGGACCAGAAGCGTTTAACGCCATCGATCTGGCCTGTGTACTGCGTCTGGCCGGTGTCAATAACCCGGACATGCTCCTGGCCCGCCAGCGTGTGGCTCAGGCGGCGGCGCTGCGGTTTTTAGCGTGGACCTTTGTGTTGCCGAACCTCAACACCGGCCTGAACTATGATGACCACAACGGGCCGCTGCAACAGTCCAGCGGCAACATTTTGAATGTCAATCGCCAGGCTCTCTACCTCGGTTTGGGTGCTGGGGCCATTGCCGCCGGCACTGTGGGCATCCCCGGCGTCTGGTACAACCTGAACTTTGCCGATGGTATCTTTGGCCTGCTGACCATGCGTTATAACTTGCGTGCCAAGGTCGCCGAAAATATCGCCGTGCGCAACCAGATGCTGCTGCGTGTGGCCACCGCGTACATGAAGCTGGTCCGGGCCGAGGCATTTCGCAGCATCGCCATCCGCAATCAGGAAGAAGCTCGGGAGATTGCTTATCTAACGGCGGTGCATGCCAAAGCCGGCACGGGCAGAGACGCCGATGCCAATCGAGCCGCCAGCGAGTTGGCCTATCGCAACGAGGTCATCTTGCAAGCGGAGCAAGAGATGCTGGTGGCCTCGGCCAACCTGGCAGCG
>JAJPHU010000258.1 GCA_021325115.1 Planctomycetota bacterium | reverse complement strand
TTGTCATTCATCTTCTCATCTCCTGCTCTGTTGTCTGACACTTTACCTGAAATGTCGGACAAAGTCCAGCGCTTCCGGTGAAGCCTTTGGGCCGCAATCCGGCCATAGGCACCCTTCACGGCCAGGCTTCAGGCGAAAACGCCTATCACCGCCTGCTGCTTGACATCCGGGAACAGGTGGCGGTAGCGGCGGCGTTGCTCCTCGGTCGAGTGGCCCACCAAGTCGTCGATGATCCGCTGGTCCACTCCCTTGCTGGCCAGGGCCGAGATGAATGAGTGCCGGAAGACGTGCCAGCCTTTCAGCACCGACCACTTCGAGACGCGCAGGCCCCGCTGGAAGTAGTTGTGGGCTTCGCGCGGCGTGATCGGCTTGCCATCCATCTTGCAGAACAGCGTCTTGCCTTTTCCCCGCTTCTTCATCCAGTCGGCCAGCACTTCCTTTAGGAAGGGCGTCAGCGGCACGCGGCGGGTGGTCAGCTTGGTCTTGTCGCGTTTCTTTTCGCGGATGGTGACGACTTCCCCGGCCAGGTCCACGTCGGAAGGCAGTACCCGCACGATTTCCGACCGCCGTGCCCCGGTGTGGGCAGCGAAGACAAACATCGGGTAGACCCAGGGGCTGACCGGCCGGGCCTTCACCCACTCCAGCAGCTCGGTGATTTCGCCGGGCCGGAGATAGACGCAATCCCAGACGTTCTCGGGATCGTCGCCCGCCGAGATGCGTGCCTCCGCTTCATCCCAGGTCATGAACGGCAGGCTTTCCTCGATCTTGGCGAAGTCCAGCCCGGTGCCGGGGAACTCTTCGGCCAGGCCCAGGTGGCGCCGTGCCCAGTTCCAGGCGGTACGCAGGCTGATGATTTCCTTGCGGATGGTAGCGGCGGAGGGGTGGCGTTTTGGCTTATCGGGCGGCTCGATCTTCGGGGGCCGGGGCTTCTTGAAGTTTCGCTTCGGCTTGGCTTTGGCGAGCTTCTCCCGGCGCTTGCGGCGGTAGACATTCGGGTCGATCCATTCCTCCGATCGCTTGTCCACGTATTTCTGAAGGTCGGGCCGCATCAGCGTCGGAATGATGCGCCGCTGGCCTAGGATGCGGGTAAGATGGTCGAAGTGCAGGCGGATGCCGTCGAGCGTCGTCTGCTCCAGCTTCTTCTCCTGCGACTTGAAGTAGGCGTCCCGCAGATCGCCCAGGGTGAGTTCCTTTTTCGCGGTCGAGGTTGCAGCAACGTGCTCTGGTGGCTTGCCGCGATGGAACATGAAATCCTCGATGCTGCATCCCGATGGGATGTCGATGAGATTCCGCTTGAGCAGCCGCAGCAACTCCTCGGTCGATGCCTTGTGGACGGCGGCATCAGCGGCGGACACTTCGCCGATGGTGAAGGCATATCGCCCTTCCTTGTATCGGAACACGATGCGCCAGCTGCCGTTTCGGGATTCGAGCCAGGCCATACGCCACCTGTGGTTTGGGGGCAATTTGGGGGCAATATTGGTCAACCTGAACGCAACGCCACTGCATTGCATTCTACGCGGATCGCACAGAAAATCAATGGAAATCAAGGATTTGCGGCGTGTTTTCTATGCCGACGAAATGTCTCCGAACGCTATGAGTCCTGGACTGTCGATCCGGTGGTTGCGGGTTCGAGTCCCGTCGCCCTCGCTAAACAGAAGTAGCCGCAAGCAAAAGACTTGCGGCTACTGTCATTTCAGGGATATGGCGAGTGGTAAATCGGTTTGGGGGCAATTTGGCAACACCCGACGGCTGGCGTTGCGGCCGCATTGCTGGGGCTACCGCCGGCACTTTTTTTGATCGATAGCGCTTCGCAGTTGCCTTTCCGGCAACCTCCCCGATCCGTATGATGGCCAAGTCACCGGAAGTTCGACTCCTCCCATGACGGCGGGCTCGCTTTCGAGGTGAGCTGACAGCGGCCGGAAATCCCCGAAGCGCCGGTGACGCGGGGAACCGGGAGACACGGCCCGCAGCAATGCGGGTGACGGTATCGCGGGAGGCTGCCTTTGCTGGCGCTACGCGCCAGAGAAAGGAGCCTTCCCATGTCCGCTTCCGATCCCGTCATCGACATTCAGCTTTCGAGTGGTCTGCTGCTGCGCGACGCGGTGGCCATGCTCAGGACCAAGTTTGGCCAGTGGCCCTGGGGTCGCTTTGACGGCATTCCTCTCGCCGATCCGCACGTCATTTCGGACGCAGATGTCGAGGCGTCATTCAGGGGTGCCCGCGCCAGGTCGAACGTCAACCGCAGCGCCTACAAGGCGGCCTTCCGCAAACGCCAGGCGGAAATCTCCGGTCTCCTTCGCGCCATCCCGGCCGACGTAAGCCTCGAAGACGCCGACCTGAGCCAGCTCCGTTCCCCAATCGTCCGGCTATATGACTGCCCCGCCCGAATTGCAGTTCCTTTTCGTAGGCGTAGTCGATGCCGCGGTTAAACAACTCGTTGGCGATGATGACTTCGGATTTCGACATCACCAGTTCGCCGCGCTTGGTCCGGTGGATATGCTTGCCATCGTAGCGGCGTTCCTTGACGATGACCGGACGGTGAGTGCATAGGCAAGTTCCAGCGGGGCTTCGCCTTCCTCGCCGAAATCGCGCTTGGTGAAGCCGTAGGTGTATCTGGGCTGGGAATTGAACTCGACTTCCAGCTTCCAGGGCAGCCCCTTGTACTTGGCCTGCGGGCCTTTGAACTGGCCCACGGCGATGCCGATTTCTCCGTTGGCAAGGTATTTCGCGCACCCCTCTTCCGGGTAGATTTCCCACCACCGCCGCCGATTGCGCACGTTGATGACCTTGTCGCCGTAGACGATTTCCTCGGGGCCGAGCGGCTCAGGCGTCTTGCGGTAGCGGTTGCGCGACCACTCGACGGATTTGGCGCGGATGAGGCGACGAATGAGGAGGTTTAGTCCGATCACGCCGTGTGGCATGGGCTTCACCGGACTCAGGATCTGCCAGTTTTCCGCGGCATTGCCGCCCCCGCCCTTGTCCCAGGTCCGGTTGAAATAGCAGTTGCCTTTGGATTCGGTGCCGCCGAGGCTCTTGTCAAAAGCGATCACGTCGTCGGGGGACGACAGCTTCAGCTCTGTCTGAAGCACCTGTTGCAGCAAGGCGTGGCACTCGTCGGCCGTGTTCCACGACAGGAGCTGAATGCGATCTTTCGAACCGAATGTCGTCAGCTCGTCGAAAATGCCTTCCTCGCCGGGTCCCGGATCGGTGCCGGCGAACCAGGCGGCCAGGCGTGTGTCGGGGGCAGACGGGTCCTGCCGCCAGTTGAACGTCAATTCGGCGTAGCCCTTGCCTACCTTGGGGAACAGCGATTCGATGCGGTCCGGCTGGAGGTGGCGGACAATATCCGCGAATGGGCGGCCGGCGCCGATCGGCGGAAGCTGGCGGTGGTCGCCAACGAGAATGATACGCTTGGCTCCGCCGACCGCCTCCAGTAGCGCGGCAAGCATCTCTTCGGTCATCATCGAGGTCTCGTCGATAATCACCGTGTCCAGGATTTTGCCTTTCGGGGCACCCGGTCCGAGCATGCGGTATTGGCCGGTCTCGGGAACGTAGCGGTCCGATTCCATTAGGTAGCCAGCGACCGTTTGGCCGGTCAGGTTCAGGTTTTTCTTTTTCGCAGCCTGTTCCATGCGGACGCGGGCCTTGCCGGTGGGCGCAAGCAGCAGCACGCCGCCGGCGGCGATGGCCTCATTCCCGCACAGCACCGCCAGGAGCGTGGTTTTCCCGGTGCCGGCGGAACCGATGAGAACGGAGAACCTCGATTCGGCCAGAACCTTGAGCGCCGCCGCTTTCGTCGGTGCGCGACCGCGCTTCGCGCTCGTCGCCCGGCTTTAGGGGGCCAAGGGCGCTCGGCTCGGCGAGTAACGCCAGCCAGTCGGCGTTGACGGTGTGCGGCTTGCCGTTTACGCGCTTCGTGACTTCGGCGCGGATAAGCCTGGAGCAGGCCGCGAGTCGGGATAGCTGAAACGCCGGCTTCGCGTCTGCCAGCGGCACGGCTTCGATTTCCGGGGAAAAGCCCTTCTCGGCCACCGCCATCAGGTCGCCGGTCACCGGGCATTCGGGCCGGTACTCCATTCCGCGAATGCTCGTGATCACGTCGGCGCGCGGCAGCAGCGTGTCGCCGTTTGCGGCGCTATCCTCAAGTGTCTGGATCGTCCAGGCGCGGATGCGCCGGACATCGGTAGCGGTGGCGACGCGCGAGGGCTCGGGCAAGGGGTGCTTGTCGCGGATGGCGGGCATGGGAAACAGGCCGCGGTCGATGGTGGCGACGCTGATCGGCTGCACCGTCGTTCGGGTAATCTCGAACAGGCGTACGGATTGGCGAGAATCGCGGTGTCAGTGCATTCGATGCCGGCGGCCCGCCGCTCTTCCTCGACAAAGACCAGCGTCGCGTCATCGGGCGTGATTTCAAAGCGGCTTACCAGCTTCAGCAACGCGCGGCGCTCGTCCGGCATGTGCTTCCAGACCTGCTGGTGTTCCTTGCCGACGAAACCCCAGGCGGATTCGGAAAGCACCGATTTCGGGTCGCGGAACATCTTGTCCACTACCGGCCACGGATCCTCGTTCTCGCCGATATGCCTCGCCAGATCATATGCGAGCAGGACGCCGAATTCGATGCCGAGCGCCGTCAAGGCCGCTCCCAATCCTGGACATGGCCCGCGCGCAGCTTCCACAGGCGGCCCAGTTCGGTGTCTATCCATTTCTGGTAGCGGTCCCACGGGCCGGTAAGAATCGTAGCCGCTTCGCGCAGCGCGGCGGCGCAAGAAAGCAGCGCGCCGATGGCACCGTCATGCGTGACATGCTCGCTGACGTAAGAGAATTCCTGCCGGCGGTCGTCGGGGGCGAACACGACCACCTTGGCCGGGTCGAAATCCGGGTTTTGTTCGGCATAGGCGAGCGCCTGCCGATAGGGAGCAGGAAGCCGTCGTTGAATCCGTCGTTGCCATCGGGACGGATCGAATGCTGAATGATCCGCTCCCAAAGCAAGGCCCGCAGCGGCGCCGCGCTTTCCGGACAGGCGTACTTGTACTCGTGATTGCCGCCGACGTGATTCACGCGGCCGACACCGACGATCACGCGGCGCGAGTCCTCGGCCAGAGGGGTCCGCTTGGCGTAAAAGAAGCAGAGCGAGTCCTGGGGCTTGACATGCCCGAAGAAGGTATCGAGCAGGGCAAGGTGATTGTCGCGTTGCTGCACCCACGTCGTGTTGAACTTGAGAGTCGGTTCGCGTGCCTCGTCGAGATCGAGGTTGTAGCAGTCGCGAAAATCCGGCGCATTGGGGGTTCTGGGATTCACCCACCGTTCCGGCCGCTGCATCCAGCGAAACGGAATCGCATCGGCCGAGTATCTCGGCTGGCGGAATAGCGTTGGCCGGAAATGACCGTGCGTTTCGGTGGATGTCTCCGTATAGGGATGGTTCTTGGTGCGGCAGATTTCAAAGGGTGCCATAAAGAAGCCGCGCTCGTTCATGCAGCACGGGCGCTGGTCTTCGGCCAAGACTTCAAGCAACTTGCCACGGTTCGCCATCTCCTGCGTATCGTCGCGCTTGGGGCCGATGCCCTTAAGCACCAGACACGACATGTTCCCGGCGGGGTTAGCGCATACAGTGCCGTCCCAACCGTTATCATGCCAGGGAACGCGAATCGAGATGTGGCGAAGGGGGAGCATTGTCTTATCCTCGATGTAGTCAGGTCGATGACCGATTCTCATCTGTGGAGCGTGGTGTCGCTAGAACAGCGATGGCTCCTTTTTCCGCAGCAGCCCCATGCCTTCGAGCCGAATCCGCATGGCTTCTGCGGAAACCTGGAACTTGTCCGCCAGCGGCCGGCTGCAATGCTCCAGCACCATGTCGTCAGTAGCAG
>JAJPHU010000244.1 GCA_021325115.1 Planctomycetota bacterium | reverse complement strand
CAGCACTGGGCCGCCAAGCGTTAGTGTCGCCGGTTTGCTCAAGCCGGTCCGCAGAGTCATGGCGAGTCGGATTGTGCGAGGCGCTGAGCCGGTATTGCAGAGGTACATTGTGCCAGTGCGGCCACACCACCGGCCCTCTGGCGGTACCGTTTCGCCTGTCTGCATGAAGCCGTGCGCCCAAACTGCCAGGATCGGATTCAAGGTCAGTTCGTGCAGTTGCTGCCACTGCTCGACGGTGTATTGCGAACGAAAGTTCTGCGTGAAGCCTGTCAGGCTGTAATAAGCGAACTGCCGATCACCACTGACCAGGGGAGCCGTTTTGAGCAATTTCACGAGCTGTTTTTCCAAAGCAGCGCCGTGGTCCTCATAGCTTTGCCGAGCAATGCAGACACCCTCGAACCCTGTGAGTGCTAGCCGAGGTAACAGCTTTTCCACCGGTTGCGCGGCCAGGTCTTTGTGCCAGTAGTCCGGCAGTCGGCCCCGCATCGTGGGGTAGCTCCAGCGCAACCGGGTTGAGTGGATCGATAGTCGCAGATGATCGTAGCCGTCGCCGGGATGGCAGCGGTACGGCATCTGATAAACCATCGCCTCCGCCGGCAGCGCCGATTCCAGCTGGTGGACGAAAGCTGCATCGCTGGCAAAAGCGGCGTCCCGGCCAGGCAGTGGAAAATTGCCGGGGAACTGATCGAGAACGCCGGCCACCGTGATGATGGTGAACAGTCCCCAGACCGCTACCTTGCCGCGCCAGGATGCTCCCCACCTCGCGTACAGCCGATCAAGCAGCAAGGCCACGGCGAACAGCGAGAACAGCCCGATAAAGAGGCTCACCCGGTTGTAAGCGCGGATCTGCGGCAAAGCCGCGGCGAGCAAGAGTCCAAAGCCGCCAATCGTTCCGACCAGGACGGCAAAGACATTCAGCTGACTCAACGCAGGCCAGAGAGAAGTATCCTCTTCATTCTTGCCGCGAAACAGCAAACGACATACCAGGACGAGAAAACCAAAGCTGCCGACGAGGCCCAACGATGCCCAATCGTTTTCGGTCACGAGCACCAGCTTGGCGTTGAAGCGCTCCTTGGCCCATGCCAGGAAATGCAGCCGGTGTCCCGTCACGGGCATCAATAGCTGAGAGATGCGCAGTCCGAAGTGCTCCGCTTCGCCCATGGACCGCGACGTCGCCTGCGCGTTCGGACCGTTCTGCCACGCATAAAGGAAGGTGGGCGTTACATTGGCCACACTGACCGCGCCGAGCAGTCCGATCAACAACATGGCGGTCGTCAGCGGCCGCCAGGCTCGTGTTTGCAGGCCGCGAGCCAGGCCTGCGACGCCGATGAAGAAGGCCATGAAATAGGCATAGTACGCATCGCCGATGGCGATAGCGATCAGGATGAGCACCGCCGCCAAGGTCTTGCCATGCCGGCAGTGGAACCGCGTTTTGCCTGCTTCATCGGTGACGAAAAACAGCGGCTCGCCGCGATAAAGCCACAGCGCCACCATGATGCCCAGGGGAATAAAGTAATAACTGCTAATCCCCAAGTGGCTCACGTTGCGGCACACGTGGTACGGCAAAAAGGCAAACAGCAGACTGGCCACCAGGGCCGGCCCATACGAGATGCCGAAATGGCGCAGCACGAACAGCGTGGTCAGCACGGTTAAGGGAAAGCTTAACAGGAAGAAGACGTTCACCGTTAGCGTTGGCGAACCCAGCCACCACCCCAGGAGCTTCATCACGCCAAAATGCCACGTTTCGCCTAAGGGAAAATCATGCATATCGAGCGCGAAGGGGGCGCCGTGCTGTGGGTTGTGGAGATACCAACCGTTCGTCAAAACGCCCTGCACCAGCATGGTGTATTCCAGGGCGTCTCCGGAGTAGTCCAGCGGCACCTGGAGATCGAGTTGGCGCAAATGGAACAACCAGACAACGAAGACGAGACAAATCGACGCGGCCAGCATGTAGAGCGCCGTGGTGCGCAGGCCGGCAAGCAGGCGGTTGAGAAAGGTCTGGCGTTCCATCGCGTGTCCCTCCGTGCCTCGACCGGGCTAGCAAGCCAGGTCAGCCCTCTTTGTTGAGGCCGGAGGTATAACAGGCAAACAGAACGCCATCAAGAGGGACTGAGTAAGCGCCTGCCTCGAAAGAAGGCTGCGCGGACAGGGTAAAGAGCGGGAACTCGGCGAACATGCAAACTAGAGCGTTTTGTGGCTGGACACCGCTTTTGGATATTTGGAGTGCGGCGACTGGTCGCCGCTTTAAGATTTTTGGGATGACGGGCACTATCGAGGCCGGTGTACTCCATCCCAAAATCCTAAAGCGGCGACCAGTCGCCGCACTCCAAATATCCAAAAGTGGCATCGTGGCGTGCCGTGTTGCTAATAGGCTTTCGCGAACACCACGCGGCCCTCCGATGGCCGGCCCGTGACCATGCACTTGCCTTTTTCGTTGGGCCGGTTCGAGGGAATCACACGGATGGTGGCCTTGGTTTCGGCCGCGACGCGATCCTCCGTCTCACGGGTGCCATCCCAGTGGGCCCACAGGAAACCGCCCGGTTCCTCGATCTTCTGCTTGAACTCCTCGTAGCTATTGACTTCATAGCTATTCT
>JAJPHU010000328.1 GCA_021325115.1 Planctomycetota bacterium | reverse complement strand
GGGGGAAGCCCCTGGTTAATGTTCCTATCATGGATGGCAAGTATACTGCTGAAAATGTCCCTATCGGGCCGGTAAAAGTTGCCATCACCTCCATGTACATGGCAAAATCGCCCCCTCCCATGATGAACCCACGAATGCAGGCCAAAATGGGGCCGCCTCCCGATGCGCCGCCTGAAGCCCGTAAGGCCTTTGAGCAAAGCACCCAGTTCAAGAAGGGGCTTAAAATCCCGGAGAAATACGGTGATCCTGCGCAATCCGGCTTGACCTACACCGTTACATCCGGCAAGCAAACCAAAGACTTCAACTTGGAGTAAGGGCCGGCACGCTGCCAGCGTGACCTACATAGGTCACGCTGGCAGCGTGTGGCTTTTTCCCTGGAAGCCGTGAGTGCAGTCCGGTACAGTGAAGAAAAAGCGAGTTATAGCAGGAATACCGGAATGCAAGTCCTAACGTTGCTCTGTAGGCCGCGGCGATGGCTCATTGTCTTGGGCGTCGGTACGTTGGTGCTGGCCGGGGTCAGTCCCTTTCTCTGGGCCGGCTATCACTGGTATGCCGGACAGGCTGCCCTCCAGCGCTCTCACAACGCCGACGCACGCCGTCATTTCGACGCCTGCCTTACAGTCTGGCCGTGGTCGCGCAGCGGAGGCATGCATCTGTTGGCGGCCCGGGCGGCGCGACGCGACGGTGATTTTCCAGAAGCCTTTGCGCACCTCCAGAAAGCCCAATCTATCCTGGGCGATCAGGCGCCGGAAACGCTCCTGGAATGGGCCATGCAGCACGCTGCGGGCGGCGATCTGGAGAAGGTTGAGAGTTATCTCCAGGAGCAAGCACGCAAAGATTCCGAGCACGCTCCTCTCATCTGGGAAGCCCTCATCCGGGGGTACATGAGCGTCAACCGGATTCTCGATGCCCTGCAAGATGTGGAAGAGTGGCTGAAGCACGATCCTGATAACGTGCAAGCATTGTATCTGCGCGGCAGCATTTACCGCCAGAGCGGCGCCTGGAACAGGGTCGCCCCCGATTTGCGCCGCGTGGTCGAGATCGATCCCGAATTTCCGGCAGCACGCTGGTGGTTGGCCGTCGCCCTGGTAAACGTAGGCTACTATGAAGAGGCTGTCCGCCACCTGGAGCGGCTCCGCCAGCATCCTCCGCAAGACGTGGATCCGGTTGAAATTCTGGTCCAGCTGGCGATTTGTCGCTCGCGCCTGGGCCGGAGCCGAGAGGCCCGGGAGCTTCTCGAGGCGATTTTGGCCCAACATCCGCATCATGGCTTGGCCCTTCTGACACGCGGTCAGATCGAGCAGATGAACGGACAGCTGGAACAAGCGGAGAAATGGCTGCGCCAGGCGGTGCACGCTCTGCCTTACGATTACAAAGCCCATTGGTCGCTGATGGAGTGCTTGCGCCAGCAAGGCAAGAACGAACAAGCCGAGGCCGTGGAAGGCTATGCCAATCAACTCATGGAACGCTGGACGCGGGTCTCAGAGCTGACGACGCGGCAGATGTCGCAACGGCCCAACGATCCTGCCCTGTACTGTGAGTTGGGCAAACTGATGATCGAGTTGGGCAATGAGGAGGCCGGCAAGAACTGGTTGCGCAGCGCTTTGCATCTCGATCCTCATTGCATCCCGGCATTGATGGCCTTGGCCGATTACTACAAGAAGCAGGGCGATACAGAAAAAGCTGAGGAATATCGCCGGCAAGCACAGCAAACGCACTAAACACAACGATCCGGAAGCATAAGCGACGACAACACATACGTCGCTTATGCTTCCGGATCGTTTAAAAAGCGAAGTTCCATGATGCGCCTTTGGCCATACAGCCTGTTTCTGGGTCTCGGGATTTCTGCCGGCGGTTGTTCGGCTCCGCCAGCGGAATCGGGGTCGGCTGCCGAGGTCGAAACGCCGGGGCTGCCTTGGTTTCAGGACTGGACCACGGAAAAAGGGCTGCATTTCCAACACGACGCCGGGCCGGCGCCGGGACAATACTTCATGCCGCAAATGATCGGTTCCGGTGCGGCCCTTTTCGACTTCAACGGCGATGGCCGGCTCGACATTTATCTCTTGCAAAACGGTGGCCCTCAGGGAGCACGCAATCGCCTTTATCAGCAGATATCCGACGGTCGATTTCAGGACGTGAGCACTGGCTCTGGTCTGGATATCGCCGGCTATAACATGGGCGTGGCCATCGGCGATGTCAACAACGATGGCCGGCCCGACGTGGTCGTCACCCAGTACAGCGGTGTCAAACTTTTTCTTAACCAGGGTAACGGCCGCTTTCAGGATGTCACTGACGAGGCCGGCTTGCACAATCCCAGCTGGGGCGCCTCGGCAGCGTTCCTGGATTTCGACCGCGATGGTTGGCTCGATCTGGTCGTGGTCAATTACGTGGACTACGATCCGTCTGTGCCCTGCACCGGCCTGAGCGGCATTCCCGATTATTGTCCGCCGCGCACCTTCCCCGGCAGCGTTCCGCGCTTATTCCGTAACCTCGGTGCGCGGCGAACGGGAGAAGGTAACCCCCCGGTAGGGAAAGACCAAGGGGTTAACACCCCCCGCTCGTCTGCACCTGTTCGCTTTGAGGATGTGACGGCGGCATCCGGTCTGGGCCGGCTGGCAGGGCCGGGATTGGGTGTCTTGTGTGCCGATTTCGACGGCGACGGCTGGCCGGACATCTTTATTGCCAACGACGGCGAGGCCAATCGCCTATGGATCAATCAGCACGATGGTCAATTTAAGGAAGAATCGATCAGCCGCGGCGTGGCCTACAACGCGATGGGCCAAGCCGAGGCCGGCATGGGCGTGACCCTGGGCGATGTGGATGGCGATGGCCTGTTCGATTTGTATGTAACACATTTGACGGAGGAAAATAATCGCTTATGGAAACAGGGCCCGCGCGGCCTGTTCCGTGATCAGACAGTCCAGGCCGGCCTGGTGCAGGGACACGGGCACGGCACTGGCTTCGGCACCGTCTTGGGCGATTTCAATCGCGACGGCGCCCTGGACCTGGCGATCGTCAATGGGCGAGTCAGCAAGGCCGTCCGCACTCTCTCCTCATCTCCTCCGCACAGCGGGGGGAATGAGGAGGGAGCTCTGGGACCGCACTGGAGTTTTTATGCAGAACGCAATCAACTCTTCCGCAACGACGGTGCCGGCCATTTCCGTGATATTTCGTTCGCAAACCCGGCGCTATGCGCTCGTCCCAACATTGCGCGCGGCCTGGCCTATGGTGACATCGATAACGATGGCAAGCTCGATCTGCTGGTGACGACTGTTGCCGGACCCGCCCGTCTGTATCACAACATCGCTTCGCCGGATGGACATTGGTTGTGTATCCGTGCCGTCGATCCGGAGCACGGCGAGCGCGATGCCGTGGGCGCCGAAGTCCGCGTTCACGCCGGTCCCCGCAGGTGGCTGCGGTGGATCAACCCGGCTACTAGCTTTCTGTGCAGTAATGATCCCCGCGCCCATTTCGGTCTTGGTCCCAACGTTCAGGTAGACGCCATCACTATCCTTTGGCCGGACGGCAGCCGGGAAAGGTTCCCCGGAGGGCAGGCCGATCATCAACTGACGTTGTACAAGGGCAAAGGTGTAAAATATTAACCATGAACACCTAACCACAGAGCTACAGAGAATACAGAGAAGAAAGCGAATATTAAAAGAAAGAGTTCGCCACCTTATTCTTTTCTCTTTTTAGCTTTTTTGTGTTTTTCTCTGTGTGCTCTGGGTCTCCGGAGTTGGTTTCTTGGAGAGCAGATCAATGGGACGGCGCGGATGGACAGCGCTGGTATTTCTGGCCGCCTTGGCTGCCGTAGCGAGCTGGTATGGCTGGCGGCGCTATAGCGCGCCCGTGCCGCCGGAGATTGCCTACGCGGAGCTGGATCCCGAAGTAGCTGAAGCGATCGAAACGGCCCGGCGGAAAGTCTGCGCCAATCCTTACTCCGCCTTATCCTGGGGCGATCTCGGCAAGCTGCTGCGCGCAGCTCAGCTCTATCCAGAGGCGGCTGCCTGTTTCGCCCAGGCCGAACGGCTCGATCCGAAAAATCCGCGTTGGCCCTACCTGCAAGGAGAAGCGTGGCACGGGACTGACAAGCAGGCAGCCCTTCCGCCTTTGCAGCGCGCTGCGGCTCTCGCCGACAATGTGGACACGATTGCTCCTTTTTTACGCCTGGCTGAAGTGCTCCTGGCCCTGGGACGCAATGACGAGGCAGAAAAACAGCTTCAGCACGCCCTGCAGATCGAGCCGGACGATCCCACGGTCCATTACAACCTCGGTCTTTTGGCCTTCCAGCGCGACGACTTGCCCCGCAGTCTCGCTCATCTGAAGCGTGGCGAACACAGTCCGTTCACGCAACGCAAGGCGTGCATCCAACTGGCCACTGTCTACCGGCGCATGGGCCGAACGCAAGAAGCCGACGACTACAGCCGCAAAGCCGATGCCCTGCCGCCGGATAGCAATTGGCTCGATCCGTTCCTTTCCGACACGCCGACGGTAGGTCGGCCGGCCCGCCTTCAGGAGATCTATCGCCTGGAAAAAAACGGCGATTATCGCCGGGCAGTAGAACAGCTCACCGCCTTGATTCAGGAAAAACCGGAATACCGCCTGTACGTCTCCTTGGGAATCGATCTTTATAAATTGGGCGATCTCGACCGCGCCGAACAGGCGCTGCGTTCGGCGCTGGCCCTGGCGCCAGACAATTCAGTCCGGGCTGCCCATCACTTGGGCCGGGTTTTGTTGCTGCGCGCCGACAAAGATGAGCGCCGCAATCCCCAACAAGCACGTGCCGAATTTGAGGAAGCCGCCGCCTGTGCTCGGCAAGTGCTGGCCCGCCAGCCGGACCATGCGATGTCGTATGTGGTCCTGGGATTATCTCTGCGTCGGCTGGGCAAGCGCCCGGAAGCCCTCGATGCTTTGCGTACGGCGGTACGGTGCAATCCCAACTCGACCGATGCCCACTTTTACCTGGGCGAAACCTTGGCTGAGGCCGGCCAATTCGCCGCGGCACGCACTTCTCTGGAACGCGCATGCGAACTAAGCCCGGACGATCCGCGTCCCCGAGCATCTCTGGCGAAACTGAAGACGCAATAGGAAGAGAATGAACTGCCAAGATGCCAAGAACGCCGAGAAAAGAACGAGAGCAGAACAGCGATAAAAAAGCATCTTACTGAAGAGCCACGATTCTCTCCTTCCGTTTTACTCTGCTTTCCTTGGTGTCCTTGACATCTTGGCGGTTCGTTTGGTCGTTCGGTTTGCGCTGCCGAATTGACTTGTCCCCATTGCCTTGGCCCGTTACGCTGGATGCATTCTGGGGTTTACGTAGCGACGGCATTTTTTCCGCAGGACAATCCGGCGCTCCCCGATCCTCGTCTTTAAGAGTGAAGTGACAGCATGAAAAGACCTGTCACCCCTGCGTGTGCCCAGCCGACGAATGAGGTGCCCGTGCAGCCGAACATTGGCGATGTCCTGCTGCGCACTTTCGCCGACTTGCGCGACGAACTGGTCAGCACGCTTTCTTTTATCTTGGGCAATGCCGATGATGCTCAGGATGTAGCCCAAGAGACGTTCTTGCGTTGTTGGCGGACCCAAGATAGTCTGCCGAACGTTCATGACCTGCGCGCCTGGATCTTTCGCGTGGGATTGAATGCCGCCAAGGACTTGCAACGCAGCGCCTGGCGCCGCCGTGTCAAACCGCTGGTAGAGGCCAATGCTATGCCGATGACCGGAAATCCTTCGCCGTTGTGTGGACTGGAAGAACAAGAAACGGTGCAGCGCGTGCGCGAGGCTCTTTTGCAGCTGCGGCCTGAAGAGAAGGAAGTTTTTCTTCTCCGCCAGAATGGTGAGCTGACTTACGAGCAGATCGCCGAATTGGCCGGCCGCCCTGTAGGCACAATCAAGACCCAGATGCGCACGGCGCTCCAGAAACTACGCAAGATCTTGGCCTGACGTCCCTGGCCCGCCACGCCCGTTGCCGGAAGCAAATCGGGAACGGGAACAGAAATGGGAACGGGTGCGGCAGGCTAGGGAAGGGAGAGCGTATCTCATGTTAAGTTGTGGAACCTGCTGCTCTCGGATGCTGGAGTACCTCTACGATCTTCTCGAGGCCAGCGAGCGGCAAGCATGGGAAGAGCATCTGAAAGATTGCGCCGCCTGCCAGGCGGAGTTAGCGCGCGCCACGGCCCAAAAACAGCTTTTGGCGCGGGCCGCGAAAATGGAGTTCGCCCACGTATCCTTCACCCCACCAGTCGGTGAACGGCCGGCGTCCGCCAGTTGGGGTGGCTCTCCCCAGCCGGCGAGCGCCAGCCGCCCGCCAGATGTGCTACACCAGCCGTTCCGCTGGCGCCGCTGGCTTGTCGCAGCCGCCATCTTGCTAGCCGCGGGCTTGGCTGGCGCTGGGGGCTGGTATAGCCGCGATTATCGGCGTATCGAGGAAACCGTTGCACAGGCGGAGAAGCGCATCGAACAGGCCAAGAAGGAGCGTCAGGAAATCGAGCAGCAACTTGCGCGGCTACCGGAGCAGAAACAAGAACAAATTGCGGCCATTCACAAGACCCAGAGCGAGGCTCAGCTCCAGGTGGAGGTGCATGGTCCGGCTGCCCTTCGCGTCGGTGCACCGACGGATTATCAAATCTATACAAGAGATCCTAATAATCACCAACCGGCACCGGCTAAAGTGTCCGTCGAAGTGAAGGACCGCGGCCAAACGATCGCCCGGCCACTCGCTATGGCCGGCGATAGGCCCGGTGTCTATCGTCTCACCCTGCCGGCTGATCTGCCAGTGCGGCCCGAGAGTCAGCCAACCCTGTTTGTCTCCGCCCGTCGGGATAATGGCCCGGAAGTGGAATTGCACGAAGAGATACCACTGGCCGCGCCGGTCTACGTCACGCATCTGGAAATCGACAAGCCGATGTACCAGCCCGGCGAGACGGTTCATTTTCGTTCGCTGACCTTGGAGCGCTTCAGTCTCAGGCCGGCCGAGCAAGAGCTGGAACTGCAATTTTTCCTGGCGACGCCGGAACCAGGCCATCCGCAACGTCTTATCGCTCAGGGGCGGACCTCATTGGTTGAGGAAGGGCCAAACGGCATCCAGCCCGTGCTTGGTCCAGACGGCCAACCGTTGCGCGGTGTCGGCTGCGGCTCTTTCCAACTCGACCCCAACGGGCCGGGTGGCGAATATACCCTGATCGTCCGTGAACTCAATCGCCGCTTTCCTGAGCAGCACCGCAAGTTCCTCGTCAACAAATATGAGAAGCCGAAACTGAACAAAGAGCTAGATTTCAGCCGCAAATCCTACGGCCCCGGCGACGAAGTCTTCGCCCGCTGCAAGGCCACATATCTCGACGGCCGGCCCGTGAAACATTGTCGCGTCCTGGCCACGGTCTTCATCGATAACAAACAATACGGAGCGCATGGAGAGGAAAAAGCAGAGGCAATCGTCTTCCAGACCGATGAGGAGGGAACGGTCAACATTCGCTTCCATCTGCCCAAAGTGATGGAGCGTGGTTTGGGGACGGTAGCGGTCACGTTTGACGATCGGGCCATACCGGACACGATCGTTCGCCCCCTTCCGATTGTGCTGAAAAAGCTCGACGTCGAGTTCTGCCCAGAAGGCGGCGATCTGGTGGCAGGACTGCCCAATCGTGTGTATTTCCAGGTGCGTAATACCTTGGGCAAGCCGGCTGATTTGCAGGGCCAGCTGCTCGAAGATGGCAAGCCGCTGGGCGTGACCGTCGCTACACTGG
>JAJPHU010000358.1 GCA_021325115.1 Planctomycetota bacterium | reverse complement strand
CGTGCAATTGATCGGCGATGATCTTTTTGTGACCAACCCGGAACGTCTGCAGCGCGGCATCACTGAGAAAATTGCTAATTGCGTACTGGTCAAAGTCAACCAGATCGGCACGCTGACGGAAGCGTTCGATGTGGTGCGGCTAGCACGAGAGGCAGGCTATCGCGCCGTTCTCTCGGCACGTAGCGGCGAGACTGAGGACAGCACGCTCGCCGACCTGGCTGTTGCCAGTGGGGCAGGGCAGATCAAGATTGGCTCTGTCGCGCGCAGCGAACGACTGGCGAAGTATAATCAATTGCTGCGCATCGAGGAGGAGATGGGCAGCGGCGCCGTATTTACAATATAGAGTATATTAAAAATATCATTTCTGTGCTTCGCATGGAAACGAGGAGAAAGACCATGCTTCCACGTGAAGTCATTCGCCAGATTCGCCGCCTGCAATTGACGGCGCGGCAGGCCGTTGAGGATCTGCTCGGCGGCGAATATCACTCCGTCTTCAAAGGCGCTGGCCTCGCCTTTGAGGAAGTCCGCGCCTATCAACCCGGCGATGACATTCGCGCCATCGACTGGAATGTCAGCGCACGCATGGGACATCCGTTTATCAAGCGTTTCATCGAGGAACGTGAATTGACGGTGTTTTTGGCTGTCGATTGTAGCGGCAGCCAGCAGTTCGGCAGCCGTGCTCAACAAAAGCGCGAGATTGCCGCCGAGTTGGCTGCCGTGCTCGCTTTCAGCGCCATCAGTAATAACGACCGTGTCGGATTGATACAGTTTACGGATCGTGTTGAGCGCTTTTTGCCGCCACGCAAAGGCACGCGCCACGCCCTGCGGCTCATCCGCGACGTTCTATTTTATCAGCCGGAGCGGCGTGGCACGTCGCTGCGCGCAGGACTTGATTTTCTCAATCGCGTATTACATCGCCGTACTATCGTTTTCCTCCTGAGCGATTTTCTCGATCATGGATTTGAGTCGGCGTTCAAACGCACGGGACGGCGGCACGATCTGATCGCCATCCGCATCAGCGATCCACGCGAGGAAGAGTTGCCGGCCGTGGGACTGCTGGAGCTGGAAGATGCCGAGACCGGCGAACGGCTGCTGCTGGATAGCGGCAGTGCAGCGGTGCGCGATGCTTTCCGAACGGCGGCGGCGCAGCGTCGGGCCGCACTGATCCAGCTGGCACGGCAGGCACGAGTAGATGTGATCGAGGTTTCGACCATTGGCGGACATCTCGACGCTCTGATTCGTTTTTTCCGGCTGCGTGAACGCCGCCTGAGACGGAGACATTGACGATGCTTTTTTGCTGGAATTGTGGGATGGCTGTGTTGGCCGGATTTCTATTCGCAGTACGGCTGCATGCGCAATTCACGTTTGATCCACGGGAACATGAGGGCATGGAAGCGACGCTGACTGTGGCGGCAGGGGAACAGACAACCGAGCGTGGGCTGGGCGAAGTAACTCTGACATTGACAATCACGGGGCCGCCTGCCCTCGAGGTTGAAGAGCCGCGTCTGGGCGATGCTGCAGCAGCCTGGAAGGAAGAACGCTTGCCAAGCACACGCAGAGTCGAAGGCCAGCACGCCGTGTGGGAACAGGTCATTCGTTTGCAACAGGTTAAGCGGGGCATGGAGCCGGTGCCAGACCTCACGGTACGCTTTCGCCGCGGGACGGACGCCGAGTGGATGGAGGAAAAGTGGATCGATATTCTCCGACATGTCCGCGATGGTACAGAAATACCGCAGGCCGGGGAAGAAAGGCCGTCTTTACTGCGGCGCTGGGAGATCATGTTTGCCCTGGCTGTAACTGCCTTGCTGATACTGCTGGCATGGCTGAGGAAACGACGACGCGTCCCTCGGCAAGCACCGTTGCCGCCCGATCGCTGGGCACTGCGGGAAATGGAGCGCATCGAAACAACGCTGATGCCGCCGCAAGGCAATGCCGAGTTGTATCATACGCAGATCTCTTTTATCGTGCGTCGCTATCTGGCCGAGCGTTTTGGCCTGCATGCACTCCAGCAGACCACGACAGAGTTTCTCGAAGCCATCCGCCAGTTGCCGCAGCTGGCGGCAGAAGAACAGGCGCTTTTGGCCGAATTATTAGCGCGTTGCGATTTGGCCAAATTCGCTCGCGCCGACGCCTCGCCAGAGGAATGCCAACGCACCGCAGAGTTAGCTCGTAATCTGGTCCAGCAAACGAGTGTAGATTTATCGTTACGCACGAAACGATAAATCGCGCCTCACGGTCTTTCGCATTGTATACTCTAATGCCGACTCGGAGCGTCCTGAGAGAGGAGTGGTTGGGTTGATGCGCTGGTCCATCGTCCGCTTGATTTGGCTGCGGGAGATGCG
This sequence comes from Planctomycetota bacterium, assembly GCA_021325115.1. GTDB lineage: Bacteria > Planctomycetota > Planctomycetia > Gemmatales > Gemmataceae > JAJPHU01. Next base: position 9,087 of record JAJPHU010000358.1, on the reverse strand, counting down.
CGATCAGCTGCGCGATCGCCGCACCATCTTCATGATCGCCGTGTTGCCGATGTTTCTGTATCCGGTCGCTGGCTTCGGCATCATGCAGCTGGCCCTGGGCCATCTCAGCAAGCAAGCCGTTCTCGGTGTTCAGGGCGTGTACGATCTCCCAGCCCTGTCGCCCCGTTGCACCACGTTCAGCCCGGTGCCTGTGTTGTCCTGGCTCACCATGACGCCTGCCGCCCCTGGTGTGCCTCTTTCCGGCATCGCACACATCAGCATGGCCGCGGCCCTGGACCTGGCGCAGCGAAGCGATCCACGTCAGGATTATCCGCCCCTCTTTCTCGGTGACGGCGATAATATCCGTTTTCCTACTATTTATTTCGAAAATATAGACGAGGCGCATACATTTGTCCTCCGTTCTCTGAACGCGCCTCCACCTTCCTTCGACAGTCGGTCGGACGACTTCCTGAAGCGTATTGATCGCAGCGCTCTGGACAACCGTCTGGTCGATCTACTCCTCGTCGTGCCGGCGAATTTCCAGGAATTGTTGCGGAACAACGGTCGGCCCTCCCTGTACATCTTGATGCGCGAAGATGATGAGCATGCGCGTCTGGCGGACCATCGCCTGACGCGCATCCTGCGACGTTGGCAACAACAGTTGAAGGAGGTCCGACTGCTGCGGCAAGGGTTGCCGGCTGATTTCGATGAAGTGATCGAGATACAGGATCTGGTACGAACCGGCAAGCTGGCGAGCCAGCGCGCTGCCGATGAGTTACTGGACATGCTCGTGCGTATTTTCCCGTTTGCTCTGGTCATGTGGTCGCTGGCGGGAGCGTTATATCCGGCCGTCGATCTGTGTGCTGGCGAGAAAGAGCGCGGCACCATGGAGACGCTGCTCATCAGCCCAGCCGGCCGGGCGGAGATCGTCTGGGGCAAGTTCCTGACCATCTGGCTCTTCAGCGCCGCCACGGCATTCCTCAATCTGGCGAGCATGGGGTTGACCACCTGGTATTTCAGCCGTCTCCTGACGATGGATGCTTCGTTCCGTCCCGCTGCTCTGTTTTGGGCGCTGGCACTGCTCTTGCCCTTGTCGGCATTTTTCAGCGCCGTCTGCCTGGCCATCGGCGCCTATGCCCGCAGCACCAAGGAGGGCCAGTATTACTTGATGCCGCTGTTTCTTATCATCCTGCCGCTTATCCTTCTGACGCTGGCGCCGGGAGTGGAGCTGAACCATTTTTACAGCATGGTGCCGGTGACGGGCGTGGCGCTGCTGTTGCAAAAGTTGATGGCCGCCAAGCCACCAGAGGGAGGGGTATGGAGCTATTTCCTGCCGGTGTTGGCGCCAATGCTGGTATACGGTTGGCTGGCGCTGCGTTGGGCCATCGAGCAGTTCCAGCGCGAGGAAGTACTGTTCCGCGAAGCGGAACGGCTTGATCTACAATTGTGGCTACGGCGTTTGTTCCGCGACAAGGAGGCATTGCCCAGTGTAGGGCAGGCGTTGTTTTGTTTTGCTCTTATTTTCGGTCTGCATTGTCTTGCATGGGGCAGCAGCCAGGCATCGCTGGTTTCTTATTACGCTGTTCGCTATCTGGCCTTCGTGGCAGCGCCGCCGCTGTTCATGGTCCTGCTCTTGACAACACGCCCCTTGCAAGGCTTATCGCTGCGTTGGCCGCCGTGGTGGACTTGGCCAGTGAGCATCGTATTGGCCGTACTGCTGTTGCCGCCGTTCTCGGCCCTGACGCTGCTGCTACTTGATCAATTTCCGCTCCTCAAGCAAGCCGCCGCCCGCAGCCTCACGCACGTAGCCGCCGGGCCTCAAGCAATCGGTTGGCTCGTCTTCGTGGTCTTGCCGGCGCTGAGCGAAGAACTGGCCTTTCGCGGCTTCATCCTGAGCGGTCTGCGCCGCCGCTTTCGGCCGTGGACCGCGGTGCTTCTCAGCAGTTTCCTGTACGCGCTGTACCAGATGAACGTTTTGCAGGCGCTGCCGCATTTCCTCCTCGGCATCGTCCTCGCCTTGCTGGTTGTGCGGAGCGGCAGCCTCGGCGGTGCCATGGTCTTTCGATTGGTGTGGGATTTCCTGTTGTGGCTGCCGCTGGTGCAGCGGGATTGGCTGCCGCTTGTTGATTGTCTCAACACGGCTATGGTGCTGGTCTGCCTGGCCCTAACCGTGCCATTGCTGATCTTTCTGCGCCCGCTATCCGTACCGTAGGGCAAGCTAACCCGCTTGCCCTACAGTTTTGTCGCAACGAGCTTACCAGTCTGGACCCAGGGGTAAGCCGTCGTTGGGGACCAGGGCGAGGTTAAAAGTCGGCGAACTGATGCCCTGATTGATATTTCGTACGCTGGCATCACCCAGGCCGACGATAATCACGCCGGTATGGCCGCTGGACGGAGTGGTATAGCCACAATTAAGAGAGTTATTGACCCCGATTAAAGGATACCAGGGAGACGGGCTGGTCGTAAAGTTGAAAGACGCATTGCCGATCATCGGCAGCCAGGTCGGCAAACTGCTCGGATTGTTGTCCGGCCAGAGCGTCCCGCCTTGATTGCCTCCTGCGGCACAAAAAGCTAGTTTCTCGATCCAAAAAATAGTGTTTGTTGTGCCATCGGGAATGTCGGTGGGGATCACGCTGCCGCCGGTGTAGTTCATGAATTGAACCTGTCCGGTCTGGGAGCTGGTGAGGATCGTCCCGAAAACCAGGGCATTGACGCCGTAGGAAGCCAGAGAGCCTTGCGGATAGGATGTCGAACCCGCCTTGATTGTGACGTCGCTGGTGCATTGAAAACTCTTGACAATGGTAGGACTCGGAAAGTTCGCGGTATTCCCACCGTTCGAGGCAGCATAAGCAGAGACCTGAGTAAACAAGTTTTGCTGTTCCATGAACGGCAGCAACCAAACGTGGGTCGGCTCGATCAAGCTATTGGCGTTATTTTTCGGGTAATGCCCCAGCGCCGGCGGCAACTCGTTGTTGTAGGTGTTGGCAGAATTCAGGGTGGCAATACCGATCTGATGCAGATTGTTTTGGCACTGGGCGCGGTTGGCGGCTTCGCGGACTTTTTGCACAGCTGGCAGCAGCAGGCCGACCAGTACGGCAATGATGGCGATCACCACCAACAATTCGACGAGCGTGAAAGCAGCACGCCCACGCGAACGGGAACGCAGAGGTTTCATGGATACAACTCTCCCTCAGACCGAATCGACGTTGATATGCGGTGCAGGAAAATGGGAACCAGATGGGCTTCTCATCTTTCGTTCAGAATAGGCGCCTCTGTTTGCTGCGTCAAGATTCATGTAAAGATTTATTTGTATTCTTGAGCTTCCGTTGAGAGTGTGTTTCGAGACGGTGTCGGGGACCACAGGGCACGCTAACCGCTACTCTATCTGGAAAAGCACTTGAGGAACGAGCCGACAAAACGAAACGAGCCGGAAGCGTAAGCGATGACAGAAGGTCCCTCACTTACGCTTCCGGCTCGTCCGACGCGTCGGCGCTGTTGAGGCTTACCAGTCTGGTCCCAAGGGGAGTCCGTCGTTGGGTACCATAGCGATGTTGAAGGTGTACGGGGCGGTGGTGGTGCTGATACCGGAGTTGAGATTGCGCACGCTGCCATCGCCCAAGGCAACGATCAGGACGCCGGTATGGCTGCTCGACGGCCAATAGAAGTAGCAATTGTTGGCGTTGGTAACGTTGAACTGGAGCTGGATGTTGGGCGAGACGAGACTTATGCCGCTGTAAGTCGTTTCTAAGGGAACGCGCGGTGCCCAGGCCTGCGTGCCATCGGCTGCCCAGTGCGTCCCGCAGCCGCTGGACGAAGTACAGGTGTTAAGACAACACCCCAGTTTCTCGACAAAGAAAATGGTGTTGGACATACCATCGGGGATGTCGCGAGGAATAATGGTGCCTCCATTCTCGGAGACTTTCTTAATGTGCGGATAGACGTCGGGCACCGTTTGTACCGTCCCGAAGACCTGAGCATTGACACCGTAGGAGGCATAAGATTCCAGAGAATGCAGCGCAGCGCCGGCTTTGAGAGTGACATCGCTCGGGCACATGAACGTCTTGATCATCACTTTGCTTCCGCCATTCCAGGCGGCGCCGCTGCCTTTCGCCTGAATCTGGGCGTAGAGGTTTTGCTGTTCGAGGAAGGGAAGCAAGAAACACATGGCATTGACTTTCGGGGGAGCTGAGGACGTGCTCGGATAGTGTCCATATGCCGGCGGCAGCTCGCCTTGGTGCGTATCGGCGCAGTTGAGGGCGGCCAGAGCGAGTTGATGCAAGTTGTTTTGGCACTGGGCGCGGTTGGCAGCTTCGCGGACCTTTTGCACAGCCGGCAAGAGCAGGCCGACCAACACGGCAATAATGGCGATCACCACCAACAACTCGACCAGCGTGAAGGCAGTACGGGCACATGGATGAGAATGCGAGTGCATCATGAGGCAATCTCCCTTGACACAAAGCGGAACGGATTGAGATCGGCAAATCGTAAAGATACTGCGAACATTTATGAAAAAAGTATAATTTTGGAGCAGCCGGCTGTCTTGGCTAATCGGGCAACCGGATTTGGCGCATCGGGCATCATGAGGAAGACGCAACCTGCCGGACCTGCAAGGGCAGTTCTTGCCCTTGCGGATGCGGCAGGTTGGTGAGGAAAAATCGGCACGCCGGCGCTGTTGGCACTTACCAGTCCGCGGGCAGGGCAAGGCCGTCGTTGGGCACCATAGCGATGTTGAAAGTAGGTTGGCTGATGCCCTGGCTGATGCTGCGGACGCCGCCGTCGCCCAAAGCGGCCATCAGCGTGCCGGTGTGGCCGCTGGACGGCCAATAAAAGACACAATTGGCCGGATTGCTGATGGTGAATTGCGGCATAATGTTAGGCGATAGGCCCCAGACTGTCCCGGTCACCGCGGTGCTCCAGTTGCCGTTGGGCCAGGGAACACCGACCAGCGGCGTGTCGGCCGCTCCCTGGCCCGCCCAGTGATTGTCCTGCGGCCAGCCGCCATTAAGGGGACTGGTGCAAAGAGCACATCTTTCTATCCAAAAAATCGTGTTAGACAAGCCATCCGGAATGTCGCGTTGGATCTGCGTGCCGCCTTTAGGATCGAGCAAGGTTATCCTGGCGGCACCCGGCGGCGCCGTTGCCGTGCCGAAAACCTGGGCGTTGGCCGCATAGGACGTGGGCGAACCCGGGTAGCCCGTCGCTGGTTTAAGGGTAGCATCACTGGGACACGAATAAATCTTGATGACGACCGGGCTTTTGCTGTTCCATTTGGTCGGGTTATTCAAAGCATTGGCACTGGTGGCATAACCCGGCGCATTTACCACCGCCATGATCTGGTCGTAAATGTTTTGTTGCTCGACGAAGGGCAGGATCCAGACAGACGGGGCTGCCTCCAATTGGTTGTGCGCCGGGATGGGGTTGCGGCACGGGTAGCACCAGAACGCTGGCGGCAGCTCGCCCTGGTGCGCGTCGGCGCAATGGACCGTACCCAGGCTGATCTGCCGAAGGTTGTTTTGACATTGGGCGCGGTTGGCAGCCTCGCGGACTTTTTGTACGGCCGGCAAAAGCAGGCCAACCAGCACAGCAATAATGGCGATCACCACCAGTAACTCAATGAGCGTGAAGGCGGTGTGCTGCGTGGGACCGAAGCTCCGTTGCTTCATGGGACAGCCTCCTGGAACCAAGGGAGAAAGAGCCGAAACGAGAGAGCACAAATCGCAAATGCGTATTTGTTAAGAGCGGATAAAACCTCTCCCTCTTGTGGGAGAAGGAAATGTTTGCTGAGGCTGCACTCCCTCCCCCACCAGAGAGAGAGCTTTTGTCCGCTAGTCCTAAAGGTAAGACTCTAACTCATCGTTGGCAAGAGGCCATGCGAGAGGACGAGAACAAATGAGCCGGAAACATCCACAACAGCAAGCAGTTCGTCATAGACGCTTCCGGCTCGTTGGTGCTTACCAGTCCGAAGGTAGGGTCGCGCCGTCGTTGGGGATCATGGCGAGGTTGAAGGTCATCTGGCTGATACCTTGGTTGACGTTGCGCACGCTACCATCGCCCAGGCCGACGATCATGGCGCCGGTGTGGCCGCTGGACGGGTATTGATAGGAACAGTTGAGGGCGTTGGTGATACCGAACTGTACGGGAATCAATATGGGCGGAGTGCTAAGCAGCTGGAGAGGAGTAGGTGTAGTGCCAACAAGGGGAATTCCACCACCAGCAGCCCACCCCGAAGGTTCTGTACCGGTAGCTCCGACATCTGCCCAGAGCGTTCCGCCTTGAGTTCCTCCTGCGGCGCAATAGGCCAGTTTCTCCGTCATGAAAATGGTATTGGACATGCCGTCGGGAATATCCGTAGGGATGTGAGTGCCCCCCTTTGTGCCTATGAGACTGACCTGTCCTGTTTGTGAGTTCGTCAGTACCGTCCCGAAGACCAGAGCGTTGGCGCCGTAGGAAGCCAAACAACCCGGCTGGGCGGAAGCCGCGCCTGTTTTAATCGTGACATCGCTCGGGCACTGATAGTTCTTGATGACGGGCACGGTGACCGTAACCCCTCCGTAACTCCCGGTGACCCAGGGTCCAGAGTTCGCCGTGGTGGCAGGATAGCCCATTTGCTGGTAGAGATTTTGTTGTTCCATGAAGGGGAGCAGCCAAATCAAGGGGGTGCCAAGGGCACTGGCGGCGGTCGAGGGGTAATTCCCCAGCGCTGGCGGCAGCTCGTTGTTGTAGGTGCCAGCGGCGTTACTGAAAGCCAAGCCGATTTGCTTGAGGTTGTTTTGGCACTGGCTGCGATTGGCAGCTTCGCGTACTTTTTGCACAGCCGGCATGAGTAGGCCAACCAAGACGGCGATAATGGCGATCACCACCAACAGCTCAACCAGCGTGAAGGCGGCGCGCCCGCGCGGGCGAAATCGCTGCTGTTGCATCGGTTTATCTCCTCAGGACCAATCAGAACGAAACACTTTCATAGGGACGCTTGAAAACCACGCGCTCTCGATCCACACGCGGAAGAGATTGAATCGGTTTTCATCTGTTGAGATTAAGCCTCTGCGCCGACCGTGTCAAGGGGCCGCGTACATTTTCTTTGTTCCGTGGGTGTGCTCTGGATTTGGGTGTGGAAGAGGGCTTCCGTGCCAGGGGGCGTTCCTCCCTCCTGGTGGGGGAGGGTCAGGGGTCTTTTCCCTCCCCCTTGTGGGGAAGGGTCAGGGTGGGGGGAAGGGTTTCGCCTGTGGACGCCTTAGTGGGCGTCTGGAAACTTGGTGGAATTTTTGTGCACAAGTCTCAGCTGAGATGTTTTGTTCGGAATGTCCTCCGGGTAGAGTTCCACACCTCGTTCGAGCCACTGTTTCACCGCCTCGTAGTCGTTTTGCTGAAAGTTATAGAAGCCTTCGCGAAGAAAGTAGAGCGCCTGCCGCTCCCGGAGCTTCTCAGACGATAGTAGTCCGCGCTCGCCGAACCTGAAGGACACGATGGCCTTGCTCAAGATAACGGCCTGTCATTTCCCGAATGATCGCGGCTCAGATAGTCTCGCGGAGCAGCGCCTCGGTCTGCGGCGCGGCGGGGTCGATGCCGGCGCGGCGCAGGGCAGCCATGTGGCCACGCAACAGTTCCCAATCTTCGGGCGTGTCCACATCGTACCAGGGTGGCAACAGGGCCAGACGCCAACGCGACTCGGCCAGAGCAGCGATGGTGTCGGCCAGAACACGTCCGCTGCTCCATGCGATGTTGTCGAACAGCGGCGGATGATCGGGCTTGCAGCCGATGAGATAATAGCCGCCGTCTGTGGCCGGTCCCAACACCACGTCCGTGTTCGCTAACTCGGCGAAGGCATGCTCGACGTATTCGACCGGCAACGTTGGACTATCAGTGCCGATGACCACGACGGCCCGAGCACCGATATCGAATTGTTGTGCGAAGAATGCAGCCAAGCGCTGGCCCAGGTCGCCATCTCCCTGCGGCGTGAGGAGGAAGCGATCGGCCACGAGCGCGGCAAAATCCGCCTCGTGTTCGGCTGGAGCGAAGACCAACACACGCTGCGCCTCCACGGCGGCGAAACGCTGGAGCGCATCCAGCAGGAAAGCCTGCGCCGCCCGCGCACCCCAGGCAGCATTGCTGGGTGCCAGGCGCGTCTTGACCCTACCCGGTATCGGCCACTTGGCAAACAGGCCCAGTGCTTTTTGTTCTCTCATCTCTCTTCTTACAAGCTCTCTCATCTCTCTTCTTACAAGCTGTGCCCTGGGGCGAGGTCCAGAGCAACGGAATGTCAAAGAAACTGGCTACCTTCGTCACGGAACTATGGGCATTAACCAGATACGGCTGAAACATACTCCCGATGCGATTGCGGACCTGGCGCCGGGCATTTGCCGGGTTAGCGAGAACGGCATGCCTTGGAAATGCGTATCCATCCGTTAGTCCCTTACGTGGGCTTCTGAGGCCAGCCAGCCGGCAACCTCACTGTATTACCGAGGATGCACATCTCTTCGAGCATCATACGTCCTGCAGGCAATAGGGACACGTATGTCTTGTCACGAAGTCATGTTGTCCTTGTTGATAGATGCTGCACCAGCTCGTCGCAGACGGAGCCGTTGACAATGCCGCCGAATTGACCGATTTCGCTGGCCTGGTTTTCGAAGCGGTTCCACCAGTACGGCCCTTCGCGGAAGAGGGTGAGTGCCCCACCGATAGGCCAATAGAGCAAGCCCAGTCGCAACATCTGCCAGGTATGGCCGCACTCGTGGGCCAGTATTTCACTGGCGCTGGCGGAGGGCACAGCCCCGACGGCGGCGCGGCGGTGCGGATCGCGGATGCGGCCCGCGGCCACTTCCACGGGGCGCTCGCGCGAAGCCGGCTCGCTCATCTGTTCGCGCAACACTTTCTCAGCGAAATCCCAGCCGACGGCGATGATTTCTGCCGTCCAGGTGATGCAGGTGCCGCGAAAGAGATAGGCCGGCCAACGGCTGTCGTTGTTGCGGCGGTGTGTGGCGTAAACGCTGATGAGACGCCAGGTGCTCTCGCTGCGGGCTTTGCCGTAGATCTGAAAGCAGGGCCGGCCGCTCAGACGCCGCATTGCACGGGTCGCCAATCGAGAGAACATAGTACCAGGATACCAGTCTG
>JAJPHU010000168.1 GCA_021325115.1 Planctomycetota bacterium | reverse complement strand
GACATCGGATTGTAACGGACCTCGGAAGAGGCGACCGTGCGGATACCCCATTCGGAGAAGGATTCCGCGCCCATCAGGGTGCAGGCAACCCGCTGGGCTCGTTCGGGACTGACGATGCCGCTCAGGAGACACTGGCCGGCATTGGACGTACGGACCCGGCAGGGGCGTTTTTTGCCGTCCAGGGCCAGAGCATAGGTCGAAAGCTCCTCGCACCAGAAAGTTTGCTCGAAGCGCTGCCGCAGGGTCTCGGCTTCGGCCCGCAGAGCAGCGGCACGTTCATCGTGTCCCAGCGCCCCGGCCAGATCCGCAGCGGCACGCTTGGCGGCATAGACATACCCCTGCACTTCACAAAGGGCGATCGGTCCCTCCGCCAGCGAGCCGTCGGCGTGGAAGACCGAATCATACGAATCCTTCCAGCCCTGCTGCACCAGCCCGCTGGGAGAATGCCGCGCGTATTCCACGAAGCCGTCGCCATCGGCATCGCCATAGGTATCGATCCAGTGGAGAGCTTTTTCCACATTGGGCCAGATGTTTTCCAGCAGGGCGCGGTCGCCGGTACGTTCATAATAGGCACCGGCTAAAATGACAAACAGGGGCGTGGCATCGACGCTGCCGTAGTAACGGCGGAAGGGAATCTCCCCCAGAGCAGCCATCTCGCCGCGCCGGGTTTCGTGCAGGATCTTGCCCGGCTCGGCATCTTGCTCTGGGATGACTTCCTCGGCCTGGGTCGAGGCCAGGAATGTCAGCACGCCGCGGGCGATAGAGGGATTGATCCACAAACACTCCAAGGCCGTAAGGATACCGTCGCGCCCGAAAGCCGTGCTGAACCAGGGCACACCCGCGTAAGGATACGGTCCTTCGGGCGTGTTGGTGACCATCAGGTGCAGGTCCGAGAGGCTGCGGTTGATCCAATCGTTGAACTGTTCGTTCGAAGTGTAGATGTCACAGGTTTGGGCCCGTGCTTCCTGAATACTGGCAGCGGCGAGAGACGCCGCTTGTTCGTAGGATGGCGGAAAGACGCTTTCCGCATGATCCGACTGGAAGTTGGCCGTCACAATGAACGTCGCTGCCTCTTGAGGCTGGAGCGATAGCTTGAAATACGCTTGGGAATCGGTCAATGCCCGAGGCGGAGGGGAGAACTGAATCTGGGTCCGCCGTACCAGACCGTCAAGTCCGCGATAGGACAAAAGTACGCTATCCCCTTTTAAGATCGGCTTGAGGAATTCTCCTTTGCGTGCTCGCCGCGTCCCGCGCACCTCGAAAATGTCGGCGAAGTCGGCCTGAAACTGGAGGAAAAACGAAAGCTCGACCCGGTTCAGGCCGTAGTTGCGCAGGCGCAGCTTTTCGTAGCAGCAGCCTTGCCAGAGAAACTTGGAGCGAAACAGGTGAATGGTGCCGTGCGGGATGGAGCCTTTCTCGGCCGGAAGGGTGGGGTTGGTCAGATCGACTGTCAACACCGCTTCGTCCCGCTTGACGACGGAGCTAAGAAGCAGGGGACGATCCGCACCCAGGTGCAAGATTAGACAAGAGAGATAGCGCGTGCCCTCGTGATAGATCCCTTCTTCCTGCATGCCGACCGGCTTGATATCGCCGAAGGGATCAAAAACAGCAAAGGTCTCTCCCTGTTTGAGGACGCGGGTATTGACGTCTGCAGGCGGCGAAGCGGCGAGGATGGGGAAAAGATCTTCGACCACCAAGACGCCGTCTTGCGGTTGGAAAATAAGATTGGCCGGCTGAAGGATCGATTCGTGCATGAGAAGAGGTCGAATACGCTGCCACAAGTCGTTGGAAATGCTCCACGCTGCTCCTGGAGAAACAATCCCATTCCGTACCATGTCTTGCCCTCCTTGGCTTTTTCCCCTGGCGGACGAGCCGAAAACGTAAGGACAAGCAGACGTTTCCCGCCCTCCTTGTGAGGAGGGTTCGGGTGGGGGGCGGAACTCCTTGGCCCACTTGCCCTTCTACCCCCACCCCAGCCCCTCCCATCAGGGAGGAAAAGGGTTTTGTCCGGCGATCCTAAGCAGCGGCGCAAGGTCCGTTGCTTACGTTTCCGGCTCATCCGATGCCGAGCCCTTACGGTCGTAGCCCGGTTTTATCCGATAGTATCCTCTTCTTTGCAGGGTAATTCAGAGACATTCTTCCAGGCAAGATGACTTGGCTGCTTTTCGTGGCAGCACGGAGCATGGGGACAGTGATGCTTTTGCGCCGCGGCCTGTACGCGCGCACCAGCCGCTCATAGATGGCCACATAATCGCGCGCCATGCGTGCGGCACTGAAGCGCTGCTCGAAGACCTCCCGGCAGCGACGCCGGCTCAGCGACGCCACGCGCTCCACCGCGCGCACCGCATCGTCCAGGTTGTCCACGATGAAGCCAGTGATGCCGTCGTCGATTATTTCCGGCACCGAGCCGCAGCGCCAGGCAATGACCGGCGTGCCGCAGGCCAGCGCCTCGATCATCACCAATCCAAAAGGCTCCGGCCAATCGATGGGGAAAAGCAACGCTCGTGCCTGGCCCAAGAACTCGTCTTTGGCCCGGCCACCGATCTCGCCGACGTACTCCACGAGCGGATCCTTGAAGAGATGAGCGATCTCTTTTTCGTAATAGGCGCGATCAGCTCGATCAATCTTGGCGGCGATTTTCAATTTCAGCCCGGCCCGTCGGGCGATCTCGATGGCGCGATCGACACGCTTTTCAGGCGAGATGCGGCCCAGGAAGGCCAAATATTCCCCCGGTTGCTCGGTGAAGGAATGTAGATCGAGCGGCAGGCCATGATAGACGGTGCCCTGCCAATTGGCCCCAGGCAACGGCCCACGCTGCGCGTTCGAGATGGAGACAACGGGCATCTCCCGAAACTCGCGGTAGAGGGCCGGCAATTCGGGCAGATCGAGCCGGCCATGCAACGTGGTCACGTGGGGCCGCCTGTAACGTCGTATTAACGGAAAATGCAGATAGTCAATGTGGAAATGAATGAGGTCGAAACGCTTGGCTTCGCGGAAAACCATTTCCAACATCAGGACGTGATAGATCATCGGGTCCACGCTGTTCTTATCCAGACGCAGCGACTTATCGCAAGGCGCAACCAGGCGGGCTTGCGTGATCGAGTCGCCACTGGCGAATAGCGTTACCTCGTGTCCTTGCTTTACCAATTCCTCGGTCAGATAGGAAACCACACGTTCGGTGCCGCCATAGTTTTGCGGCGGAACCCGTTCGTAGAGCGGGGCAACTTGTGCGATCCTCATGAGTCGTCAGCCCTCACTGTTTCACAACCACAGGAAGGAAGCCCAAAACCTCCATTTCTGACGGGTGGGGGCAGGGTTTGTAAGAAAACGTGGCCACCCACCACCAACTTTTGTTTCAGTCCAACATTATTTAATCGCAAACAATGCAATCGTCAACAACCGGACGAACCGGAAACGTCCGCGACGATTGTGGGAAGCGTCGGCAGGAGAGGAGAAGAGCTAAAGCGGAATTATCGTAGTTGCGGCGAGTGGATTCGAACCACTGACCTCCAGGTTATGAGCCTGGCGAGCTGCCACTGCTCCACGCCGCGCCTTGTGAGGGCCGCTCCGCCATACCGAAGTTGCCAGGTAGGGTGGAGCGGCCCTTCATCTTTATTATACACAGAAAGGCAATCGATGCAGCGCCAACTGGCAAACTCGTCTTGCCCGTCTGGATAGCTGTGGCAAAATAGGCCAACTGATTTCTGGTTCCGCGAGATGCCGGACATGACTACTCTTCGCCGCTCTTACGATTCGATGCCTGCGCGGCCGTGCGAATGGATGCCGCATATCTGGGAAGGCTGCGATTTCTTTGCCTGGCTACGTCTCCTTCTCCGCAATCATCTGGCCGTTCATCCCTCGCAGTGGTATGTTGCTTTTATTGTCACTTTCGTCAGCCTCGGCCATACGCTGTTGCGCTGGGTGCAGGAAGCGTGGTACGGCAGTCAGCTCGACCGTGTGCCGATTGCACATGCGCCTCTGTTCATCATCGGCCACTGGCGCACGGGCACGACGCTGTTGCACGAATTGCTCATCCTCGACCCACGCCATACCTATCCGAACACCTATCAATGTCTGGAGCCGAATCATTTTCTGCTAACCGAGACGCTGTTCAAACGTTGGTTCCGCTTTTTGCTGCCGTCGCGGCGACCGATGGACAATATGCCAGCCGGCTGGGACCGACCGCAAGAGGAAGAGTTCGCCCTGTGCATGATGGGCCAACCGTCGCCGTATCTGACCATCGCTTTTCCCAATCATCCGCCGCAAGATCCCGAAGCGCTCGACCTCGACGGCCTGCCGCCCCGCGCGCGCCAGGCCTGGAAAAAGGCATTCCTGGGCTTCCTGCGCCGTCTCACCTACAAGGATGCGCGTCGCCTTGTCCTCAAGTCGCCAACGCATACCTGCCGCATCCCGGCTCTGCTGGAGCTGTTCCCGGATGCCCGTTTCGTCCACATCGTCCGCAATCCATTCGCGGTTTTCCCTTCGACGGTCAACATGTGGAAAGCGATGTATCTTGCGCACGGCCTGCAACGGCCGACGTTCGCCGGCCTGGAAGAATACGTCTTCGATACCTTCACGCACTTGTACGCCCGGCTCGAACAGAGCAAGCCGCTGCTTGCCGCTCATCGCTTTCATGAATTGCGCTACGAAGATTTGATTGCCGATCCAGTAGGGCAGATGCGGCTCTTGTACGAGCGCCTGGAGCTGGGCGGCTTCGAGGAATTTCTGCCGCGCTTGAGAACATATCTGGACGCCAACGCCGGCTACAAAACGAACCGTTATCCGGAGCTTGCCCCGGAGCTACGCGCAGAGATCGGACGCCGCTGGGGACACGTCATCCGGCACTACGGCTACGAGAACAAACCCTGACCGCCAACAAGGTGTCCACAAGGAAAAACGAAAGAGGATGGAAGAAATGTACAAACCGAAGCGGAAATAGAAGCAAGTACGTGCAAAACTCCCGGCGCGGTTGTTCCCGCCTTCTCATTCTCAGGCGAAGCCTGGAACGAGGAAATGCAGGCATTTAACCACCGCGAACCGCCGGGGGCATATCCCAACAGGAGAGGAGGCCAAGGCACCTCTCCTTCAACAGCCCCTTGCAATTTGCCTCATCTCCCTCTACAGTGGCGCGAAACGTCCCTGTTCCGATCGGAGGTTCTCTCGTGCGGATTTTGCCGGCCATCGATCTGCGAGGCGGCCAATGCGTAAGGTTGCGGCAAGGCGACTACGCTCAGCAAACCGTCTTCGGCGGCGATCCCGCTGCTCTGGCGCGGCGCTGGGTCGAGCAAGGTGCGACCTTTCTCCATCTCGTCGATCTCGACGGCGCCCGTCAGGGGCATCCGGTCAACGGCGACAGTGTACGGCGCATCGTGGAAGAATCCGGCGTGCCTTGCCAGCTGGGCGGCGGTTTGCGCAGTGAAGAACATATCAACCAGGCGTTGGGTTGGGGCGTTGAGCGTGTGATTCTCGGTACGCGGGCCTTGCTCGATCCGGACTGGTGCGAAATGATGTGCCGGCGCTATCCTGGCCGTATCTGCGTGGGTATTGATGCGCGGCAAGGGCGCGTGGCTATCCAGGGCTGGGAGCGCGATTCGGGGCAATCGGCTCTGGACCTGGCGCGTCGCTGCGCCGCGTGGCCGTTGGCCGCAATCATTTACACGGACATTAGCCGCGATGGCATGATGGAAGGTCCCAATGTCGAAGCAACCGCCGAATTGGCTGCTGCCGTGTCGGTGCCGGTGATCGCCTCCGGCGGCGTGACCACCTTGCAGGACATTGTCCGGCTGGCGCAGCGCGGCTTGGCAGGCTGTATCATCGGCCGGGCCTTGTATGAGGGGAAGTTGGATCTGGCGGCGGCGATCGCCCTGGCCCACAAAAAAACAAGTAACCACGACGGCTAGCCGCCCCCCGCAAGAAAGCGCAAATCCGCTCTGCGTCCCGGCTAACCAAAGACGAAACTACTATCCCCAATTAGGAGTTTTATTATGGCAAAATATCAAGTAGCGGACATTCGGAACATCGCCCTGGCGGGACATCGGGCGTCGGGCAAGACTTCTCTTGCCGACGCCCTGTTGTATCAGGCCAAGGCTGTCGATCGCCGGGGCAGCGTGGACGATGGTACCAGCATTTCCGACTACGACGACGAAGAACACAAGCGTCACTTCTCCATCGACACCAGCGTTCTACACCTGGAACACAAGGGCAAACAGATTCATCTGCTCGACACGCCCGGCGATCCCGCTTTCATCGGCGCCGCCCTGTCGGCGCTGAATGCGGTCGAGAACGTACTGATTGTGGTATCGGCAGCTAACGGTGTCGAGGTCAACACGCGGCGCATGTTCAATGAAGCTGGTAAACGCGGTCTGACTCGCTTGCTCGTCTTCAACAAGCTCGACGCCGATAACATCAAATTCGATGAGCTAATGAAGGCTGTGCGCGACACCTTTGGCAAAGGCTGCGTTCTCTTCAATGCCCCGATCAACGTCGGCCCGAAATTCAGCGGTGTGGTCAGCGTCCTCAATCCTCCGGATGCCGCCCCTGCCGGTTGCGCCGTTGACCTGAGCGCCGCACGCTCGCAGCTGATCGACGCTATTGTCGAATCCGATGATGCGCTCATGGAGAGATACCTTCTGGAAGGCTCGATCGGCGCCGACGAGCTGGCCGCTGCCTTGCCCAAAGCACTCCAGGCCGGCACCGTTATCCCCATCTTCTGCACCGCCGCCAAGAAAGATCTCGGCATCGCCGAATTGCTCGATGGCCTCGCCGCTTATACCCTCTCGCCCGAACAAGGCAAGCGGCGTACGGCCAAGAAAGGCGATACGGAGGTAACCGTGGAGCCATCACCAACCGGTGTGTTTGTCGGCCAAGTCTTCAAGGCCGTCACGGATAAGTTCGTTGGCAATCTGAGTTTCATCCGCGTCCTGTCGGGCAGCTACAAGCCAGACCAACCGCTCATCAACGTCCGCACGGGCAAGTCGGCGCGGGTGGCGGGACTGTTACTCATGCAAGGAAACAAGCATACCAACATTGCCGAAGCGATTCCCGGTGATATTTTTGCTGTCACCAAAGTTGAAGATCTGCACATCGGCGATACGGTCAGCAATCACGCCGGCGCTCCGAAGCTGCCGGTGCCGAGTTTTCCTATGCCGATGTTCGGCCTCGCTGTCGAACCCAAGGCGCGCGGCGACGAACAGAAAATCTCCGGCAGCTTGCAGAAGATCGCCAACGAAGACCCGACCTTCCATGTCACTCGCGATATGCAGACCAAAGAGTTGGTCATCAACGGCACCAATCAGCTGCATTTGGACGTGCTTATCAATCGCTTGAAGCGCCGTTTTGACCTGGAGGTCGTCACCAAGGAGCCGAAAATACCCTACCGAGAGACTATTACTATCCCTTCCGAGGGCAATCATCGGCACAAGAAGCAGACGGGCGGCCGCGGCCAATTCGGCGAGGTCCACTTGCGCATCTATCCGTTACCGCGCGACATCGACAGCGAGGAAGCACTCCTGGAACGCTTTGCCAACAAAGAGAAGTTCGAGAAAATGCGCTCTGCCCATTACGATCCGGAATACAACTTCGCTTTCATCGACACCATCGTCGGCGGCACGATTCCCAATCAGTTCGTGCCGGCTGTCGAGAAGGGGTGCAAGGAGTTGTTGGAACGCGGCGCTTTGGCCGGCTATCGTATGCAAGACATCGCCGTCGAAGTGTATTTCGGCAAGGACCATCCGGTCGATAGCTCGGAAGCCGCCTTCAAGACGGCTGGACGCATCGCGTTCAAGAATGCTTTCCTGGCTGCGCGTCCGGTGCTCCTGGAGCCGATCGTCGAGGTGGAAGTGACCGTGCCGACCAAGTATACCGGTGCCATCCTCGGCGATTTGAACACCAAGCGCGCCCGTATCGAGAATCAGGAGAGCCTGCCCGGTGATTTATCCGTTATCACGGCGCTGGTCCCGTTGGCCGAAGTGACACGCTACGCCTCGCAGCTGGATAGTATCACGCAGGGGCAGGGATCGTTCAGCATGGAGTTCAAGCACTACGACGTGGTGCCTAGCAACGTGCAGCAGCAAATTGTCAGCAAGGCGAAAATAGGCGCGGAGGAGGATGAAGGGTAACGAAGGAGTGCTTCCCAAACGAACTCGCCTTGAGCACCAGCGACGGGCCCTTCGTCCCATCGCTGGTGCTCATCGACGTAAAGATCGCTGTTTCCCAAGGAGATTTTCTCAAGGGATCGTCCATGATCGTTTAGCCATTCCCGATCAACGCATGGACAACGGCGTCCTGATAAATGTTTTTGGCCGGCATGGTTCTATTCACCTATTTTGCGGCCAACCGTGAGAGAGAGGAAAGTCCCGCTCGCTCACGGTTGCGGCTCTGTTTGACTTATTGCCCCTTCATGCTCTCGATCAGAATGCGTGCCGTCGAAGGACGCATGATGCGCGGGTCGGGCAGCTCGCCTTTGCGCAGCGTCTCGCGGAGGATACGGCCGGCGATGGTCACTTGCTTGTAGCCCTTCGGCTCGCATTCTTCGACCAGGCCGACACGGCCCAACTCTTCGTAGTAGGCCGCGAAGCCAATCTTCACCGGCTTGATGAGCAATTCGCCTTTCAACTCGTCGAATTTGCGTTGGGCGGCGAGACCGTCCCAGATGTCTTTGCCGTCTTCATACGGAGCATCGGCATGCTTGCGGCCAATGATAATGTCGGTGAAGCCGAAGTTCTGGCGATAGATGGCATGCATGATCGCCTCCTTCGGCCCGCCATAAAACATCTTGATGTCCAGACCCAAGAGGATTATGCGATCTGTAATATCGCATCCGGCCTTCTTCCATAATTCTTCATCCTTATCGCCTTCACCCAGGGCTTTACTTTCGATCAGTGCCCGGTAGGTGCGCATGCGCGTCACGGCATTGACATCGTCGCCTTTGGTTTCGCCGACCAGCGGATTGAGCACGGCGCCGGCGAAATGCCCCTCGCGCACCAGGCGCTCCAGACCGGCAACCAAGGCATATTCGTGGGCGCGGTGCAACGGATTGCGCGTCTGGAAAGCGACGACGCGTTTCCAGCCCTTTTGGGCGAACAGCGCCCGCGTCTCACGCGGCGACAGGATGAATTGGCCGTAGTCGGGATGTTTGGGCTGCGGCAAGACGCGCACCGTGCCGCCCAGCAGATGTGTCCGCGGATCACGCTCAACCATGCGGCCGCCGGGATGATCGAAACGCTCCGTCCCGTAGACGCTGCGGACATAATGAGCCTTATCCCACGGAAAAATATCGCTAATATCCAAAGAACCAACTATCTCTTCGTTCCCCTGCTCTGCGTGGGAACGCACCAAGGCGACACGCTGACCGGGTTTCAATGTCTTCGCTTGCCCTTCGTCCACCGGAAACGATAGCGGGATAGTCCAGGCATATTTCTTACCGTCGTGGACAATCACTTCTTCGTCGAGGACGCGGTTGAACGTCTCGCGGTCCATCGGGCCGGTTAATGGGCTGAGTCCGCCGTCGCCGAGACGATAGAGTGTTGAAAGGTCGGCATCGCTGATAACCAGGCGCGGCAGCGCGGCCAGGCGGGCGCGGAAATCCGCCGCTTCCTCAGCAGGCACATTGCGGTTGACGGGTTCTCTCAGGCCGCCGTGCGGCGGAATCAAATCGGACATCGCAAAACTCCTTAAATTTGATACGACAAGGCATGATCTTCTTGAATACGACGGACCAACTCCGCCAGCGTGATGCGCTGCAAAGCGCGTTGCTCTTCCGCTTGCACCTCCTGCCAAATGTCGAGCAGAACGCCGACAGCAGGCAAAGGGCGTCCCTTGGCCAGGGCCGAGCGCGGCATGGCGGCGCGATCGTCGATGGCATTGATGATGTCGGCCAACGTGATCGTCTCCGGCGGACGCGCCAGTTGATAGCCGCCGGAAGCGCCGCGCACACTGACAACCAAGCCTGCCGTCTTTAATTGCAGCAGAATCTGCACGAGGAAATTGTGGGGAATGTCCTGGGCTTCAGCGATGGCCTTAATGGGCAGCGGCTGCGGCTCGGCATAGTTGGCGGCTAGCTCCAGCATGGCCACGCAAGCATACTCAGCTTTGGCGGAAATCCGCATAATCCCTCTCCACTTTAAGGATAGAAGAGAGAAGAAAACATTTTTTGTCCTCTATCCTCTATCCTCAAATTCCACCGCCATCTTGTACCTCGATGACGTGCAAGCCGCACTCCTTTTTCGCGCTACCAGCCCAACGACCGGCGCGCTCATCTTGTCCCTCGCCGACCGGCGACGTACACGGCCAGCAACCGATACTCGGATAACCGTAATCATGCAAGGGGTTGTAAGGAATGTTGTGCTTGAGGATGAAGCTCCACACGTCCTTGCGCGTCCAGGACAAGAGGGGATTGATCTTCACCAGGTTGAACTTGGCGTCCCATTGCACGGTGCTAGCGGCCGCGCGATGGCAGGTCTGATCGCGGCGAATGGCGCTAATCCAGGCAGCGTAGCCGGCTACCGCCCGGCGCAACGGCACCAGCTTGCGATCGTGACAACACTGATCCGGGCGCAGATGGTACAAAGGCCCCCCATGCTCCGCTTCATATTCCGCCACCGTCGTTTCCGGACGAACGTACTCGACCTCGATGCCGTAACGTTCTTTGATCCGTTCACGCAGGTGCAGCGTCTCGGGAAACTGATAGCCCGTGTCCAGGTTGAAGATACGGATGCTCGGATCGATGTCGGCCAGCATGTGGATCAGACAGCATCCTTCCGCACCGAAAGCGGTCGCCATCGTCAGTTTCTCACCGAACGTATCCACGGCCCAGCGCAAAATTGTCTCCGCCGGCGCGTCGACCAATCGCTGGTTGGCCTCGGAGATTTCCTCGGCGGTCATTTGGGTTTCGAGCATCGTTTCTCCTTTCCCGGTACCGATACAACCATCTTTATCATAATAATAATGATTTCGGCAAGAGGGACCAGCGAAATGAAGCGAATAAAATGATCCGGAAGTGTAAGTGCTACCGGACCCAGTTCCCTCCCCTCCCTCCGGGTGGGGGAAAGAGAACAAAAAACTACAATCAACGGTGCAGAGTATAATTTGGAATGCCAGCCCGGTGATGAATTGATGTACATCCAGGCATTCCACGCCAAAGACCGGAAGAGAGTTGATTGCATGCACTTTGTCAAAATGCACGGTTGCGGCAATGATTATGTTTACGTCGATTGTTTCCGCCACCCCATGCCGCATGATCCACCAGGACTCAGCCGCGCCATCAGCGATCGCCATTTCGGCGTTGGTAGCGATGGTCTGATCCTGATCTGTCCATCTGACAAGGCGGATGCACGCATGCGCATGTACAATGCCGACGGCAGCGAAGCAGAGATGTGCGGCAACGGCATCCGCTGTGTAGCGAAATTCGTGTATGATCATGGTCTCGTGCGTAAATCGCCGTTAACCATCGAGACGGGCCGTGGTGTCCTGAGGCTAGATCTGGAAATTGCCGGCGGCACAGTGCGACAAGTGCGTGTGGACATGGGGGAACCGATCCTGCAAGCCGAGCGCATTCCAACCACGCTCGCGGGTGCTCCGCCGGTGGAT
>JAJPHU010000354.1 GCA_021325115.1 Planctomycetota bacterium | reverse complement strand
TCGCCTTCGATGACGAGCAACACGGGGGCCGGGTTGGGGCCAAACTGAATACCGATAGCGATCCCGCGACCGGTCAAGCGATCAAGCAATTGCGGCCAGGGAAGCCCTAGTTCTTTCTCGAAATAAGCGATCAGCTGCTGGGCGCGGCGGACGTTGGTAGAGCCGAAAAACTCCCGAACCGGAGCGAATTGTTGTAATTGCTCCAAGAGATTTCCCGTCACCAGCGTTTCGAGGAGACGGCGTGGCTGCGGCGCCTGAATCAGCAAATCGGTTCGATCAGGTAGCAGCCGCAGCGGCGAAGGAAGTGTCTCTGTGCGGGACGTCTCAGCATATACAGATGCAGCGCCCAGTGTCCAGGCGAGGAGGAAGCTCGTAGCCCCGTGAAAGCAACGCATGGTGAAGAAACTCCTGTACAATACGACGAGCCGGCGGATTGCGGAGATCAATAGTGTCTACTCGTCACCCCGGCGACGGGTTTCACTAAAGCGGGAGATTTTGCCTCATGGCTGCGGAGCTGCAACTGGCGCTTACGGCCGATCTGCACTGGGGCCACGGCGGCCGCGGTGAAGAAGCCACACGCCTGCTCGCTTCTTTTCTGCATAAACAGACGCCGGACGTTCTCGTTCTCGCCGGTGACATCGGCACTGGATCTTACTTCGGCGAATGCCTGCAATTATTTGCCGATCTACCCTGCCGCAACAAAGCACTGGTGCCGGGCAATCACGATCTTTGGGTCGAGCGCGCGGATCGGCGCGATTCGCTCCAGCTCTACGAGGAAGATCTCCCCGCCTTGTGCCGGCAATACGATTTTCATTATCTCGATCAGGGGCCGCTCCTCTTGCCAAAGTTCGGTTTGGCGCTTGTCGGCTCCATCAACTGGTACGATTATTCCTGGTCGCGCGAGGCCCTGGAACGCACTTATCCCGGCGAGGAACAACGCCTGTTTAGCAAGCAGTTCACACGCGGCCGACACAACGATGTCAACTTTGTGCGCTGGCCGCTCGATGATGCTCGTTTCACAGCCCGTGTGGTGGAAACCGTGGCTCAACACTTGCATATAGCACTGGCGCAGGCGGAGCGCGTCATCATCGTAACGCATCATCCGCCCATGCGCGGCATCAGTTTTCCTCAGAAACAACCGCCTTGGACAATTGATGATCTGCTATGGGAAGCCTTCGGCGGCAATCAGGCGATGGAGGAATTGCTGGCCCGCCACGCCGAACGCATTGCCTTTGCTTTCTGCGGCCATACGCACCGGGCATGCGAATGTGTCTGGCACGGCATCCGCGGCTACAATATCGGCGGAGATTACCACTTTAAGCGTCTATTATGGTTGAATTGGCCGTCCGGGCTTGTCGCTGAGCATCAATTCGGCGATGCCGAGCGATAGCGACCGGACGGAGCGAACGCAGCGAAGTCCGCTTGCGGGCCTGGTGGGGCGAACGCAGCGCGGCCCATCTTACTGGCCGATCCAGGTAGGGCGGCGCTTATGGACAAAAGCACTCATGCCTTCCTGGGCATCGCGGCACAGGGCGTTTTTCGTCATCACTTCCGTAGCCCGCGCATAGGCACTGGCTTCATCGAGGGCAAGCTGATCGTAAAAGGCTCGTTTGCCGATGCGAACCGTCAGCGGACTGGAAGCGCGGATGGCATCGGTAAGTTCCCGGATGGCGGCGTCCAGCTGGTCCGCCGGAACAACGCGATTGACCAGGCCCCAGGCGAGGGCTTGCTGAGCCGAGACAGCCTTGCCGGTCAGCAGCATTTCCAGAGCGAGGCGCGGCGGAATGGCCCGCACCAGCGGCACCATCGGCGTGGTGCAGAAGAGACCGATCTTCACACCCGGTGTAGCGAAGGCAGCGTTATCCGAAGCGACGGCCAAATCGCAAGCGGCAACGAGCTGGCAGCCGGCCGCCGTCGCCATCCCCTGCACCCGCGCAATCACCGGTTGCGGCAACGCCCGCAATTGTTGCATCACTGTTGAACAGAGTACGAACAATTCGCGGTAGGCCTCTTCCGAGCATCCCAGCATTTCGCTCAGGTCGTGGCCGGCGCAGAAGACGGACCCTTGCGCGGCCAGCACCACGACGCGGACTTGCGTATCCGCAGCGATTTCCTCCAGCTTGTCATGTAAGCGCGACAGCAACTCCTGCGAGAGCGCATTGCGTTTTTCGGGACGATTCAAAGTCAAATACAGGACTTCCTCACGTAAGTCGCTGAGGAGAATGTCTGTGGTCGTGGCTGGAGATTGCATACCAGACCCTTTTATTCACAAATCCTATGTTTAGCTGTGTGCCGCAGGCGAGCGTGAATTCCGCGCGTGCCTGTGGCACACAGCTAAACATAGGGAGTCGGGGATGATTTCCTATGGCTTGGGCGGCACCTCCGCGCGTGTGATCTCGGATTTACGTACGGTGACGTCGGCTTTGTCTATCTGAAGGACAACCCAGCCGGGACGATCATCCTTGATGGTGCCCACATACTTTTCGTTGCCTACCCAAATGGCTGCTTTGCTGCCTTTGGGGAAAGTAGGTTCTGCCGAGGGAGTGGGAGCGGCGCTTTTGGACAGACCCAGATCGCGCGAAAGGACCGGCGAGGTGGCCGCGCGAGACACGGCTGCTTCGTAGTCGCGCATGACGGCGGCAGCGTATTCGGGCAAAGCCTGCCGGGCAATCCCCTGAACAAGGGCGTCTTTGACGCGGCCCTCATCGCCCATGCCGAATTGCAAGCTGTGTGTCTCCGAATACGACGAGCCGCCAAGGGAGGCATAGGCCCCACAGCGATAGCCATAGCCGTAGAACGAGGGGAAGTAGAACGGATTGTATCCGTACGTCCCAGGAACTCCATAGATGCCGTTGGGGAGATAGTTGACGTAGCCGGAGTTGGAGACGCCGTAGCTGATCCGCGCACCGTACAACCACTCCTGCACGTAACGCCGCCACGGCTCCAGGCTTCGCTCGCTTCGGACATACTGGAGTTTGAGCTGTTGTAGATCGTTCACGTAAGCCAATTCATTCTCGGCGCGTTCCAGATTGGCGGCGGCCAGACGGTCGCTGGTCGAAAGATTACCGCTGGCGATGTAATGGACGCGGCGATTCGCTCCTTCCTGGATGACCATGCGGTGGACAGAGCCGGGAGGCGGCTCGGCGGCCGTAGTTTGCCGGCTGTGGGCCAGCATTAGGGCAAGGATACCCAGCAGAATACCCAGCCCATGAATACGGGGGACGGGAAGCGTGTACATGGCAAGTACTCTCTTTCACGATGAGGCTCCACGAGGCGCAGACTCAGAGGAAGAGTTACTCTATGTTCATTTTATCCATTAGGCACCGTTAAAGCGAGTGGCGCGTTCTATCCCCTTCGGTTAGCGACTCTGCGCAGAAGTGTCGCCAAGAGTTAACCGAACAGCCTGAGTGTCCCCTTCTCGATTTGAGCGTGTAAGAGGGCTTACGTGCGAACGGTCTTTTCCCTCCCCCCTGGTGGGGGAGGGTCAGAGGGCTTTCCCCTCTTCCACCAGGGGGGAAGGAGTGGAAAAACCTACTCGAGGGCTGACGCAACCCCACTCGCCAAACTTGAGAGGAGCACCCGAACAGCCTTGCTTCCCTCTTGCCCGCACAGGGTAACTGTGTTACAACGCGAAACCGCTCCGGGTAAAGACAGCCCGGCATTTGCCGAAGATTCCCCACTTTCGGGACGATCATGAAAAACTTTCTCCGTGCGCTTCGTCACGCTTGGCCTTACCGCCGACGGCTGGTTCTGTCTATTTTTTGCGCCATTTGCGCCGCCGCTTTCTGGGGAGCTAATCTCTCTTCCATCTATCCTCTGCTTATCTTGCTTCAGTATAAGCAAAGCCCCCACGACTGGATAAATAAACAAATTGAGGAAGCGCAAAAGAAAGTCCTGGACTACCAGCATCAAATTGACCGGAAAAATGCGGAACTGGACGAACGTAAACATGAGCAGGAACGGAAAGGGCCATCGCTATTTCTGAAGCAGCAAATCCGCGACATCAACCGGGATCTGTCGAAGTTGGAATCCAGGTTATCGCGTGTACGGCCCCGATTGTACTGGCTCCTCGTCGGGCAGAAATACATCCATCGATTCTTGCCCCCAGATTGTTTCTTGGCCCTGGCCTGGGTGCTCCTTCTCGTCGTTATCGGCAGTGTCATCAAATGCTTCTTCGAGTTCGTCCAGGAGTCGCTGGTGGGCAGTGTTGTCAATCTGTCGCTGTTTGATCTGCGCAATCGCTTTTATCGCAATGCTATCCATCTGGACGTTGATCAGTTCGGCGAACAGGGCAGCAGCGAGTTGATGGCTCGCTTCACCAACGATATGGAATCCCTGGGGGCCGGCATTAAGACACTGTTCGGCAAAGTGGTGGCGGAGCCTCTCAAAGCCTTGGCCTGCGTCGTGCTGGCCTGCCTCATCAGCTGGCAATTGACGCTGATGTTTCTCATTCTCGTGCCGATCGCTGTGTTTATTCTGGCCCGCATCGGCCGTATTATGAAACAGGCAACGCGACGGCTGCTCGAGCGCATGTCCAACATTTATAAGATTCTTCAAGAATCGTTTCAGGGCATACGCGTCGTCAAGGCGTTCACGATGGAGCCGTATGAACGGCGGCGTTTCCGGATGGCGACGCGTGATTACTATCGCAAGGCGATGTTGGTGGTCAATATCGACGCCTTGGCCGATCCAATCATCGAGATCCTTGCTATAGTCGCGGTGGCGGCAGCGCTTTTGGCCGGCTCCCATCTGGTTTTGCATCAAGCCACCCACCTGTTCGGCATGCGCATGACAGAAGAGCCGCTGGAAGCCGCCGAGCTTTTGCAATTGTACGGTTGGCTGCTGGCTATCGCCGACCCGGTGCGCAAGCTGTCGAGTGTGTTCACACGCATTCAATCGGCGTGCGCGGCGGCTGACCGCATCTTCGATTTCATCGATCGCCGGCCGCGTGTCAAAGCCAATAGCGATGGCCCACGCCTGCGCCGCAAACCCGCTGCTCAACCCGTCGCTGGCGCGGCTGGCCTATCTCCCTATTACATCGAATTCCGCGATGTTTGTTTCTCGTACCAGCCGGGGCATCCGATCCTCTATGACATCCACCTCGGCGTACGCGTCGGCGAGACGATCGCCGTGGTTGGCGCCAACGGCAGTGGCAAGTCCACGCTGCTCGGCCTGATTCCGCGCTTTTATGATCCCGATCACGGCAGCGTCTTCATCGATGGTCACGATCTTCGCCGTGTCAATTTGCGCAGTTTGCGCCAACTGGTCGGCATCGTCACCCAAGACACGATCCTCTTTGATGACACCATTTATAATAACATCGCTTACGGTTCACGCGGGGCCCAGCCGGAGGAAGTCGAGGCGGCAGCGAAGCGAGCTTTCGCGCATGAATTCATCCTCGCCCAGCCTAAAGGTTACGAGACGCGGATTGGCGAGATTGGCAGCAAATTATCGGGCGGCCAGAGACAGCGTTTGGCCCTGGCGCGCGTCATCCTCCGCGATCCGAGCATCCTCATCCTCGATGAATTCACCAGCGCTGCTGACAGCGAGAGCGAAGCTTTAATCCATCGGGCCATGAAGGAATTTATGGTTGGCCGTACCACTTTCGTCATCACCCATCGCTTGCATACGCTGGAGATCGCCGATCGCATTGTTGTTTTGGAAATGGGCCGCATCGCTGCCGTGGGCACACACGCCGAACTGCTGGCCAGCTGCCCGGCCTATCAACGCCTGCAAGAGGCATACAATCATCAACGCTTGTGTGCGTGAAAAAACAGCCACCACGAAGCATACGAATACCATGAAATAAATGCCCAATCAAAATTATAGCCTGAGGGTGGAAGCGCGCGCGATGTTCTTGGTTTTTTCTCTTTTTTTTATGCGTGTGATTCATGTGCTTCGTGGTGGCTGGTTTCTTTTTCTTGGCGTCTTGGCAATCTATCTTCTCTTCTTTCATCGCCTGGCGGATCGAGATTTATGGAGCAGCCACGAGGCGCGCGCAGGGATGGATGCGCAGACGATCCTTGATGACGGTGTCTGGGGACTGCCGCGCTTGTATGATGGCCGGTTGGAGATGCAAAAACCTCCCCTCTATTACTGGATGGTTGCCATGCTGGCCTGGCTGCGCGGCGGGGTGGTTGATGCCTGGGCAGTACGTCTGCCAGCCGCCGGGGCGGCGGCTTTGTGCATTTTGCTCACTGGCATCGGACTTGGCGTTGGCTGCAAGCGCGCGCAGGCCGGGATAATAACGGCGATAGTGTTGGCCACGGCACTCCACTTCACCTGGCTGGCGCGCATTGGCCGCATTGACATGCCATTGACACTGAGCGTCACTCTGGCGCTGGGAGGCCTGTACCTGGCGCGCAGCCGTCCGCCGCAGAGGCGTTGGCCACTGCTGGTTTTGGCTTATCTGGCTGTAGCCGCTGGCGTGATGCTCAAGGGGCCGATTGGGTTCGTGCTGCCAGCAGCCGTAATGAGTTTGCATCGGATGGGGGAGCTTGGTCTGCCGCGGCTGAGGCACTGGCGCATTGGGAGTGCCGAGCTTGCTGAGTTGGGCGTGTGGTGGGGAGTGCCTCTTATCGCTGCTTTGACGCTGCCGTGGTTTATGTGGGCCAATCGCGCCACCGATGGCGAGTTTTTCCGCGTTTTTCTGTGGCACCACAATATCGAGCGTGGTTTCGGTGGCTCCAATCTGCGGGCCAATCCGTGGTGGTTCTATCTACCGCAGTTTGTCGGTGATTTCTTGCCCTGGAGTCTCTTGTTTCCCTGGGCGGTTTGGTGGAGCTACCGTCGAGGACTTTGGCGTACCGATGCCGAGGCGCGTTTCGGCCTGGTCTGGTTCCTCAGCGTGCTGTTGGTGCTTTCCTGTTCGCGCTTCAAACGCGCGGATTATCTGCTGCCGGCCTATCCGGGCGCTGCCGTGTTTCTCGGCTGCATCGGCCAACACTGGCTGGGCGAGCTTGCTCCTCGGCGGCGACAACTCGCCATCGCCAGTTTCGCCGGCCTGGCTGGCATCATGGCAACCGTATGGGTGGTTCGCGTGGAGTGGCAGCTGCCTGCACGCGAATCATATCGAGATTATCGTGCCTTTGCCGCGCGCATCCGGCAATTGGCGCCTTGCCCCGATGAGGTCGTCTTTTTCCGCACCGAGGCGCATCCGTTGGCATTTCATCTGGGTCGGCCACTGGCCCTTGTCGTACAATGGGCAGAGTTGAAAGCCCGACTGCTGCAACCGGGAACGCATTACGTCGTGACGCCGCCGCAATGTGCTGAGGAAAGTCGTCTTTATCTGCCTGGAATTCGCCTCGAACGCATTCTGGGCAACACGGATCTGTCTGGTGGAGAGCACGAGCGTCCGCTTATCCTACTTCGCTGTGTTAGGTAGTTAGATGGTTTGGGGGTTAGGTGGTTCAATCAACCACCCGACCGCCTAACCAGCTAACCAGCTAACCAGCTAACTACCTATTATGCCGCAACTTCCCCGCTTGACTCCGATCGCTTCGCAGCCGCTCAGCGTGGTGCTGCTGACGCGCAACCAGGCCGCCCATCTCGAAGCCTTGCTCGCCGCCTGGGTCACATTCCTCAACGGCCTGGATCGCGAGTATGAACTGATCGTGGTGGACGATGGCAGCACCGACGGCACGGGCGAGTTGGCTGAGAAGCTGGCCGCTGGCTATCGCCGCATCGTGGTCCGGCGGCACGAGTCAACCCGGGGCGAAGGCGCGGCACTGCGAACGGCACTGACGATGGCCCATTATCCGCTGCTCTTTTACGCTATCGGCGATCCGCATTATCAGCCAACGGATCTCGGCAAATTGTTACACAAACGCCCTGATCCCCACAAGCCGGATTGGGAAATCGATCATGTTCACATTCTCTCGGCATCGCGTGGCGGACAGCGGATGCCGTGGCCGTGGCGCATCCTCGGTCAGGGGTGGCGCATCTTCCTTCGGGTGCTATTCGCCCACACGGCGGAGCGCGCGCCGGGCTGGCTCGGCTGGAAGCGCCATGCAGCGGCCCTGCTGGTCCGCATCCTCTTTGGCGTGCGCTATCGCGATGTCGCTTGCCCGTTCCGATTACTGCGCCGTGACATCTTCGCACGCATTCCCTTGCAATCCGATGGTCCGTTTGTGCATGTCGAGATCTTGGCCAAGGCGAACTATCTCGGCCTGATCATGGGAGAGGAAGTGCCGCTGGGACCGGGCCATTATCCGCCATTGACAAAGGCAATGAGCCGCGAAGAGTGGCGGCAGCTGTGGACCGACGCTTGGCGCATGATCCGCCATCCGGAATTTGGTCCGGCGAACGACTAACGATTCCAGCAATCCGCAGTTTACTTCTTTTATACCAGACGCTCCGGGTCCAAGATAATCGTTCCTTTTGTCGTCGGTTCCGCAGGAGGGAAACGTGGTGGCTTGCCGACTTCGCTCTGTCCGCAAAGGTCTTAATGGGGTTCGATTTTCCAGGCGGAATCTTCGCTACGGCAGCCGCGGCAGTGGGGTTCCCTCTTGATTTGGGCATGGAGGAGGACTTACGTGCGAGTGGTCTTTTCCCTCCCCCTTTGGGGGAGGGCGTGAAAAAAACTTAGGGCGAGCGGACTTTTCCCTCCCTCTTTGGGGGGGAAGGTTGGGGTGGGGGGACACCCCTCCTTGGCTCCATTGCCTTGACACCTCCTGTCCCAGCCCTCCCCCACGAGGGGAGAGCAAGTTGGGTCCGGTAGCTCTAAGGCTGATGCACCCCCACTCGCCAAAATCGAGAGGGCTACCCTGCGATAGCTGCAACCGCAGGAATCGGACTTGACAAAAAGTAGATCGGTCCCTATGG
>JAJPHU010000017.1 GCA_021325115.1 Planctomycetota bacterium | reverse complement strand
TTTGTGAAGAACGAGGACGGCCCGACCGCGGTCGAGTATGCCGTCATGCTGGCCCTGATTATTGTGGTGTGCATCACCGCCATCGGCACCTTGGGCAACAATGCCAATAACACTTTCAATAATGTGGCCAGCAATATCGCCAGCAGCTAAGCCCTGGCGGACAACACCGCAGGGCAAGCTGCCCGCTTGTTGGAATAAGGAGCAAGCGAGTCGCTTACCCGACAGTTTTGTCTGCCAGCACCAAGCCTAGCGCTTTCCCCGCCAGTCTGCCGTACCCGCAAAGGCATCCCTTGCCGGCACGGTAGACTGGCGGATCAAGCGAGGAGGACGCCGTCTTATGCACTTCATTTTGAGCCATTGGCCGTTGACGTTTGTGTGTGTGGCCATGATCGTGGCCGCTGTCATCGATGGCTGGAAACTCAAGGTACCCAACCTGTTGACGTTGCCGCTGATTCTAAGCGGCTGGCTTCTGGGGCTGTTGCACAACTGCGGCTTGCTGGAATCCAGCGGCCAGGGCGGCCTCGGCTCCAGCTTGTTGGCGACAGCCTTAGGTTTTGCTCTGTTGTTTCCGCTGTACGCCATCGGCGGCATGGGCGCCGGTGATGTCAAGATGCAGATGGGTTTTGGGGCATGGGTCGGCTCCTTTTACGGCATGAGCGCCGTGGAAGGCGTCCATCCGGGCGCGGGGTGGATCGTTGTATACGCTTTTTGTCTGGCCGCTGTCATCGGCGGCGTGCTGGCTCTGGGCATGATGCTGCTGCGCGGCCAGTGGAAAACGAACGTAAACAATGTGCGCGCCATCCTGGGCGATCTGCTTGGCGTCCGCATAGGCCAGGCAGCGGACAGAGCGGCACAGCGCAAACCACGGATGCATCTTTTGCCCTATGGCATTCCACTATGCCTGGGTTTTCTCAGTTACCTGATTTACCTGCACGCTGTGTGAGAGCCTGAGACCAGCGGGCATTGACACGCCCCACTTACCGGATTTGTAGGTTTGCTGGGCAAATTCGGCAGGGTTGTTACAAGCGATAAAGTTGAAGTTTCGCGTCCTCGACTGTCGAATTAAACGGGGACAACACATGGGGAAGATAGAGGCGAACGGCCGGCGTCCGCCAGCTGGTAAAAACCGAAGACCAGCCGGCTGGCAGCCGTCAGACTAACCCGCGAACGCCGGCCGTTCGCCTCCTTTCCGTGAAGGGGGGAGCACCATGAAACCAAAGACGATGATGCTGATGATCGTGGCCATTGGCTGTGGCTTGGCCGCCAGTTACATGACCAGTCGATTGCTAGCCGAACGAAATGCCGCACCGGTCGAGGAGCCGAAGGTCACGATCCTTGTGGCCAAGACACGCGTGCCTGCCTGGGTTCCCATTAAGGAGCCGGAGAAATATTTCGAGGAAAAGGAGATTCCCGAGAGCGTCGCTCCCCGGAGGGGATTGAAGGAGTTGAGCAAGATGAAGGGCCAGCGCCTGGTTCAGGCCCTGAGCGAGGGCGAGTACGTGCTGGAAGACAAGCTGGTCAACGTCGAACAAGCGGGTCTGGTTGCCAAGTTGCCTCCCGGCATGCGTGCCATTGCCATTAAGGTCAATGCCGAGTCGCTGGCCGGCGGTTTTGTGCTGCCCGGCTATCGTGTCGATGTCGTGGCCACCACGCGCGGCAACGCGCATGATTCGTCGTCCAAGATCATCTTGCAAAACATGCTGGTCTTGGCCGTGGATACCATCGCCAGCCGCGATAATCAAACCAGTTCGATCTTGGGCAGCACTGTGACCTTGGCAGCTACACCGGAAGAGGCGCAGCGATTGTCGTTGGCGGCGGCCCTGGGTGAGCTGCGGCTGACACTGCGAACGCCCGATGACAACAAGATCGTCCGCCTCCCTGGCGCCAAATGGGAAGATCTCGGCAAACCGATGCACGACGGTTCGGTTAACAAGGAAGAGGAACCGACAGCGCTGGTGAGTGCGCCCCCGGTGCCGCCGCTGCCATCCTTGCCCAAAGACGCCCCGCCGCCCATGACCTTGACAGAGAAAAAGCCAGAAAAAGCGCCGCCGCCACCTCAGACGCACACCATGACCATCGTCAGTGGTGACTACGTGCAAAAGGCCGTCTTTACCCTCGACCCGATCGCGAAGGTTTGGACCAACGGTTCGCTCGACCGCAGCACGACGGAAGCTGCGCCGCGCCGTTCGTCTTCGCACCCCACGCCCACGCCCACGCCCGCCGAGAAAGATGGCACGAA
Source organism: Planctomycetota bacterium (assembly GCA_021325115.1). Taxonomy (GTDB): domain Bacteria; phylum Planctomycetota; class Planctomycetia; order Gemmatales; family Gemmataceae; genus JAJPHU01. The sequence continues at coordinate 27,174 of JAJPHU010000017.1, read as the reverse complement.
GGAACGTGTGTTTTAAAGATGGTGGATCAAAACCGTAGGGCAAGCGGTCTACTTGCCCCTTTTCAGGCACGCGGCCAGCGTGCCCTACGATTTTGTCCGGTAGCTCTTAAGGAGAGTGCTCTATAGAAGATCACTCATAGGGAATTTTCAATACCAACTCGCCGTGTTCGCGAGCGATATCCTTGCGGACGCGGCGAGTTGGTAAAACAGGGAACTGATTTTCCGTTACATGACGAGGTGAAGGATGCACCGCAATCTCAATCGCAATGTGCTCCAATGGAGGAGCCTGGCCCTCGCCCTGATGGGGGTAATTTGGGGCGGCGTTGGCACCCCTGCCCAAGAGCCAAGCCCAGAGCCAGCCCCCTTGATCGTGCCCTTGGGCAGCACGGTCAAGCTGCAAATGTCCAAAAAGCAAAAGATCAAAACAGTTACCAATCCCAAGGAAAACATCATCTCCATTCGCACCTTGGCCGGCGACCCAACGACCGTCCTCCTTACTGGCCAACAGGACGGCGTCACGCACGTCGAACTGGAAGATACCGATGGCAACAAAGAGACCCGCGAGGTGATCGTCCAGGTGGACGTGGAATATCTGCGTATGCAGCTGCGTCGCGCCTTGCCGACAGCCAACGTCACGGTTATTCCGGTCTCCAAAAACGCGGATGGGAAAACGGTCGTCCTGCTCTCGGGCACGGTGACGCATAATTCGGATGTGGCTGTCGTCCGTGGCCTGGTGGATAGCATGGGCTTCAAGTACATCGACGCTGTGCGTGTCGGCGGCGTGCAGCAGGTGCAGCTGGACGTGATTATCGCCCAGGTGAATCGCACTGACCTGCGCAATTTGACTTTCAATTTCCTTGGCAACAGCCGTTACGCTGGCTTCACCAGCAACGTCGGCGGGGCCGCTACGCTGGGGGGTGGAGCCTCCGGAGGGGGAGCCACCGGAGGGGGGACAACCGGAGGCGGGTCCGGCGGCGGATCTTCCGGGGGTGGCTCGGCGAGCGGCATCTCTCTGAGCGGCGGGAACAACGCCTTGGCCTGGGCTGCCGCGCCGGCTGCGACCACCAACCTTCTTTTGGGCTTTGTCCATAACGCCTGGGGCTTTCAGAATTTTCTGGAAGCGCTGCGGTCAAACGGCCTGGCCAAGTTGTTGGCGGAGCCGCGCTTGATAACGCTGAGCGGGCGCCCCGCCAGCTTCCTGGTCGGCGGCTTGCAGGCCGTTCCTCAGACTGGCCAGTTCGGCGGCACCGGCGTGAGCTTCCAGCAGTTCGGCACCATGTTGAGTTTTCTCCCCATCGTCATGGGGAATGGCAAAATCTACCTCGAAGTATCGCCGTCCGTCAGTAGCCTCGATCAGGCCAACGGCCTGACAAATTTCAACGGCACCAACGTTCCCGGCCGCAACATCAATTACGTCACCACCACAGTCGAATTGGAGCCAGGCCAGACCTTTGTCATCGGCGGCTTGATTCAGCATCAAGTCCAGGCCATCATCAACAAGGTGCCGTGCCTGGGGGACCTGAAATATTTCGGCGCACTCTTCCGCAGCACGCAGTATCAGGACAGCGAACAAGAAGTGCTGATCATCGTCACGCCTTGGCTGGTTGATGCCGAATCGTGCAATCAGCGTCCGAAAATGCTTCCGGGAGAAGAGACCCGCAGACCCGATAATTTTGAGCTATTCTTGGAAGGAATCATCGAAGCGCCACGGGGGCCGCGTCAGGTTTACCAGGATCATCACTATGTGCCGGCCTGGATGAACAGCCCCTCGGCCCAGCTGTTCCCGTGTGTGGGCAAGCACGAGGGGAATTGCAGCCTGGGCGGCTGCGGCATCAATGGCTGCGGTGGCTCGATTGGTGAGCCGCCGGCAGCGGCCATGCCGGCCCCGCCTCCGCCGCCCCAGGCGCCGCTGGAAACGCCCTTGCAGCCGGTACCCAGTGAAGCAGCAGAGAGCGCTGCCCCGGCTGCGGCCAATGATTCGCCCGCGGCTGCTCCCGAAGCGGGAGGCGAACGCTGAGAGTTGGCGAGCAGGCATAGGAGTGCTCCGGTGCAAGCTACCGGAGCACTTCCATGTCTCCGTTCGCCAGATGTTGACTCATTCGGTGGTATCATGCGAGACGTACAACGAGTCGCCATCGTCGATCCATCCGACGCCACCCGCGAGGCGCTGCGTAACGTCCTCCTGGGCGTGGAGGCAATCTGGCTGGAGGCGGAGTGTGCCCGTTATGAATTCTTCTTGGAAGTCATTTCGCAATCAGTCCCGGATGTGGCCGTTGTGTCGCTCGATTCCGACCAGACCAAGGCGTTGCAGCTGATCGCTCAGCTGACCAGCGAGCTGCCAGAGGTGCCGATCCTCGCCGTCAGTGCCCGGGGCGACGGCCAGACCATCTTGCAAGCTCTTCGCAACGGGGCGCGTGAGTTCCTGACCGTGCCCATCGTACTGGAAGATTTGCTTAAGGCCTTGTCACGCCTCCAGCGCAGCCGAGCCAGCGACAACAAAAACGGCGAAGCGCCGGTCAAGATGGATTCGTTGGTCATTGCCGTGCTCGGCTCACGCGGCGGCGTCGGCTGCACCAGCATCGCCGTCAATCTCGGCGCTACCTTGGCCCAGGACGCCCATCACAATGCCGCCCTCATCGACCTTGATCTCGCCTTGGGCGATGCCGACATTGCCCTTGATCTCATGGCCGACTACACGCTGGCCGACGTCGCCCTCAATATCGACCGCCTCGATCTGCAATTCTTGCGGCGTTCCTTGAGCAAACATTCCTCCGGCTTGTCGCTGTTGCCGCATCCGGTGCAGATGGAAGACGCCGGCCTGATCCGCGAGGACCATTTGCAGCGCGTCATCGGCCTGCTGCGCGCCAGCTACACGCACCTGGTTCTCGATCTGAGCAAGAGCTTTTCACCAACCGACATAACAGCCCTGCGCATGGCCGACCTGATCCTGCTCGTCGCCCAGCTCGACCTGACCAGCCTGCGCAACGTGGTCCGCATGTTGGCAACCCTGTCGGTCGAGCAGGGGATGGCGGACAAGGTGCAGATCATCCTCAACCGGGTCGGCAGCGACACCGACATCAGTTTGAAAAAGGCCGAGGAAACGATTGGCAAGCCGATCTATTGGCAAATTCCCAATGAACCGAAGCCGCTCATAGAATCGCGCAATCACGGTTTGCCGTTGTTGTTGTACGCACCCAGGTGCAAAGTGCAGCAGAGCATTGCCGGTTTGGCCGAGGCGGTGTGCGGCAAGCCGCTGCAAGCGGCGGCCAAGGAAAAAGCGAGTCGCTGGGGAGGATTGTTCTCGCGGAGGTGAGCGGAAGGCTCGCCGGCCTGTTGCGCCCACAAGGGCATCCCTTGCGGGGCACAGCAGGCCGACAAGAGGACTATTGAGGTAAGCAGCAATGTCTCGATTACAACGCGGTCTGAGTGGGTTGAGTCAAAACGGTACTGGCAGCCGGCTCGGCACGTCGATGGCCGGCACCGAGCGCCAGGGTGCCAAAAGTTTCGAGGAGCTGAAACGTCTCATCCACGGCAAATTGGTCGATAAGCTCGACCTGTCGCGCGTCAGCGACCTGGAAGGCGATACCCTCCGCCGGGAAATTCGCCTGGTAGTTGAGCGACTTTGCGACACCGAAAATCCGCTACTCAATCGCATGGAACGCGAGCGCCTTATCGATGAAGTGCTCGATGAGACATTCGGTTTCGGCCCCCTGGAGGTGCTGCTCAAAGATCCGACCATCAGCGATATCCTCATCAATGGGCCGCACAAAATTTACGTGGAGCGCCGCGGCAAGATGGAGAAAAGCGATGTCAAATTCCGTGATAACGACCACTTGCTGCAAATCATCGATCGCATTGTGTCGAAGGTGGGTCGACGCGTCGATGAAACCTCGCCGATGGTGGATGCACGCTTGCCGGACGGTTCGCGCGTCAACGCCATCATTCCGCCTTTGGCGTTGGATGGACCTTCGGTGAGCATTCGCCGTTTCGGCACCAATCCGCTGAAACTGGAAGACCTGCTCAATTACAAGGCGTTCACGCCGGAAATGGCCATGCTCATGGAGGCATGCATCAAGGCCCGACTGAACATTGTCATCAGCGGCGGCACCGGCTGCGGTAAGACGACGCTTTTGAACACGCTGTCGAGTTTCATCCCCGCCGAAGAGCGTATCGTCACCATCGAGGACGCGGCGGAGCTGCAGCTGCAACAAGATCACGTGGTTCGCCTGGAGACGCGGCCCCCGAACATCGAGGGGAAAGGCGCGGTGACGACGCGCGATTTGGTCCGCAATGCTTTGCGTATGCGTCCGGAGCGCATCATCATCGGCGAGTGCCGCGGCGCCGAGACGCTGGACATGCTGCAAGCCATGAACACTGGCCACGCTGGCTCGATGACGACGCTGCACGCCAACACGCCGCGCGATGCCCAGGCCCGTTTGGAAACGATGATTATGATGGCCGGCATGGAGCTGCCCATCAAGGCCATGCGCCAGCAGATTTCGTCGGCGGTCGATGTCATTATCCAGGCCAACCGCTTGCAGGGCGGCCCGCGCAAAGTGACCTCGATCACCGAAGTCATGGGCATGGAACAGGACATGATTATCATGCAGGATATTTTCCGCTATCGACAGCTGGGCATCGATCAAAATGGCCGGGCTTATGGTCAGTTTGAAGCGACAGGCGTGCGGCCGTCCTTTGTCAATCGTTTGGAAGCAGCCGGCATCAAGCTACCCTCGAATTTGTTCCAGGAACGGGTGTTGTTGCGCGATTAAGTCCGGTTTTCGATTTTCCGTACACGGAACACCGAAAACCGAAAACCGTAGAGAGAGACACCATGACTCCGTTAATGATCTCCGCGCTGGTGTTTTTGGCGGTGGCGGCGCTGGTGGGTACGCTGGCTGTCGTTTTCCGCGACAGCACGCCGCAGACCGTGGCCCGCCTTGATCTGCTCGTGGGCAAACGCTCCCGCGAAGCCGACAAGACTCAGGACATCCTGCGCAAACAAGCATTCGAGAGCGACAAAAAGAATCTATTAGAGTCGATTACTCCTAAATTCTTGACGCCGCAGAAATGGTTCGAGCAAGCCGATTGCCACTACAAACCGAGTGCATTGTTCGGGGTCGGCCTGTTAGCGGGGGTGATCGTTGCCACCGGCACGGTGCTCCTCAAGGCTCCGGTGTTCTTGGCGCCCATTAATGGTCTGGTGGCGCTTTCCGGGCCGTGGATCTGGCTGTGGAACAAACGCCGTGTCCGCCTCAACAAGTTTGCTGCTCAGCTGCCCGATGCCCTGGAATTGGTGGCTCGAGCCCTACGGGCCGGACACAGCCTCGGCGCCGGCATGCACGTCGTCGCCGAAGAAATGCCCTCGCCCATCGCCGATGAGTTCGGCCGCGTCTTTGAGGAGCAGAACCTCGGCATCCCCATCGAGGATGCCATGCGTGCCATGTGCGAGCGTGTGCCCAATCTGGATTTGCGTTTCTTCGTCACCTCGGTGGCCATCCAGCGGCAGACAGGCGGTGATCTGGCGGAGATTTTGGACAAGATCGGCTACGTCATCCGCGAGCGTTTCCGCATTCTCGGCCAGGTCAAAGCCCTAACCGGCGAGGGCCGCCTTTCCGGCGTTGTCCTCATCGCTTTGCCGTTCGCTTTGTTCGGCTTCATGCTCAATACCAAGCCGGAGTACATCGAGCCTTTGTGGACCACCGATGTGGGCAAAAAGATGAGTGCCGCCGCCATCATCGCCCAAATCATCGGCGCCCTGGTAATCCGCAAGATTGTCAACATCAAAGTGTGATTTATCCGTCCGTTGTACCAACAAGGGATGCCTTTGCTGACGCGGCGGACTGGCAAAGGAAACGGCAAATGGAGAAAAACTCTCTCATGCAGAGAGATGCGAAAAGTCGATGTTATCGGTAAAGCGCGCCAGCCGCGCATTTGGGGAGACGCTTCATGATCTTTGCCCTCGTTGGTTTTCAAGAATTGATTCCGCTGTTCGTGTTTGCCGCGCTGATGGCAGGCATGTTTGCTCTGTTGTCTTTGCTGAACAATCGCAACAGCCGCGCGCAGGAACGGTTGGAACGCATAAGCCGACCGGCCTCCCTGGTCGAAATCGAGGATCCGGCGAAGCTCAAGAAGGAGCGTTTCCAGAGCATTGTAGAAACGGCCAAGGTTCTGTCCGGCCCGCTGATGCCGCAGACGGAGCTGGAGCAATCGCAGCTGAAAATTCGCCTGGCCAACGCCGGGTTCCGCAGCGATTCGGCCGTGGCGGTTTACATGGGACTGCGCGTTGTCGTGTTTCTGGGCTTTTTGCTCTTGGGTTTGGCCTTTTTCCTGCCTCGGTACGGCCTCACGAAAGATTTGCTCATGCCTTTGGCGCTGTTCCTGCTTGTGGGCTTCTTCCTTCCTCCCCTGGTCCTATGGTTTTTGCGCAAGCAACGCCAGGACGCTATCTTCCTGACCTTGCCGGACGCCCTGGATCTGTTGGTGGTCTGCGTGGAAAGCGGTCTGGGGTTGGATGCGGCCATGCGCAAAGTGTGCGACGAGATGAAAGACCACGCCAAGGTCATCGCCGAGGAGTTTGCCCTGGCCAATTTCCAATTGCAGATGGGCCGGCCGCGCCGCGAAGTGTTACACGATCTCGGCGTGCGGACCGGCGTGGATGATGTGCGCAGTTTGGCAGCCATCCTCATCCAGGCCGATCGTTTCGGCTCCAGCATCGCCCAGGCGCTGCGCGTGCAGTCCGACTCGATGCGGACGCGCCGCAAACAGCTGGCCGAGGAAAAGGCCGCCAAAACAGCAGTGCAGTTGATCTTCCCGCTGGTGCTGTTCATTTTCCCGGGAATTTTCGTTGTCCTCGTGGGACCGGCAGCCATCAGCATTATGAAGACAATGATGAACAAATAAGGGTTGAGGATTTCGGGTTCATTCTTCCCTAAAATCCTCAACCCCTACGAAAAGGAGTTAACGATGAAAGGACTCATCCATAAGCTCGTGGCTGCCCTGTGTGGCATTACGGCGGCAGCCGGTATCGGCTGTTTGCCCGATAAGTGTGTTGATCCCTGCTATCCCATGCGCTACAGCTACATGGCGCGGCAGGCGGTCAACGCGGCTATGGCGCCGCAGGTGCAGAACGGACACGTGCTCGACCAGACCATCTGGAACTATTATTTTGAGCCAGGCACAGACAAGCTGACGACCGGCGGTCTGGAGCGTCTGGCTTACATCGCGCGGCGCCGGCCGTATCCGGATACCGTGCTGTATTTGCAGACGGCCCAGGACGTGGTCTTTGATCAAAATGCTCCGGAGAAAATGGCGGAAGAGCGGCAAACACTGGACGGCAAACGCATCGCTGCCGTGCAGGCGTACTTGACGGCGCAGACGGCCGGGCGGCCCGTGCCGTTCCAGATCGTTATTCACGATCCGGCCGAACCCACCCTGGCGTCGGCGGCGGCCAACAACATCGTGTCCCAGAATTACTTCCGCTTCATGGGCGGCAACTTCATGATGGGCGGCATGGGCATGGGCGGCATGGGCATGGGCGGTATGGGTATGGGCATGGGGATGGGCATGGGCGGCATGGGGATGGGCATGGGCGGCATGGGGATGGGCATGGGCGGCATGGGGATGGGCATGATAGGTATGGGTTCGGGCAGCACCGGCGGTGGCAACGTCACCGGGCGGTAGCGCCTGTTGGTTCACCAGCCGAAGCGTAAGCAAGGGCAGCCCTCGCTTCGAGCTACCGGACAAAACCTCCTCCCCCACAAGGGGGGAAGGAAAAGTCCGCTAGCTCTTACGCTTCGGGCTGATTTTGGAAACTGCACCATGAATAGCCACCATTTTCAACGACTCCTCCTGGTTGTTCTACTATTGTTGGCCGAGAGTTCGTCGGCCCATGCTCTTGAGGGGCGAACCGGCAGCGTAAACGGCCGGGTTGGCGACACATGCTATCCAGCCGTTTACGCTGCCGGTTCGCCCCTCATGCCCGCCGTCAACTGGAGCATTGGCCAGTTTCTTTCCGGCGGTGGGCGAAGGCGAACGGTGCAAATCTGTGTCGTGGCCATGTGCATCGCTCTTTTCATCATGATGCGAAAGCTCAACGGGTGAGAACGCCATGCAACAACTCAAACGCAGCGGCATGGACTGGGACAACGGCATGGCGCCGGAAGCGCCGAGTGCTCCGGAAACCTTGGCGCAAACCGGATTGACGTTGGGCTTTCTAAGTGATCTGATTCTGCGCATTCTATACACGCGTGGCGGCATGGTCGGCCTGGATCTGTCGCGCGTCCTTTGTCTGCCCTTCAAAATCGTCGAGGAAGCGCTGACGTTCCTCAAAAACGAGAAGTGCATCGAGGTGCTGGGCGGTGATCTGATCGGCCGTATCAGCTATCGCTTCAACCTGACGGAGTTAGGCCGCCGCCGCGCTCAGGAAGCACTGGCGCAGTGCACCTATGTCGGCGCTGCGCCGGTCCCCTTGGAAGATTACGTCGAGCAGGTCTATCGTCAGGCAGTGACAGCCATCGAAATCTCGCCGGAATCGCTGCGTGCCGCCTTTGCTCATCTGGTTGTCAGCGAGGAGCTGTTCAACGCCATTGGCCCGGCCATCGTCAGCGGCAAATCGGTGTTCATCTATGGGCCGCCCGGCAACGGCAAGACCGCCATCGCCCAATCCATCGGCGCTTTCCTGAACGCCAGCGGCGGCGAAATTTTCGTGCCCTACGCCTTTCTGGCCGAGAACAACATCATCACGGTCTTCGATCAGGCTGTGCATGAACCAGCCGAAGACAGAAGCAGCCCGCGCCTGGAAGACAACGAGGCCACCATCCGCCGCTTGCTCAATGCCGGCACTGTCGATGCCCGCTGGGTCAAGATCAAACGCCCGGTTATCATTACCGGCGGCGAGCTGAACCTGTCCATGCTTGACCTGAAGTATTCTCCCGAATCCAACTATTATCAAGCGCCGATGCACGTCAAAGCCAACGGCGGCGTCTTCCTCATCGACGACTTTGGTCGGCAACTGTGCAGTCCCAAGGAATTGCTTAATCGCTGGATTGTGCCGTTGGAAAATCGCGTCGATTATCTGTCGCTGGCCAGCGGCCAAAAATTTCAGGTGCCTTTCGAGCAGCTGACCATGTTCTCCACCAACCTCGATCCCAAGGATCTGGTTGATGACGCTTTCCTGCGCCGCATGAGGCACAAGCTGGAAATCACCCCTCCCGAGCGCCCCATCTACGAGCGCATCTTTAACAGCTACGCCAAGCGTCTGGGCATGAACCCGTGTCCGGCGGCCATCGATTACATGTACGAGCAGTATTACAACCGCGGCCGCTGCCCGCGCGCCAGCGATTGCCGCGATTTATTGGAGACAGTGCAGTCGATTTGTCGATTCAGACGAATGCCCGTGCAATTGTCGCGCGATCTCATCGCAGAAGCCGCATCCAGTTTTATCCGCGAATTCAAATAATGGTTTTTCGGTTGGTCGGTTTTCCGTTTTCGGCCAATAAACGATATATGGAAACTACAAACCGCAAACCGAAAATGGGAGGACGGGACATGGATGGCCGCGGGTACTTGCGGTTGAGCGTGTGCCTGCTGATCGCCGCGGCAGGGTGCCAGCATCAGGTGATGACTCTGCCCGACGCCGCTCCCCTCTCTTCCTCTGCGGTTCTGCCAGATCCCAGTCAAATCAAGAAGGCGCCGGCCAAGCCCAAGAACTTGCCGCCATCGGTGTTAGTGTCGTATGGCAATTTCGAGGCCGGCGAAGCCTTCGCCGCCCGCACGGGGCCGGAGCGCCGGCAGCAGCTGTGCGAATCCGCGCGGGCCGATTACGAAAAAGCACTGGCTATCGATCCCAAGTGTGTGCCGGCCTATCAGGGCTTGGCCCGTCTATATACGGCCATGCGCGATCTGCCCTTGGCTATCGAAACCTATCAAAAAGCCCTGAAGCTCGCGCCCACCCATGCCGCCCTCTGGTACGAGTTGGGTCTGTGTTACAACTCTCAGAAGGATTTGGGGCCGGCCCTGGAATGCCTGGACCGGGCTGCGCGAATCGAACCGGCCAACCGCTCTTATATCAACGCTCTGGGCGTCGTCTTGGCCGAGGCCGGCCGTTACGAAGACAGCCTGAAATGCTTCATCCATTCCAGCGGCGAAGCCCTGGGCTACTATCGGCTGGCGCAGACGCTAAACCATTTACACAAACCGGAGCTAAGCCGGCGCTACCTGGAAGTAGCGTTGCAAAAAGATCCGAGCTTGGCACCGCCGATTCAACAAGTCTCGTATCAGTCGACTGCTTCCCCAAGGCCCAAGACTCCACCGCCGCCGGCTACCCCTGCTGCCCATCACCCCTCGCCGCCGCATCTCCTCCTGCCGCCGCCGCCTCCGCTTGGCGAACCGGAAGCGTAGAGCACGCAGCTTGCGTACTCTATGCTTCCGGCTTGTCCCGTTTTGTGTAGAATCCTTCTGTACAGGAGGATTCGGCAGTGCGTGGACTGCATTTCGATTGTTTCAGCGGCATCAGTGGCGATATGGCCTTGGCCGCCCTTATAGACGCTGGCGTCGCTGCCGAGGCGGTGCGCGATGGCCTGACCTCGCTGGGTTTGCCTATCCGATTCGAGACAGCCAAAGTGCGTAAAGGCGGCTTCGCGGCCACGCAAGTCACCATCGTTGCTCCCGAAGAACACACGCATCGCCATCTGTCCGATGTGGAAGAAATTGTCATCCGCGGCAGTCTGACGCCGCCGCAGCGTGAATTGGCCCTGCGTATCTTTCGCCGCTTGGCCGAAGCCGAAGCGACAGCCCATGGCCTGCCCTTGGATAAAGTTCACTTCCACGAAGTTGGGGCGCTAGACAGCATCGCCGACATCGTGGGCGTGGCCATCGCCCTCGACCTGTTGGGCGCCGGGCGTATCACCAGTCGTTCGGTGCCGACCGGCAGCGGCATGGTTCCATGTGCTCATGGCTTAATGCCGATTCCTGCGCCCGGCACCGCTACTCTGCTCCGGGGCGTGCCACTGGCCCCTTCATCCCTCAAAGCCGAGCTGACCACGCCGACCGGCGCCGCCATCCTCACCACGGTCGTGCAGGAATGGATCGAGCAGCCGGTCATGACGATCGAGCGCATCGGCCATGGCGCCGGCCAGCGCGATTTTTGGGAGCAACCGAATTTGCTCCGTGTCTTTGTCGGCGAGGTTGCGACCCCAGCGAACCCAGCCGAATGCGATCGCATCTGGATGCTCCAGACGAACCTCGACGACGTGCCAGCAGAGATCATCGGCTACTGTTTCGATCGCTTATTTTCCGCCGGGGCGCTCGACGTGTTCAGCACGCCGATTCAGATGAAGAAAAATCGGCCCGGCGTGCTCCTGAGCGTGCTGGCGCCGGAAAGCGCCGTGCCAGCCCTGGAAGCAATCCTGTTCCGCGAAACGGCGACGTTCGGTATCCGTCGTTATCCCGTGGAACGCAGCAAGCTCCAGCGCGAGGAAGCGATTATCGAAACCCCGTGGGGACCGATCCGCGGTAAACGCGGTTGGCGTGAGGGCATTCACGTGTTCACACCAGAATATGAAGATTGTGCCCGCATCGCGCGCCAGCATGGCCTCGCCCTGCGCGAAGTGTATACAATGGTTCAACGCATGTTGCAAAACGAAAAATGAACCACCAAGGCACCAAGGACGCCAAGTTGTGCTATTCGTGTGATTCGTGACGGCTCTCGGATTCTCTTTTGGGACCTGGGCGGTTAAAAAGGTTTTTCCATCATGCCTACTGCGAATGAAATTCGTCAACAGTTTATCGATTTCTTCGTCACGAAACACGGCCACACGTTTGTGCCGTCCAGCAGCGTCGTGCCGCAGGATGATCCAACGCTGTTGTTCACCAATGCCGGCATGAATCAGTTCAAAGACGTGTTTCTCGGCACCGGTACACGGCCCTACAAACGCGCAGCGAACACCCAGAAATGCATTCGCGCCGGCGGCAAGCACAACGATCTCGAAGACGTGGGCAAAGACACCTATCACCACACTTTTTTCGAGATGCTCGGCAATTGGTCATTCGGCGACTACTTCAAGAAAGAGGCGATTCGCTGGGCCTGGGAATTGCTAACGGAAGTATGGAAGCTCGACAAGGGCCGGCTGCACGCTACCGTATTCGAGGGCGATCCGCAACAGGGACTGGCACCCGATGACGAAGCGGCGGCGCTGTGGCGCTCCGAGACCGATATTGATCCAACACACATTCACCGGGGTAGCAAAAAAGACAATTTCTGGGAGATGGGCGACACCGGACCGTGCGGGCCGTGTTCCGAGATTCACATCGACCGCACGCCGGACAAAAGCGGCGGCAAGCTAGTCAACAAGGGCACGGCGGATGTAATTGAGATATGGAATCTCGTTTTTATCCAATTTAATCGCGGCCCGGACGGCAAACTGACGCCGCTGCCGGCCAAACACGTCGATACCGGCATGGGCTTCGAGCGCATCACGGCCGTGCTGCAAGGCAAAGCGAGCAATTACGATACCGATGTGTTTGCGCCGATTTTTCAAGCAATTCATCGGCTTACCCAGGCACCGGCGTACACCGGCCAACTCGGCGATCACAAAGACACGGCCTATCGCGTCATCGCTGATCACATTCGAGCGCTGACGTTCGCACTGACGGATGGCGCGGTGCCGAGCAATGAGAAGCGCGGCTATGTCCTGCGCAGCATCCTTCGCCGCGCCGAGCGCTTTGGCCGGCAATACCTGAGCACCAAGGAGCCGTTTTTGTGTGACCTGGTGCCGGTAGTGGTAGAAGTGATGGGCGGCGTCTTTCCGGAATTGAAACACGCTCCCGACAAGGTGGCAAAGATCATCCGCGAGGAAGAGATCGCTTTTATCCGTAATTTCGACCGTGGTCTGGAGTTGTTCCAGAAAGTGGTACGGCGAACCAGCGAGCGTGAAAGTGCCATCATCAGCGGCGATGACGCTTTCGATCTTCACACGACTTACGGCTTTTTCGTTGACATCACCGAGCAGATGGCCGGTGAGATCGGCATGAGCGTCGATCGGGTGCGCTTCGAGCAGCGCATGAAAGAGTTTCAGGAACAGTCCGGCAAGGACCGCAAGAAATTGGCCGTCACTGCCGTCAGCGGCGAATTGCCGAAGACGGACGATTCGCCCAAGTACACGCATCCGACGACTGCGGCCAAACTGGAGGGCTGGATTCAAGATAGCACGGTAATCAAGCAAGGCACCCTGCAAGAGGACGATGAAGCAGCGCTGATCCTGGAACGGACCTGTTTTTACGCGGAGCAAGGCGGACAGGTCGGCGATACCGGCGTCATCCGCACGGAGACCGGCCGCTTTGACGTGACCAGCACGCAGCGCCTGGGCGATTGCGTGCTGCACATCGGCCGGGTGACACGCGGTCAGATCAAGGCAGGGCAGTCGGCGACGCTGGAAGTCTCCAGCGCTCGCCCGCACATCATGCGCAATCACACCGCCACGCACTTGCTTAACTGGGCACTACGCAAGGTCCTTGGCGAGCACGTGGAACAGCGCGGCTCGTTGGTCGATGCGGAAAAGACGCGCTTTGATTTCACTCATGACAAGCCGTTGACAGCGGAAGAGATCGCCGAGATTGAGCGCTTGGTCAACGAAAAGATCTACGCCGACCTGCCGGTGACACCGGTGACAATGCCGTTGGCAGAAGCGAAGAAGCTGCCCGGTGTCCGCGCTGTTTTCGGCGAGAAGTATCCTGATCCTGTGCGTGTCTTGATGATTGGGGTGGAACGTCCGGAAGATGTGACAGATCAATATTCTGTTGAGTTCTGCGGCGGCACGCATGTGGCACACACCGGCCAAATTGGCTTTTTCAAAATCGTCACTCAGGAGTTGGTCGGCAAAGGGGTGCGCCGCGTCGTCGCCGTGACGGGCCGCGAAGCCGTGGCGACGGTGCAGCGTCTGGCCGCAGTGGTAGAGGATTTGACGAGTCGCTTCAACTGCACCCTGGAAGACCTGCCGCGCCGCGTAGAGGTGTTGCAAGAGGAAGTGAAAAAGCTCCAGGCACAACTCCGTAAGGGCGCGGCAAGCGATCTGGCCGGGGCCGGTGATCGGCTGCTGGCCGGGGCCGTCGAGGCCAACGGGGCCAAGATTATCGTTGGCGAAATGCCGGCGGCACCCATTGAACAGATGCGGCAGCAGCTCGATCGGCTGCGTGAAAAGGCCAAAAGCGCCGTGGTGGTCATCGGCTGGACCGATGAGGGCAAAGTGGGCCTGTTGAGCCTGGTGACAGATGATTTGGGCAAAAAAGGTCTGCATTCGGGCAAATTAATTGGCGAGGTGGCCAAAGTAGTCGGCGGCAAAGGCGGCGGTCCCGCGACCGGCATCGCCCAGGCCGGCGGCAAAGACGCCACCAAACTCGGCGAAGCGCTGCAACGAGCGCGGCAATTGGCCATCGAAAAATTGAGCGTGTGATACAACGATGTCGGACTGGTGACCAATCGACCCGCGGAGTATACGCTCCGGAAGATGAAGGGCTGTACGATGCCTATCCAGCCGGGTGAATGGTAGGTGGCGGCCATTCCTTTCACACATCATCTCTGCGGAAATTGCTCTATCTCCGGCGCTTCCAGGCGTACCGAGGGCGGCGGCGGAACGTGATAATAACCGGGACGCGGATCGCTTTGCGGAGGACGGGCAGGGCGCTGGTCCCAACGAGGAGCGGGTTCGTCCGGGATTTGGCCGCGATAGACCGGCTGCGGGGCTTCGAGGATCGGCTGGGCCGGCGGAGCGGTTTGCCGCAACACTACTTGCGCCGTGGCAGTGGTGTTGCGCCGATTGTTGGGACCGCGGCTGCTGGCCAACTGCGTCGGCTGCTGGGCGCCGTTACGGAGATACTGTATCCAGGCGCCCTCCAACTCTTCGACGCTGCGATACCGATAATGCGTCTGCAAGGCCGCGTCCCAATTGTTGCCGTAGTTTTGCATCCCTTGGGCCACGAACGCCAAGAACACGGGCCGGCTGCTTTGGCTGACCAGGAAATTCGTCACCGAGTAGCCTTGGGCATACAACGCCATGACATGGTTCGGATCGCGTGGATAGTTCTTCAGGCTGAACAGGCGGCGCAGCGGGATGGCTCGGCCGGGCACTTGTAAAATCTGCCGAACCGTCTGCTCGTGCACGGCACGTTCACGGTCATCTTCGGACAAGACCGCACTGCCTTCGTCGGCCCAGCGTGGCACCGGCATGCGGAAATAATAGGCCAAGACCGTATGCGTGATTTCGTGGGGCAGAACGCTGGCGAGAAGGCGATCGGGGCTGCCTTCGATGTGCATGGTGATGCTGAGGATGCTGCCGTTGTCGAAGCCGAACTCGGTGGCCCCACCGGAGCTGCCAGTGATGGTGACGCGCAGCGGGCAGGGCCGGCCCCAATCGGGCATCTTCTGGCCCAGCCACTCGATCGCTTTTTGCTCACGATAATATTCGGCGTACTTACCGACCTGTTCGGCAAACGCGCGATCCGGGGCCTCCACAATAAAATTGCGTGTTTGATATGAGGCACCCAGGGAAGCCATCGCGCCCAGCAGCACGACAGCAATCGAGGGGCGTAATGCCATGCCATGACCTCCGATGTGAACGGGCCCGCAGCGTAATAAGCTAGAAGCGTAAGCGACGGGGACATGCCGGCGCTGACACTTCCGGCTCGTCGCTCCGCTCAACTCTACACGCAAAAGTTGAGCCAGGGTCCGGCAGAGCGAAAAACTTTTTGGTCGGCGTGGTGCAACGTGCCGCGCCGTCAGAGGTTGCGGTTTGCGTAAAATCAACGGCGCGATACTACAGATGCCAGGACCGTTGTAACTTTTGCAATTCCATTTACCAGTCCGCAGTGCCAGCCAGGGGGAGCGCTCGCCCATCTTGGCACTCCCCCTGGCTGGCACTGCAGACTGGGGAGGAGAGAATAATATCTCATGCCGCACGATCTTCGCTATGCCGCTGCTGCCTGCCAGACCGACCTGCCTAATCCGCGCGACCGTTCCGGCATCGTCGCCGCCGTCAACCACATGCTGGCCATGATCGACCGCGCCGTCCTCGGTTACGCTCCGTTCATGCCGGTGCGCCTGGTCGTGTTCCCGGAGTTCGCCCATGCGGCGCCGATCTATCCCACCGCCGAGGAGCTGCACGATAAGCTTGCCGTACCTATCCCCAACGAACACACCGAGCGCTATCAGCGCAAAGCGCGCGAACATGGTATCTTTATCCAGACCGGCAGCTTTCTCGAACGCGACGAGAAATATCCCGGCCACATCTTCAATACAACCTGCCTGATCGGTCCCGATGGGTTGCTGACGCGCTATCGCAAGGTGCATCCGTGGCTGCCCTGGGAAGTCCACACCAGCCCGCATGATCTGCCGGACTATCCCGAGCCGCTTTTTCCTGTGGCCGAGACAGAAATCGGCTGGCTCGGCGCGGCGACCTGTTACGATTGGCTGTTTCCCGAAGCGATTCGCCAGCTTGCCCTGGCCGGGGCCGAAGTGCTGATCCGCGTCTCGGCGTATATGGACCCCTGGGGCGCGACGCCGCCGATGGATTGGTGGACGCTCATCAATCGCTGCCGGGCGCTGGAGAACCTCGCTTTCGTGGTGGCCAGCAACCAGGGGGCGAGCGCGCATCATTATCCGCCGTTCAGTTGGCCAGGCGGCAGTATGATCGTCGATTACGACGGCCGCATCCTCAGCCAGGCCGACCCCGGTCCCGGCGAGAAAATCGTCGTCGGCCCCCTTGACGTGGCCGCCCTGCGTCTGGAGCGGCAGCGGCGGCGCGGTCATCATATGTTGGCGCATCTGCGCATGGAAGCGTATCGCGGCTATGGTCAGCCGGTCTATCCGGGCGGACTGGCGGCGAACCGCCCGCCGACGTTGGAGAGCAACGACCAGGCTATTGCCACAGGAAAAAGGCGTATCCATAGCGAACGGCCGACGTAAGCCAGCTGGTGCAGCTTCTACCTACGCCGGCTGTTCGCCAGCTATAGAGGAATGCTGTAGAATTATTTGTCGGAAGACACGGAAGAAGGAGAGGCTCACGGTGAGAACCCACAACACATATAAGGACGCTATCGATCCCACAACCGGCCATGTTGTCAAAACGGCTGCCCAAGTGGAAGCAGACGTCGAAGCAGGATTGATTGCCAAGGGAATAAAGCTGGCTCTGGCAAAACGAATTGTGGTAGAGGGAGGCAAACCTCTTGCTGACGGAAACCTGTTCTTCTTTCCGCCCCAAAGGGCAGCGGCTCTGCCGCTTTCCCAAGCTCGCAAATGCTAAAAAAGTTCAAGCGTGCCGGTGATTTCGGAGTAACCGGATCCAGTAAACAAAGCGAATTTGGCTGCATACCAGGTGGCACGTAAGGCACATCTGGCCAAAGCCGCCTCGCCATGCGTCTGTCTTCATCCACGAGGAACCAGCCATGAGTGACGCAAACCTTGCTCCCCACTCGGCCCGGCCCCGGCGTCGCTGGGGTCTGTGGACCGTCCTGATCGTTGTGTTTGTGGCGGCGGCCGGCGGCATCGCCTGGTGGTGGCTGTATCGGCCGGTGGACTGGGACGCAGTCTACCGTCAAAACCATTACGCGATCACGGTCCTAACCGGCGGCCACTACCCCGAAGCTGTAGGGGAATTCGAGAAAGTCGTTCGCCTGGCGCCGGACTGGCTGCCGGGACGCATCAATCTCGGCATTGCCTTGCTCAACGCCGGAGGCGATGACCCCGCGCAACTGCCGCGGTGTCGAGACGTCTTCGAGGAGGTCTTGCGCCGCGAGCCGGACAATCCGCACGCCCACTTCTGCTTGGGGCTTCTGCTCATGCATCAAAAAGATCCGCTGGAGGCGATCAAACATTATGAAGCCGTCCTGCGCAAAGATCCTCAGGACGCCTACAGCTGGTACTGGCTAGGCACGCTGAAAAGCGACCAGGTGGAGGAACAAACGGCGTGTTATGAAAAAGCCTTGAAGTTAAACCGTCATCTCAGCGGCGCCATCTATGGCCTGGGCCAGAACCTCCGCACTCAGGACCCCCAACGGGCGGACCGACTGTTGGAGGAATTTCAAGCCTTGCAGAGCAAGGAATGGGGCAACGTCACCGGGGTGAAGTATAGCCAAATGGGGCCTTATGCGGAGGCGATTGGCCGCAGCGGCGATCCGCTTGTCTCTCCCCAAACGGGACCGCTTCCTTTGTTTCAGCGTCGGGAAGCACTGAAAGTGCAGCTGGCTCCCGGCGCTCGTTGGGCCAAGGCCGCAGACCTGGGTCCCGATGCTGTCGGCGAAGTGCGGCGACTGGTGCGTACCCGCTTCGGCGCCACCATGGTCGTGCTCGATTACAACAATGACGATAAACCGGACCTGTTTTTGGCGGGCGCCGTGGTCGAGAACGGCAAGGTGCGCGACCTGTTGTTGCGCAACGAGGGAGAGGGACGTTTTACCGATGTCACGGCCGAAGCAGGCCTTGCCGGACCGCATCCCACTTTGGGCTGCTGCGTCGGCGATTTTGATAATGACGAATTACCCGACCTGCTGCTGACCGGCGTCGGCATGCAGAAATTGTTTCGCAATACCGACCAGGGTCGATTTGAAGACGTGACCGCCCAGGCGACGCTCCACGAACTTACTTCTGTGGTCTTGGGCGCGGCGTTTGTCGATCTCGACCAGGACGCCGATTTGGATCTGGTCGTCTGCCCTTTTGCTGCCAACGCCGACGAAGCGGTCAAGCGGCTAGGCGGTGCGAAGGTCAAACCGGCCGGAGGGCCCATTGTGTACCTCCATCAAGGAGCACCGCCCTTAATGGATAATCCAGAGGAAAAATCTCCTCCATTGGCATGTAAGTTTGCGAAGGTTTCCTTGCCTTCCTTGCAGGGACTGCCCGGACCACTGGTAGGAGCGGCGCTCAGCGACCTGGACGGCGACCGCGACCTCGATTTTCTTTTCTTGCCCGAACGGGCAGCGCCGGCGGTGGTCCTCAATGATCGTATCCTGCAATTCCGTCCTGCTGCCTTGCCGGAGACCCTTTTGGCCGCGGCGCCGTGGAACGGGGTGCTGGTACTCGATCTCGATCACGATGGCCACTCCGACCTGCTACTGCTTTCTGCGACGGGGCGGCCGCAGCTTCTCCACAATCGTATTCAGCCGGGCCAACAATCCCTGGCGGACGGGTTCACGGTTGAACTTCTGGCGGGAGCGCCGCTGCGCCAGGCCGTGGCCGTGGATCTGAACCTGGACAGCTGGACTGATGTGGTGGGCCTTAGCCGGCAGGGGATTCCGATACTGTACCAGAACCTGGGCGGCAAACTGCTCCCGCAAGCCGAGGCGTTCGCCCGAGACAGTGAGTGGCCGCCCGACCTGCTTGCCGTGGCCGTCGGCGATGCCAACGGCGACATCAATCCGGATTTGTTCGTCTGGTCTGAGAGCCAAGGATTGCACTTGTACGAGAATCGCGGCAATGGTGGCCAAGGCGTTCTTGTACGGCTCGTAGGCCGGCGCGCCAAAGACAGGTTCTATCATACGCGCTGCAACTATGACGGCGTCGGTGCCTGGGCCGTGGCCCAGGCTGGCAGTTTGTGGGCTGGCCAGGAAAACACCACGCTCTGTGCCGGACTCGGTCAACAGCGGCAGCCGTTGCTCTTTGGCCTCGGCCGCTATCCGCGCGTCGAAGTCCTGAGCTTGCGTTGGCCGGATGGCACTTTGCAAGCCGAAGCAGATAAACTCGATACACAATATCCCTCTCCAGACCTGAGTGCTGGCAAGCTCTACCGCATCGTTCAGCGTAATCGGCTGCCCGGTTCCTGTCCCATCCTGTTCGCCTGGAACGGCCGGCGCTTCGTCTTTGTCAACGACTTCCTCGGCGCTGGCTCCATCGGCGAGCCGGTCTCTTCTCCTTCCCTTCCCCTAATGGGGGGAGCAGGAGGGGGCTACCGTCCGCCGCGCTCGGAAGAATCGCTTGCTATCTCTGCCGAACAGTTGACGCCACGCGATGGCCAGTACGTCTTCAAAATCACGGAGCCCATGGACGAAACAACGTATCTCGATTCTCTTCAATTGGTAGTTGTCGATCATCCGCCGGACGTGTGCGTCTATCCGGAGGAGCGCTTCGTCACAGCGGGACCGCCGCCAAGCCAGCAGCTTGTCGCTTTCCGCAAAGAAATTTATCCGCTCGGGGTGCGCGATCATCGGGGCCGCGATGTGACCGCAACCCTGCGCCATGAGGACCGCGTTGCCGTGGACGATTTCGCCAAACTCCCCTGGATCGGTTTCGCCAAGGAACACAGTATCGAGCTAGATTTCGGGGATCGCCTGGCGGCGTTCGGGCCGAACGATCGGCTGTATCTGTGCCTGGCCGGCTGGACTGAGTATCCGTTCCCGGAATCGAGTTGGGCGGCCCATCAGGTCGGCATTCGCGAGCAATGGCCGGTACTGGAACGACAGGAGGAGTCCGGCCAGTGGCGTTCGCTCGGCGAGCCTGGTTTCCCGGCAGGCATGTCGCGCCGGATGCTCGTCGATGTCACCGGCCAACTGACCGGTCCGCGCTGCCTTCTGCGTCTGCGTACCAATATGCACATATGTTGGGACCAGGTGTTTGTGGCCCAACCGCTTCCAGACGGCCACGGCTCGGTTCGGACGGCTTGTCTCGACGTGCATCAAGCAACTCTGGAGGCGGGACACATTCCTGCTGAGTATTCCCCTGACGGCCGCTTGCCGAAACTGTACGACTACCATCACGCTGCCGATGTGCCGTTGGTAGGTCAGTCGGGGTACTTGACCCGCTTCGGCGAGGTGACCGAGTTGCTGCAACAGCGCGACGATCGCTTCGTCATCTTTGGTCCCGGCGATGATCTGACTGTACGCTTCGATGCCGCTTCGTTGCCGCCGCTGCCCTCCGGTTGGAAACGCAGCTTTGTCCTCCGCACCGCCGGCTACTGCAAGGACACGGCTTTGTCCACGGCCCACGGAGCGACCATCGAACCGCTGCCGTTCCAGGCGATGCGCAATTATCCCTATAGTCCCGAACAACATTATCCGGACGATGCGGAGCACCGGGAGTATCGACAGCGTTATCTGACCCGCGAGGTACACGCGAACCCGTGGCCGCGGAGAAAGTAGTTCAACCGGGGTTGGCCTTCGGAGGGTCCAAGAGCGAACGAAAGCAACGCTTCTTCCCCCTGGTAGGAGAGGGTTGCAGACATTTCCCTCCCCCCGGGTAGGTGAGGGCGAAACTCCTTAGGGTCGTCATGCCGCTACGCGGCACCCAGAGATTATGAAAAGTTGTCCAGATTCTCTGGACAGGCGACCAGGATCTGTGGCTCATTTTCAGGGTAACTAGCGGACCCAACCTCCTCCCTCCTCGTGGGGGAGGGCTGAGGTGGTGTCTCCCCCCAACCCTCCCCCACAAGGAGGGAGGGAAAAGTCCGCTCGCCCTTAGCCCACTTGCACTTCCCCTCCCACTCCCTCCCTTTCCACAAGGGAGGAGGAGTTTTTTCCGGTAGTCTTTACGCTTTCGGTTCGTGCTTCATCACACAAGCGCCGATCTCGCTTCGATCACCAGGTTCCCTGGGCGGCACTGTACCGCTGTCAGATGGATGCCCAGGCGCAGCTTCTGGAGGATGGTGTGTTTGCTCAAATCGACCTGGATGGAATCGTCCCCGACGCACACGCCTGGTTCCTGCGCCAACAGATCGCGCAGCATTCTCAACAACACCGTACGCAGCAGTGCAGCCGGCAGGTTCGCTACCTTCACCGAGATCAGCCGCGCCTCCACGATGTTGCCGGCGCCCTTCACTTCCCACAACGTCTCAAAGGCCATTTTCATAAGCAGGGCTGGATATTCGCCCAGGACGACGATCCCGTCTGACGTCAAGCGAATGCGCAGGTTCTGAATACTGTTTTTGCCCAGGGGCAACGCCGCCGCCAATTCATTGAGTTCTTGTTCGGTGACAGACAATGTCAACGCATGAATTTGCATATCGATCTATTTTTCCTCGTCACACAACGTTTCCAGCGTCCCTTCGCTGACACTGGTATACCAAACAACCGCCCCGTTCACCAGATCGACCTGGATGAGCCGATTTACCGCTGGCAAGTCCGGCACAAGAAACTCAAAAGGCTGTCCCTCTGCCGTCGCTGTCACCACCTGATAGCCCGCCACCGAGCGATCGAGCAGAAGATACAACTCCAGAGGCCGCTCGGCTGTGCCAACAACCTGGCCGGACACATGCCAATCTACTTTTTCTCCTTTTTGGATAGCAAAGGTGCGCAAATCGCGGAGAAAGGCGGTGCAACGGACTTCCAAGGCCACGTCGCCCTCCCAGCTGCTTTGCTCGGCGGCGCCCTCAATTTCAACTACCAATTCGTTGCGCGGTCGCAATAACGGCGTCACCTCGAACTCGCAAGCAGGTGGGGCTGGTGTTGCGCCGGTTGGGGAGATAATGCATCCCAGCAAATGACTGTTGAGCCGAATCTCGGCCTTGCCGCCGATGCCTGCGAAAGTCAGCCACACCCGTTCGTAGGCATCGATGCGTCCGGGATAACCGAAGCGGCGGCGGAAACGGACGCGGCCGGTGTCAATCAGCTCACGCTCCCACGGGCCGCGCAAGCGAATTCGGTGGGGATACATGAGACTATCGGTTCCGCTTTTTCAAAGATTGTGGCCATCATCGGTTCGATTTCCCTGCGGATTACGCCGAAGACGACACGCCAATCAGCGTTAGTCCGACGGGCAAGACAGCTTTCTTGGCGCCGGCCTTGGTATCCAGGAGAAAGAACAATACCCAGTGATTTTCTTCCTTCTTTTCCAGCTTGGGCATTGCGCCGGCGCCTGTACCGGGAAACAAGAGCAGTACGCCGGGATGGCCGCCGGTGGTTTTGCCGCTCATCTCATGCAGCTTTTTTGCCTCCATCGTGTCCGGCTTCTTATCATCCGCAGCAGGCGTCAGTAGCAAAAACTCACTGTACGGAGCCGTACCCATGTGATCGCCGTCCATCGGCTGGTTGGCCAGGCGCAGCGTGTAGACGCCGGCAGGGATTTTTTGCTTGCGATAATCAGTGAATTGCTTGGGGAAGCGGATGACACCGAAGAGAGTTGTTTCCGGCACTTCGGCGTAGGTCAGACCGTTGTTGATCTGGGCTTCGGTGGCCTTGACGGGCATGTCCTTGCGGAACCACATTTCGGCAAGAAGGTCGTCCTTGGCGCCTAATAGCTGTACGCAGCGTTCGCCAAGCAGTTTGCGGACCGGCTCCGGTACTTCCTTGGGAGCAGGCGTTTGGTCCACCATCTTGATATGGTACTCCGTTCCATCCGCAGCGAAGACAGGCAGAATTACCCAGGCAAGCCAAACGGCCACACCGGCCAAGGGACGCACATGCATAGAGGGTTCTCCGGTTTTTCGATTTTCGGTTATCGGTTTTCGGTTTTCACGGTTCAAGGCGTTATATTCCTTCTTTCCCTGAAAACCGAAAACCGCTAACTGATAACCGATTTAGCGAATGGTGAAAGTGCCCAGATAAGCGCTGCGACGGCCGCTGTCCTTCCAGGTGCCGTCCAGCCCCTTGCCGGTATAGGTGTTCTCGGTGGCCAGGGCTGGCTGCGCCTGGACATCGCGGGCCAAGGGCGGGAAGAAAGCGGATTCGTTGCCGCAGACTTTATCATGTTTGTGATCGAGGCAGCGTGTCTGGATACGGGCCTCACCAGCTTGCAGCGTGCCGCAGCCGCCTTCCGCACAATTGCATACACTCAGCTCCACACGGGCGCTTTGGATGGCGACAACGTTGCCGAGCAATGCCCCGCCCTGCTGCTTGGCAAAGGCGATGAGAGCGTCTTTCTGTTCGCGGTTGGCCCGTTCATCGACGATCAGGACCGCTTTGCCCCGGCCCGTCTGCGGTGTGCCGAGTGTATCGCTGGCAGCCAAGACGGCGACGACACCCAGACCATCGAGAGAAATTTTGTTCCACTGGCCTTTATCGATTTTCCAGGCCATGATCGCGTGCTTGCCGCCGAGGTTGATGTCGGCGTTGGCGAAGCACGGACCGGTCCACACGTCGGTGGTGCGAGCTTCGATGTATTGGCCGGTCAGTCCGGCAGCGGACAGCGGAGCAGCAGCGAATAACAGAGCGACAGCAGCGAGAGTCAAAATACGTTTCATGGCGTGAGATCTCCTGTACTTGGAATGTGGCCTTACCTTGTATTGTACGTCCTGGTCTTACGGTGTACACTCCTCCGGTCGAGGAAGACCGGCATTTTCGGAGCAAGGATAACATGAAGGAAACGGGTCCGACGCGGCTGGCGCTGACGCTGTTGGTCTTGATTAATTTATTTAACTATATCGATCGCCAAGTGCTGGCCGCCGTCGAGCCGAGCATCCGGGCCGAATTCTTTCCGCCCATCGCAGATCCCCAGAATGGAAAAAAGCAGGAGCCGACCGAGGCCAAATTCTGGATGGGCGTCTTGTCCTTTGCCTTCCTCATCACTTACATGGCGACGGCGCCGCTTTTCGGTTGGTTGGCCAACCGCATGCGCCGCTGGGCGATCATCGGCATTGGCGTCATCGTGTGGAGCCTCGCCAGCGGCGGTTCCGGCCTGGCCACCGTCTATCTCGTCTTGTTGTTGACGCGCTGCTGCGTCGGCTTTGGTGAGGGGGCTTACGGTCCCGTCGCCCCAGACATGATCTCCGATCTCTATCCCAAAGAGCGGCGCGGCCGGATTCTCGCTTGGTTCTATGCAGCGATTCCTTTCGGCGGTGCGCTGGGCTACGCCCTGGGCGACGGCGTGCTGAAGGCAACAGGGAGTTGGCGAGTCGCATTTTATCTGGTGGTGCTGCCCGGTCTGCTGCTCGGTTTGTGGTGTTTCCTGATGCCCGAACCGCGTCGCGGCCAAAGTGAAGAGATGGCCGACCCGCTGCGCAGGCAGGGGACGGAGAAACGCATGCGCGAGCGCTGGTCGGATTACCTGGTGCTTTTGCAAACGCCTTCCTATGTCCTCAATACCCTGGGCATGACGGCCATGACTTTCGCGATGGGCGGCCTGGCCTTCTGGGCGCCGGGCTATTTCGAGGAGCGCGGCGCTGCACCGCTGGCAGGCATTCACCCGACGACAGCCTTCGGCGCCATGACGGCGCTGACCGGTCTGGCGGCGACCTTGCTGGGCGGCTGGGCCGGCGATTGGCTGCGGCCACGCTTTCCTGGTTCGTATTTTCTCGTTTCCGGAACGGCGCTGGTCTTATCCTTCCCCATGCTGCTGCTGATGATCTTTCTGCCCTTCCCTCATGCCTGGATACCGCTGGTCTGTTTTGTGTTCTTCCTCTTCTTCAACACAGGACCGACGAACACTATCTTGGCCAACGTCACGCATCCGCTGCTGCGTGCGCCTGGTTTTGCCTTGAACATCCTCGTCATCCATCTGTTCGGCGATGCTATTTCGCCAGCGGTCATGGGCGCCATCGCCGGGGTCTCCAACCTGAGCTGGGCGTTTGGCTTCGTCTCGATTATGGTGCTGCTGGGCGGCATCCTCTGGTTGTGGGGGACGAAATACCTGGAACGCGATACCCTCCTGGCGCCGACGCGCTTAGACTGAGTGCAGGCGAACGGCCGGTGTCCGCCAGCCGTTCGCCTGGGAGGAGATACCTTTCATGAAGCGCTCCTTTGTGCCTGTTTCGGCAGAATCTCATTTCCCCATCCAAAATATCCCCTATGGCGTCTGTCGTCGGGGAGGTCAGCGGTGCATCGTCACGGCCATCGGCGATTTCCTCGTCGATCTGACTGTCCTGGAAGCGCTGGGTTGGCTCGCTGTTCCTGCTTTGCACGGCCGGCGCGTCTTCGACAGCGGCACGCTCAACGCCTTCATGGCCCAGGGCCGCACCGTCTGGAGCCAGGTCCGTCAACGCCTTCAGCAGCTCCTCGATGCCGACGAGCCGGCGTTGCGCGATAACGCCGAGCTGCGGGCGCGCGTGCTGGTGCCGATGGCCGAGGTCGAGATGCTGCTGCCGGCGGACATCGGCGATTACACCGACTTCTACTCCTCACGCGAACATGCCAGCAATGTCGGCATCATGTTCCGCGGCCCGGACAAGGCGCTGCAACCCAATTGGCTGCATCTGCCGGTTGCCTATCACGGACGATCTAGCTCTATTATTGTCAGCGGCACTGAGGTACGCCGGCCGTGCGGCCAGATGCTCCCTCCTGGAACGGGGGAGAATACAGGGGGGGGAGCCGCGCCGATTTATGGTCCGAGTCGATCCCTGGATTTCGAGCTGGAGATGGCCGCCTTTATCGGGCCGGGCAATGCTCTCGGCCAGCCTATCCCGATCGCGGAAGCCGAAGAGCACCTGTTCGGCATGGTGCTTCTCAACGACTGGAGTGCCCGCGATATTCAAGCATGGGAATACGTGCCGCTCGGTCCCTTTCTGGGCAAGAACTTTGCCACTTCGATTTCGCCGTGGGTAGTGACGATGGAGGCACTGGCGCCGTTCCGTGTGACCGCAGTGCCGCAACATCCACCGCCTTTGCCGTACCTGCAGGAATCAACGCGAACAACCTATGACATCCATCTAGAAGTGCATTTGCGGGGCGAGAAGATGGGCGAAGCGACACGGATATGCACCTCGAATTTCCGCTATCTGTACTGGACACTCGCTCAACAAGTGGCCCATCATACCGTCAACGGTTGCAATCTACGGCCCGGTGATCTGTTGGCTTCTGGCACCATCAGCGGTCCCACGCCGGATTCGTATGGCAGCCTGCTGGAATTGTCCTGGCGCGGCACACGACCTGTGAACATAGGCGGCCAAACACGCACCTTTCTACTTGACGGCGATAGCGTCACAATGACAGCCTGGTGTCAGGGCGACGGCTATCGGGTTGGCTTTGGCAGCGTAACGGGAATGGTAACGCCGGCCCTATCTCCGCATTCTTTCCCCCTCCCTCCCCCACAAGGAGGGAAGGAAAAGACCGCTCGCACATAAGTCCTCCTATGCACCAAAATCGAGCGACACACCCTAAGGGCTAACGGACTTTTCCCTCCCCCTTGGGGGGGAGGGTTGGGGGGCTTTTCCCTCCCTCTTATGGGGGAGGAGGTTTGGTCCGCTAGCTCTAAGAAGTTCTTGGCCTTGTTCCGTTTTGCGAGATCGGACAAAATCTTCCCGCCCGCAACGCCCTGCAAGGGCATCTCAA
>JAJPHU010000259.1 GCA_021325115.1 Planctomycetota bacterium | reverse complement strand
TGCTCCAAGCAGCCGCCCGACCCCGCTCAGCAGCCGGGCGGGGCCACCTGCGGAGACTTTGCACCGCGCAAAACCAAAATGGCGGCCCGGTCAGGTGCAACGTTTTGGTCTCTCCGCTTTCTCCACGCCTCTTGACAAAGGAGGCCATAAACCTGTTAGCCAGCCCCGCCCAAATCCCTTACACCTGCACAGCGCGGAGAACGTATCCGCAACCTGGACAATACCGATGCCGCGCGTCAACAGGCCCCTTGCAGCTGGGGCACAGGTCCATCTCCTCCAGGCTCAACAAGAAGTTGCGCACGGTTTCGTGGCCGCAAAGTTCGGCGGCCTCGACAATGTGCTTCTTGTAGATGACCGGGGAGTTATTCAGGTCAGCGACGGTCCGGGCTGTCTTTAACAGCTTGTCGTGGCCGCGGGTTGTCAACTCCGGAACCCTTACTGCGACTTGACGCATGGTTGCCTCGGCCGACGGGTGCAGCTCGCAGTATTGGCGAACCAAGCCACCGGGAATGCGGGCATTCACCAGAATGTTCGTGCCCGAGTAGCGGCGTGCCTGGATCTCTCGCGCAGCCTGAACCCTGTGGCGGATGGTTCTGGAATCCTCTCCGTTGGGTGAAGCGAACCGCTCTTCAGGCGAAAGGGCGCCGACCCGCACCTTCAAATCGATCCGGTCCATGATGGCACCGCTCAGCCGCCCTTTGTATGCGCGCTTCTCATGCTCGGTGCACGTGCAAAGGGAACGGCGGTCGCCCGAGCCGCAACGGGGGCACTGCGGCTCGTCTACCGAAAGGCGGTACTCGCAGCGCTTGCAGATGGCTTCGCCATCTCGCGCACAGGGACAAGGATTCATTGCTGCAACCAGGATCAGTTCGCACGGATACCGGGCGGCACCCCCAGTTCGCCGGAGATGAATAAAACCATCTTCCAGAGGCTGGCGCAGCGTCTCCAAGAGAGTGCGACCAAATTCGGGTAACTCATCGAGGAAGAGTACGCCCCGATGGGCCAAGGTGATTTCACCGGGGAGCGGAAACCCTGTGCCACCTCCGACCAGCGCTTGCCGCGAGGTCGTATGATGGACAACCCGGTAGGGCCGCTTATTGACCCAGGCATGTCGGGACGGAAGAAGCCCGGCCGCACTGTAGATCGCGGTCAACTCGATGACTTCCGCCGGAGTCAGGTTGGGAAGAATCGTGGGCAAGGCTTTGGCGAGCAGGCTCTTGCCCTCGCCTGGCGGACCAACCAATAGGACGTTGTGGCCGCCCGCGGCAGCAACTTCCAGGGCGCGCTTGGCTCGCTTTTGCCCTATGACCTGCGAGAAATCCACTCCTGCATGGAATGCCGATTCAAGCGTGGCGGCCAGTATTCTCGCAAGGGGCGTCGCTTTCGCCTCGACAGTATTGACCGCTTCCCCCAGGTCTTGGACCACATACGGGGTGTAATTCTTCCTCACTTGAACCGGGACTTGGCGAAGAAGGGCCAGTTCATCGTTGTTCTCTTTCGGCCCGATCAGGACGCTGCCGTCAGGAATCTTGCGGGCTATTTGAAGCGCTCCATGTATAGGCCGAACGGCTCCTTCGAGACCAAGTTCCCCGATAGCAAAAATCGGGGAAGTGAGAGCCGGGCGAATCTGGCGGGTCGCTTCAAGCAACGCCAGGGCAATACCGAGGTCCAACGCCGTCCCACTCTTGGGGACATCCGCAGGAGCCAGGTTGACCGTGATCGCTCCTTCCGGCCACTGGTAACCAGTCGCCTGAAGAGCGTTTTGAAGCCGATGCCGGCTCTCTTGAACTTCCCTCCGGCCCAACCCCGAGATGCCAAAACTCGCACGACTTCGGTTCAGGCCGATCTCGATTTCGACAGGGAAAACATCGAGGCCACGAAGAACAGCACTTCGGATCATGGTGGTGACTCTCAGCAAGGGGGCAGGCGCTCCCTGCCCTGCGTTTGGCTACCATGCCGTGTCATCAGGCGGAGGTCGGCTTCCCTTCTCCGCAGTTGGCGTCGAGCGCGTCGAGCCGTTGCACCCACAGCGGCGTCGGCTCGGGCTGGCTAACGACCCCGCTCAGCAGCGGCGGGGGCAGCTGGAGCTACGAACCTCGGAAAGCCGTTATGCCCCCGCCGTCTGCTGCAGCGCCGGGTTCGGCCTGCCTTACTTGCTCTGGTCCAGGGCCGTGTTCCAGACCTTGGCCCCCTGCTCGTGCGAATCGACCCCCCGGAAGAACGCCTCGAACGCGGCGTCCATGTCGAAGTCGTCGCACTCCTGCCACTCGACCAGCTTCGGCCTGTGGACTCGGAAGCGGCCGGAGCTGGCCGGCGTGTACGGCACCGCGATCGCCGCCTTGGCCCGCGGGAACCCGTAGGACCGCATCTCCAGGATGATCGCGTCCAGCTTGCCGCCCTCAACGGTGATCCGGCCGTCGTAGGCCAGCACCCCGTCGTTGGCGCTGAGCGGGTCGTCCTCCAGCCGCTTCCGGCCATGTTCGACGGCCGCACCCGCGTCGTCGAACACCAACCGTTCCAGCTTCCGCTGCCCATCCTCGGTGGTGAACGCGACCATCGGGACGAGGCCGTCGGCGTCCGAAACGCACCAGATGGCGTGAGCGGCGATGAAGCCGGCCAGTTCCGAGGCGGTAATCATCTGCTGCGCCTCCTTCGCCGAACGACACGCTCAGCTGCCGGCGGGGCTGGAGAGCCGTTGAACCTGGAAAAGCCATCATGCCCCGCCGGTCTGCTGCAGCGATTGGTTCGCCGGCGCCCCCTTCACTTGCTCCCCTGGGCAGCAGCGACTTGCTCTTGAACCCGTTTATAGAAGGCAAACGGTTCCTCGATGTTGCTGCATGTCCTCCGCGTGCCGCCACTCCCCTTGAAGACCAATGTGCCATACCCGAACAACTTGCCGAACAGACCTTGCCGCATGAGCAGTGCTTCAACTTTTGCCAGGGGCATCTCCCGCAGTTGGGTGGTCAGCAGCCCGGACTTGATCAGGATTCGCCTATCCGTGCAACTGAATTCCGTCGTCATTCGCTGGACCAGCAAGGAGAGAAGGGCGATGCCTGCGATCAGGGCCATCGGCAACCCGACGCACACGAAGCCGATCCCTTTCTCACCGGCGACAATTCCCAAACCCAGGAGCAAACCAAGAGCGGTGAAGATCCCCGGAACCAGCATCACCATTGGGTGAATGCGGGTGACCGCGATCAGACGCTCGCCAGGCATCAGGTGCTGGGTGATATACTCGGTCACCATCAGCGGTAGTTCTGGATCCGCCTGAGCGTATGGGGAGAAGCCCTCGGTATCGGGGTCTGGCCTGTGGACCGGCGGTGGAGGAGCCGGGGCTGCTCTGGCCCGCGCGCTTGGGCCGCCCGGAACGGCAACCGTGTCCCCGCACTTCGGGCAGGCAAGCGTTCTTCCGGCAGCCGCGTCCGGTGCCTTCAGCTTCGCCCCGCAACGCGGACAGGCAGTGAGAATGGACATCGCTTGCTCCATCGACCGCCGCACATGCCGGCTAACAATGATTCGGCTGCATTCCCGGGACCATCCCGGCTGCACTGACTGCGGCCTAATCTGGATAGGCTTTTGCACTCACCAATGCCATAAGTCCTGTCGTGGTAATCTCATCCGCCAGAGAGCTGCCCCGCGTCGCCGCCGCGTTAGGCTGTCGTCACTGCGGCCTAATCGGGTAACGCTGAGGCTGCATTCCCCGGCCTCACCCCAGGCCGTCCAGCGGACTCCGCACGCCCCGTCCACCCCGGTTCAAGACGTGATTCTACCCACCGAGGTAAGGATGTCAACAGAAAGAAAGTGAAAAAGCTGAGGCGTGTGGCGGAGAGGCCAAGAGGCGCTGACTCTTCGACCCTTACCAACTGGAACCCTCCGTTCGCCGAACGACCCCGCCAGCTGCGGCGGGGACCGAGTGAGCTACACGCCATGAAAAGGCCTTATGATGGGCCGCCGTCGGCTGCCGCAGCTTGGTTCGGCGCGGCCGCCCATTCAGCCAGCCTTCGCCGGTGCCTGCGCCGGCCGCGTGAGGTAATCCAAGACCTCACGCTGCATGCGTTCGACTTCGGCGCGGTATCCACTCGTCACAAGTGGCAACTCCTCCGGGCGGCTGCTTACGCGCAAGCGCGCCAGCAGGTCGAGGAAATAGGAGATCCGCTCCCGAGTAACGGCCAACTCCTGATCGTTCTGAATCATGGTCGAATCTCCACGATGCCTCGGCGGCGACCGTCTCGCTTTAGCTCCCAATAGGCCAGGAACTGCTCCAGCGGCTCACCAAGTAGCATGTTGGGGCGTACCCAGAAGATACTTGCCCCCAGCTCGTCGTTGGCCCGAGTGTGGTCGAATAGGACCAACGAATCCGCTGGACAGCGTTCCACGGCGAAATCGTTCCGCATCACCAGAATCACATCGACGTCGTTCGGCTCAGCCGTGTCGGAAACGTAACTTCCAAAAACGACCAACCGGTCCAAATGGCCGGTCGCCACCGCCAAGGCGTAGATTCGACGAAGCCGGTCGGTCACAGCGACGCGCCGGGGCGTCCCCGCCCCGAATCGAGCAAGAACCTCCGAAAGCGAAGCGAGGTACCTACCTTCCGGCAGGTCACCGTGTTCGTTGAATCCAGGCAGTGGCATGCCGGCAATCCTATCGGGCAGGCTTTCTCCGTTATCATGCCAGAAACCCAAGAGGCAGGCAACGGCTCGCGACAGTGCTGACTGCTGCAGCTTGGTTCGGCACAAGATCTACTGCTTCGGCTGCTGTTCCTTCTGAGCCTCGATGACGCCCTGCGCTAGCTATCCCACTAATGCACCTGGCGCAGCCCCGCCTTCCTTCCTGGGATTCGTTCCCGCTCTAGCCGAATCTTGCTACCTGGGCTTCCATGGTTCCACCAATGTAACCCTCAGAAAGTTG
Organism: Planctomycetota bacterium; assembly: GCA_021325115.1. Lineage (GTDB taxonomy): Bacteria > Planctomycetota > Planctomycetia > Gemmatales > Gemmataceae > JAJPHU01. Next base: position 628 of record JAJPHU010000259.1, on the reverse strand, counting down.
TTCGTCGATCGTCCAGTGGGCTTTGGACCCTTTGCTCACCTCGGTTCAAAACATGCGTGTAGATCATCGTGGTACTCACGTCCTCATGCCCCAGCAGTTCCTGGACTGTTCGGATATCATAGCCCGGTTCCAGCAAATGGTGGCAAAACGGTGCCCGAAAGCGGGGGTTGCTCGCCTGTTTACATTTTGGCTTGGCGGATCGCTGAATTGCGGTGCGGTCAGAGCGTGCATGGGCGTATCCTCATATGGTTGAACTTAGGCTAACCGTCCGATACGCTCATGGCAACAAAAAAACGAGTTTCGTGGCACGCATTCGTCCGCCCTGGAGTTGGCCATTGGGGTGGGAAGCGGTGCTGCTGTTTCCGCATTCTGGGCGCCTCGCAGTGGTAGGGCCGTGGACGTGTCTTTTCTGTTTACGAAAACAGCGGCAAGGGTTTGCCGTCGCAGAGTGCTTGCGGTCGACCCTGCACGTCGGTCAGCGGCTAATGCCAAAGCTCACCTGCCGGCGACCGCGCGGAAAGACAGTTGCACCGCCGCAGCCAAACAGTTGGGCTTCGAGCGGAAAAAGATCGAGCCGAAGCGGGAAACGGTGATCGTCAACGGCGAAGAGCGGTTCGTGAAAGTCGAC
>JAJPHU010000271.1 GCA_021325115.1 Planctomycetota bacterium | reverse complement strand
TCTGATCCTTGCCAAGAGCCGGCTTGACGCTGCGCCCAGGTGCCGGTATTATCGATGCCGGTTTGACGGAAGACGGCAAGACGATGGTGGCTTGCTCGCGGATCGAGTTCAGTTAAAATGCCTCTAGACTCGTCAACCATCCATGGAGGGACGCCTCTTGTAAACCAAACCTCATGTTGATGCGACACTCGACGTTGGCTGTCCGTATATGGACGCCGGCCAAAGTGAATCTGTTTTTGGAAGTACTGGGGCGGCGGCCGGATGGATACCATGAACTGGCAACCCTGATGATGGCTGTCAGCCTGTATGACACCCTGGAACTCACGGAGGAAACCTCGCAAGCAACGGCGCTTCGCTGCAATCACCCCTCTCTCTCGACCGGGCCAGATAATCTCATTTGGCGCGCCGTCGAACTGATGCGGCGCGAGTCCGGTCGATCCGACGGCGTGAGCATTCGCCTGTGGAAGCGCATTCCGATGGCGGCCGGATTGGCTGGCGGTTCCAGCGATGCCGCCGCTACTCTTGCCGGACTGAATCGCCTGTGGCGTCTGGGCTGGGACCGAGACAAGCTGATCCGGCTGGGCGCCGAGTTAGGAAGCGATGTATCGTTCTTTTTCGCTGCGCCGGCGGCCTGGTGCACCGGACGCGGCGAGCAAGTCGAGCCGCTGCGGCTGAGTCGAGCGCTCGATTTGGTCCTGATTACTCCGCCGGTAGGTTTATCTACAGCGGAAGTGTTTCGCGGCGTGACAGTGCCCAACCCGCCGCGATCCGGCGCGGCCCTTCGCCAGGCTGCGGTGGAAGGAGATGTAAGCGAACTTGGCCGGCAGCTGCACAATCGCTTGCAGCCGGCGGCCGAGCAGCTTTGTCCTGCTGTGGCCAGCCTGTTGGCACGACTGGCCGGCCTGGGGCCTGCGGGACAGCTGATGACCGGCAGCGGCAGCACCGTGTTCGCCCTCTGTCGCACTCCCGGTGAGGCCCTTAGACTCGCACGCGCCCTGAATTCAGCACGGGATGAGCTGGGCGGCGCGCGTGTTTTTGTGGTTCGAAGTTGCCATTGAGTGTGCCACAGAAAAAAAGGAGAACAACTGTGGTTATCACCGAAGTCCGTATTAAGCTCATGGAAGACAGCAATGAGAACGAGCGCTTGCAGGCGTTCTGCTCGGTGACGTTCGATGATGCTTTCGTCATCCGCGATTTGAAGATCATCGAAGGCACCAAAGGCTCGTTCGTGGCCATGCCTAGTCGCAAGCTGACGGATCGTTGTCCCGCTTGCGGTTGCAAAAACCATTTGCGCGCCCGCTTCTGCAATCAGTGCGGCAGTAAGCTCGATGAAGATCGGGCCACGCGCGACGCTGATGGCCGCGTCAAACTCCATGCCGACATCGCGCACCCGATTAATTCGGCCTGCCGCGAAGTCATTCAAACGGCTGTCTTGAAAGCGTTCCAGGCCGAGAAAGAACGCGCCAAGCTGCCCGGCTATGTCTGCACCTATGACGATTACGACAGCGATTACGACGGCGCCGCCAGCTACACGCAGATCGTCAGTGAAATGAGCGGATCGCGTGGCGGCTACCGCGGCAACGGCGGCAATCGCAAGGAAGCGTCCAGCTCCGTCAGTGCCCGCGAAGACAAGCGCACCGAGGGCTTCGGTGCAGGCATTCTCTGATGACACCATCTGAGGTTGCGTCCTGGGGAGAGCAGATTAGCTGTTCCCCAGGACGCAACTCGGGTTGGTCCGCATCAAATCGAGCGGCCACAGCCGTTACCGCATACATGGTAAGTAGAGGCGTTGGCATACATTCGCCTCGGTGAATGACCGAGGAGGACCTACCATCGCGTTGAACAGGCGTTACGGGATGGCCTGCCGTACCTCTCCTGAAGCTCTCCAGGAAAGAGCGGTTCGCCTCGTCCTCACGTGTGTTGTGTACGATCAGCAGAGCTGAGATTCACATATTCCGCTACCTTCTCGATTTCCGTACCCAATCGGTTCACCTCGTATAACGCGGACAGCGGATCGTTTTTGACACGTTGACTCAATCCGCGCGCCTGGGCAGCGATTTCGGTCAGACGTGCCTCCAGATCGGAGCGCTGCTTTGCGCGGACTTGTTTCCATACCAAGGATAACTGAGCGCGGAAGTGATTGATAGCGGTACGGGCTTCTTCTTCCGACAGACGGCGCGGACGCGGCGGACGCGGCAGTGTTTCACCTAATAGTTGTGCCAGATAGCTGCGATATTTCTCCAGATTGTCCTGGCACTCGTGATATAGCATTTGGTTGCGCTCCTCATAGGCTTGTTCGGCATAGCGCTCCTGAGCACGAATGTGAGCGCATAGCTCGTCGGGATCGCGGCCCGTCTTATCGGCAACTTCAGCAGCCAAGTTCAGGCAGCGCTGCACCAGCTGAGTGAAGCGTGGCCAAGGCGGATCGAGCAAGGGACTGTGCCCCTCACGAATCGGCTTCACAGGGCATGCTGCTGGCGTGCCCTGTGAAGCCGGCACGCCAGCAGCGTGCCCTGCGCCCCCAGCTCTTATCACGACGACGACGCGCGCCATCTCCCGACCCACACCGTCGCAGACAGCAAACTCCAGAGGATTGTCTGCTTCTGGTTGTAGCTCCACTTCTTGGGCGAAGGCGCCGGTTTTGTCGAGAAATGCTTCTTCTGTCAATCCGGTAACCAACGAACGGATGCGCACCGAACTGCCCTCCAAGACGGCGTCTGCCGATTCCAGGCGGACCAGGCCGGTCACTCGATAAACCCGACTGCAGGAGTGAAGCAGACTGGCCAGGTGCAATTCCACACCAGGGCAGAGATAGTATATGTCAGAGAGAGGAGATGTCTGAGGCTGCATGAGTGGTATTCTGCTGAAATCTTTAGAAAGGGAAAAGGGAAACCCGCAGCCGGGCCAGATCGGTAAGTGTCTTATTTGAGGTTGCTGAGGAGTGCATTTCGCCCCGGCTTGCATGCAAGCCGCAACCACCGTATCCGCCGAAATCCAGCCCGGCAACGGGTCCCGCGAAGACCATGTTGACGTTTCGACTGTCGTCCCTCCTTGTCAAAACTTGGCCCGGAGTCCGCTTACGCGAGACAGGATCGGTGATCGTTCGTGCATTTTTTGGGGGAGAATAATTCTTTCACCCCAGTCCGTATGTTCCGAAATCCCCTCACGCAAACAGCCTCGATATTGCCCACCCTGCGGCCCCGTTTCTTGTAAATCGGCGGCCGGCTCCTCACCTCCCGCCTTCCGCAGGGCTTCTCGGACCTGCGCAAAGCCGCAAGAAGACGTGACGGCTCGCAGGGGAGAACATAAGGAAACTTTCTTCTCTGTATTTATGGTATATCCGCACTCCTGCCTGTTGTCAACGGTCCCTACAAAATTTCGCTCACAACATAC
>JAJPHU010000248.1 GCA_021325115.1 Planctomycetota bacterium | reverse complement strand
CTCCTTATATCTGGTACTTTTTCGGCGGCGCCACGGCGATCATTCTTCTCGTTGCGCTCCTTGTCCTTCTGGCCCTGCGTCGCGGGCATCGAGAAAAATCTCTTGCCGAGCGGACACCGGCGCCGCTGCCGTCAGTGCAGACGCCTATCCTCCCTCCTCAAAGGACCGACGAGACGCCGGTCTCTCCACAACCTCAGCGGACGAACGAGACGCCAGTCCTCCCCCAGGATCCCCGCTCCCCCCCGAAGACGACCTCACCCAAGAAACCAAAATGGCCCGCTCTTTATCGACCCTCCAAGCCCATCGATTTCGCCGCGCTTCGTAAGGAGATCGAAGCGCCATGGGCCGCGGCCTCTCCTTCGGGGCCGACAGTTGAGCTGATTGTCGGCCGGCTGCCGGCCTCCCCCGCAACGGGGGGCCAAAGGGAGGGTAAGACTTTCCCCTCGCTCGCCGCTGCCTGTGCGGCTATCCCGGCAGGCGCTACGGGTATCATCGAGTTGCGTGATAACGGTCCCTTCTTCGATGTTCCCGCCTCCCTCGCCGATCGCAGCCTTGTTATTCGAGCGGCCAAGGGCTATCAGCCTCTCCTGGTCTGGGACATCGAACGTGTGTTGGACAAACAGCAGCGCAACCGCAATCGGCGCGATCCCACTCCCGCCAGTCCATTGGTGTTTGTCGATGTCAAACACGGCAGCTTGACTCTACAAGACATACATTTGGCGTTCCAATGGCCAGATGCACCTTCGGAGCAAGCAGCGGTGTTGCGCGTGGAGGACGGCGACTTGACAGTTCGCGGCTGCACTTTCTCGGTGGCCGGCAAGCCGCGCGACGGCGTGACACTGGCCCGCTTTCTCAGCACACGCCCGGAAGCGGGGCGTTGCCGTTTCGAGCGCTGCTATGTGCGCGGATCCAAAATATCGGTCCTCGATGTCGAGGCGCCGGGAGCACAAGTGCTATTCGAGAATTGTTTGTTCATCGGCGATGATGCTCCCCTGTTGCAAGCTCGGGTGGCCAACGATCGACCAACGCGGTTCCAAACCGTACGCTCGACGTTGATCTGCAGCAAGAACCTGCTGGAGTTGCGAGCGGTGAGCGCCACGGACCCCGAATCCGGTGGGACCGGCATCGCACCGATCGTATTCGAGTGGCTGGGTTGGGATGTGCTGCTTAGCCGCAAGGAGCCAGAATTCGGCGGCGAGTTACTGCAGCTGAATGACAACATCCACCCGAAACAACTCCATTGGCAAGCGATTAATTGTCTCTATGCTGGTTGGGGCAATCTCCTGGCGGGAACCATGACAATTCCGGCGACAGACCTTTCGGCCTGGCGGCGCCTCTGGAACCGTATCGAAGGCGATGAGGTTCTGGGCGACCCTTGGCCAACGGCGGTTTTTCCTGAAGCGGCCGAGGTGCCGGCCAAGACATATCGCACAGCCGGCAGTGTCGTCGCCTTCGCTTCCAGTACGGACGCGGATCAACCGCTTGGCTGCGACCTCGATCGTCTGCCGCCGGCGCGAGACAATTGGCTGTCTCTGACCTTCGATCGTTACCCCGTCCAGGCACCTGCTTTGCCTGATGATTCTGGTCCTCCGGAAATTCCCATTGCTGCTGATGGACTATTTCACGGCGCCCGCGTGGACCTCAATCAAACCGATCTGGGCAACTACCTGCAAACGGTGCAGAAGAGCTACCGGCTGGCTCCCGAAGTAGTGCTGCGCTTGAGCGGTGATGGCGAACGTTTGACAACGCCGTTGTACGTCAAGGGCAGTAATCTGATCCTCTATTTCGAACCGTCGCCGGAAAAGAAGGAAGGAGAAAAGAAGAAGGAACCGCTTGCCCTCGTGCCGGCAGGACGCGGTCCTGCCGAGGCGCTTGTCGAGGTAGAACAGGGCAATCTGAGCATCATCAACGGTAACTTGCGTTTCTCTGAGGCGGTCCAGTCGCGCGTGGTGCCGTGGCTTATCAAAATGCGCGGTGGCGATCTGCGTTTGTTTCACACACGCCTGGAAGTGCCGCCCAAGGACAGCGGTGTCGCCTTCCGTGGCCTGATTGCTTTGGCCGGCTCCGGCGATAGCGCCACCGACCGCGTTCGCTCTTGCGTCGTCAACGAGAGCATTCTCGCCTCGGCCCGTGACGCCATCGCCGTCGAAGGTATCGGCGCCCGGCTGCTTTTGGCGCAGACGTTGCTGATCGCTGGCGAGGATGCTATCCACCTCACGCTCCCCCCCACTCTTCCCTCCCCAGCAGGTGGAGAGGAAAGGGTGGGGAGCACCGGCAAGGCCAATGTGCAATATCTGTTCGATCATGCGACGGTATCGGCACGCGGTGCCGTGTTGTACTTGCCCGATGTCAAGCAGATAGGACCGCCCATCGAGCCGGTGATCGTACAGAGCCACGATTGTGGATTTGTCAATTTGTTTGCTGGCCGCATCCATCGGCCCAGCCTGGTGCGCTACGAGGGCGAGGCCTTGGCACACGGCCTGCTCATCTGGCAAAGCTACAATGACGCCTTCGATCGCCGGCTGTGGTTTGGGGCTGTCTGCGCAGCGAACCCTTTGCCCGACAAGCCAGAGGACCACGCTGCCTGGCTGGCCCTGTGGGGAGCGCCCGGCCTGCGCCGCGCGCAACTCGATTTGATGCAGATCCGTACCCTCGACGGCGACCGCTGGTCCCTGGATCAGCGGCTCGCTGGCTGGAGGATCCCTGGCGCCAACCTGGACAAGCTCGGCCTGTCGCGCAAGCTCCCCTTGAAGACGCCGCCCTGAAAGAACAAGGCAATCCGAGGGTGTGTGTCTCTGTCCGCAGATGAAAAGAGCGAGCAGATAAGCACATAAGGACATACGCATGCGTTTCGCACTCCTGGGAGATCATCCCGATGGTGTTGACATGGCCTGCGCTCTGGCGGAGAGCGGGCGTCATCGCCTTGTCGTATATACAGCGCCCTTGAGCACGGAGGTGTTGCAGCGCCTGGGCAGCGAGGTGCACCGGGTCAGCGATGTCGAGGAAGTGTTGGCTGATCCTACTGTCGAGGCTGTGATTGTCGCCGGTCCTGCGAGTGGGCGCGCGGCGCAGCTCCGCCGCGCGCTGCAATCAGAACGGCATGTCCTGTGCGTCCATCCACCCGATCAAACACCGGAGATCGCTTACGAAGCAGCTATGATCCAGAACGATACCGGCTGCGTTCTCCTACCTCTGTTGCCCGAATCGACTCACCCCGCCATCCGCCGCCTCACCGAGTTTGTGTGCCGCAAAGATGGCAACAACTCTCCCATCGGCACTTTCCGTTTGCTGACGATGGAGCGCAGCGTCGAAGGCGAATTGCTTGACGGTGTCTGGATCGCCGGCCACAAGCCTTCTTTCCCCGGTTGGGACATTCTCCGAACGATCGGCGGCGAGATCCAAGAAGTGTCGGCCTTCGCCGAAGCGGAAGAATTGCGCGAGGGCGTGCCGGTGCTGGTCGCTGGTCGTTTCGAGCAAGGTGGATTATTTCATGTCCAGCTGCTGCCGCGCGAACGCCGGCCGAGCTGGCGTCTGACCGCGATCGGCAGCGAAGGGTGCGCGGAGTTGCTATTTCCGCTGGGCTGGAATGGCCCGACTATCCTCCACTGGCGTGATGCAGATGGCGAGTCCCATGAGGACTATTGGCAGCACTGGGATCCCTGGCCGGCCCTGATCGATACATTCGAGCAAGTATTGCAGCGCGCGGCACAGGCTCAACCGTGCCCGAATTGGCAAGACACCATCCGGGCCCTGGAACTGGATGATGCGGCCCGCCGCAGTGTCGAGAAACGGCGCTCCAGTGTACTGGAGTATCAAGAAGCGACCGAGGAAGTCGGTTTCAAGGGCACGATGACACTGGTAGGATGCTCGCTGCTATGGGGCGTACTATTGCTACTAATTCTATCCGCATGGTGGCCTAAACTCCGTTTTCTGATTGTGCCATTGATTGTGATATTCCTTGGTTTGCAATTGTTGCGGTATATCGTCCCCAAAAAGCGAGAAAAGTGACAAAAAAATTCCAAGCTGCGGCCGCAAGGGAGCGATGGTAAGCTATTCCCTTGCGGCCGCGGCTCGGACCAACTGTGCCAGAACCGCACACACCTTTCATGTTGCTGGTTTCAAGGAGCGCACAATGTCCAGAGCGGAGATAACGCCTACCAGGGCGTCATCGTTATCCACCACGAACAACTGATGCACTTTCAGATCGCACATGCGCTTGACCACGTCAGCGGCGGACGTGTTCACGTTGACCGTGAACAAAGTCGGTGTCATGATGTCGCGCACCAGCGTGGAATCGGTGATCTCGATAGAAAATCCTTCGTGCCGCGAGCGCCATCTCTCGGCAGGAAAGTCTTCGGCCGGCAGAGCGTGGCGAACTTGCTCGCGCTCGTGGATCAGAACATCGGTTCGACTGAGGACACCGATGGGGTGTCCAGCCTCATCGATCACCGGAGCGGCGCTGAAGCCGCGATCGGTCATCAGGGCCACCGCTTCGGGAATAGTGGCGTCCTCGCGTAGAGAAATCGGATTGGGCACCATGAGTTCCTCGGCCGTCTGGGCCGCAAGGACAAGAACGGACGGTGCCGGAATGGCAGCGCGTGTCATGGCGATGCTCCTTTCTCGAAGATCGCTTGGGATTGGCTTTCCGCAAGGGTGAAAGGAGCAAATGCAATGCCAGCCTGCTCCGATTCCTCGCTTTCCTCTCGCGCCAACAAAATTCAAACTTCTGGGTTTCTTCAGGACAGAGACGCGCAAACCAGGCCCTTCACGGTGTTCGGTTTGTAGTTCGTGACATCTATTGTTGGAGGATGACCCAGTGGCCTCAACACCTCCCCCGCTGCCCCATGTGCCCGGCGGTGAGCCGAGCTGCATCCATTGGCCGGCCGTCTTCGCCGCCGTATCCCTATCGTTCGCGTTAGTGGCCGGCGTTTTCGCATGGATTGCCACGCATCCGCACAAGGCCGCATTGCCGCCTCCGTCGCGGAGAGGGAACGCCCTCTCCGCCCCCGTTCCACCGCCCGCCCCGCCGCCGCAAGCCTCCATATTCTCAGCGGCCCCGGTGTCTTATCCCTCCCCTGCGAAGGAGGTGATAGCCAATCACATCCCTTGGATGGAGGAAAATCCTCCACCTCTGCCGCCGCCCGCTTCTCGGCACCTGCGCGACGTCAGTCCTACCGAAAGACCGTCGAAACCGCCTACCGGCGAGACCTATGGCACTCATGTGCTGTTCCTCAACAACCGCGAAGCTGCAGCCGACGTGGCCCGGCGCGAACACAAGTTGTTGTTCGTGATGCACATCTCCGGCAATTTTGAAGATTCCTGTTTCACCTGAAACAACGCCGAGGCGTTCCGTGCGAACGCATTGGCCAATGCCGAAGCCGGCAAATACCTCAACGATAACTTCGCCGCCCTCTATCAAAAAGTCGGCACCTTCACAATCCATGGCGAGCAGAAGCAAGGCGGTAACGTGGCCAGTTATTTCTGTACGCCGGAAGGGCGCGTGCTGCACGCTATCGCTGGACCCGTTGACGCTGCTGTACTGCTGCGCGAGGCGCGCTGGGTCGTCGAAACGGCAAAATTGGCCGCCCTGAACGGTAGAAAAAGCGATGCCCGGCTGCGCGACTTCTGGCGCAAGGCCCATAGCGAGCGCCTCAAGGATGAACATCAGGTAGATGTTGCCCAGCCGGGGCGTTGGAAACGCCGCCTGCACTGGAGCAATCAAGCAAAGGTGCATCTGTTATTGGCGACCGTGCCGCTGCCACGGCTGGAACAGATCTACAAGCTGGTGTTCGAGAAAATCCTCGACGAAAAAGTGTCCACCGCGCCGGTCGTGCAAGTCGGCAGTTGAAGCGACTCTCCCCACCAACCCGCGGCGGCGGCGAAGGCGTTCTTCGCCGAACGCTTCGGGTTGGTGCGGAGTATCCAGTAAGGCAGATCCATGCGTCTTCGCATCGTTGTTCTTATAGTGGTCTTCGCTGTGCTGTTGATCCTGGTGGAATGCACCTGGTTGCAGAGACGCCGGCAAGCGCAACGCATCGCTTGGGCCAACGCACAAGTCGAGCAGAAGGTTGCTGCGGCCCGTATTCATCTCCAAGAGCAGCACTGGAATGAAGCAATCCGCGAGCTGGAGGATGCTCTCGATGTGGAAGGAGCAACCAATGGCAACATTGTAGATCCGGTATTAGAGAAAGCACGGCGCGGCCAAGCAGAGGCGCTGTTGGATGCGGCCAGCATTGCTCTGGCGCACCGGCGCCCGGACGATGCCCTACGTTTGCTCCGCGCTTATTTGGCGCATCCGCAGGCAGGGCGGCTCGATCGTGCCTGCTTGCTGCGCGACGACCTCGAACGCGCCCTCTCTGATGACGAAGCGATGCGGCTGCTGATGCGCCTGTCCGATGAGGCACTGACTCTCTTCGCCGAGAAGGGGCAGCTGACGGTAGATGACGGACTGCACACCGAGGCAACGCGCCTCTTCTTCCAGGAGACGTTGCGGCGGAATGTAGCGAAAGAAATGCAGAAACGCCAGGCTCAGCGCGAGGTCGCTCGCTTGAGCGAAGAACGCCGCGCCGCCGAACAGGCGCGGCGAATCGCGCGCCTCCGGAAGGCGCCGGCCTTTCATTCACTCTCCACTTTCTTGGCCCAGATGCAAGAACAACTCCGTGATCAGCAGTTGCGCGCCTTGCGCCAGAAAGCGGAGCTGGAGAGGCTTTTTCAGATACTCGGTGTCAACGACGCGGTGGAGCAGGAGCAGATCCGCGCTGACCTTCTGGACCGCCAGACACCCGCCGATATCCGCGAACAGATCGAACGCAAACGCACCGAGGTCAAGCACACTTATCGAGACGATCCACAATTTCATCGTGCCAATGGGGCACTGTTCGATCAGCTTGTCGATCAAGAAGTGGACAAGTTCTTGAAGATGCTGCCTTCCTACTAAGTCTCGCATAAGAAAGGCTACAGTTCTCGGTTAGCGATGCTTCGCAGAAGCGTCATGAGATTCGATGCTTCTGTGAAGTGTCGCCAACTCGTGCTTTTTTAGCTTGGAGGTTTTGATGACAAGCTGGCTGGACCGGCCCCCGGTGCAAACCCTTTTACCTGCTCTCGCTCCGCAATCGGTCCCCCAACAGGTCCCGAACCGACTGCGATTTGATCGCGCTGAGTTGGCGGGAGCTGTAGCCGATCTGGGCGTGTTGGTGCCAATCGCCGTCGCGCTAATCGTCAAAAATGGCTTGACGCCAACCGCTGTGCTGCTGCCTGCCGGTCTGCTGTACATTGTGGCAGGCTTGGTGTACCGCGTGCCAGTGCCGGTTCAGCCGCTTAAGGCTTTTGGGGCAATTGCCATCGCTAAAGGACTTGGTTCTTCCGAAATCGCCGCGGGAGCACTGCTGATGGGCAGTGTGTTCGTGGTACTGGGCGTCTCTGGATGGCTGGACCGCGTCGCCAAGGTTTTCCCTCAGCCGATCATCCGGGGCATTCAGCTCTCCGTTGGTCTGTTATTTTGCCGGCTTGCCTGGACCCTGACTACTTCGCCGCCTGCCGAGTTCAGCGATCACGTTCGCCCGGTATGGTGGTTGTTGGGCGGCGCGATAGTTGTGATCACGATTGCTCTGTTGCTGCGGCGCCACAACATTAGTCTCCTGTTAGTGGCGCTCGCGGCTATCTCCATCGTTTTCCGCTATCCTGGGCCGCTCATGCTGGGACCATCCTCGCTCCATGTTCCCGAACTCAGCATTCAGACGTTCACCACGGCGGCCCTTGCCCTGGTGCTGCCCCAGTTGCCGTTGACCTTTGCCAATGCCTGCCTGGCAACCGCCGATGTGGCTCATACCTATTTCGGCCTGGCTGCTCAGCGTGTGCGGCCGGGCCGGCTGGCCTTGAGTCTTGGCTTTGCCAATCTCCTGGCAGGGGGAATCAGCGGAATGCCTGTCTGTCACGGCGCCGGAGGCATGACCGCCCACCGCAGCTTCGGCGCCCGCAGTGGCGGCGCTCCCATTCTGATGGGGACCTTGTTACTGATTCTCGCTTTCGCCATCGGCGCCAGTCTTACTGCCGTGCTGGCGGGCTTTCCTTTGCCGATTCTCACCGGCCTGCTCGCCGTCTCCGGCCTCTTACACTGCCGTCTGCTCAAAGACCTGCGCCATCCCTATCACTGGGCGCTGGCCCTTGCCGTCGGAATAACGGGTTTTGTCAGCAATCTCGCCGTCGCGCTGGTTGCAGCGCTGCTACTCTGGTGGGCTGGTAAGGCTGTGATCGCTCTGCGCAGACAGAAAACAGCCAATGAGCCGAAAGCGTAGGTAACGGCAAAGCCGCCGTCGCTTATACTTTCGACTCGTTTACTCTGGATGCGGCCGGACCCAAACGCTAAGCTAGACAGCCATGAAAACTCAGGAATCCTCCTTGCCGTGCTCCGGAGCGGCGGTGCAGGCGGGTGGCCGGCCGGAAGATTACTACAACCAGGCGCGTCCCGAAGTGGCGGCATTGGTGCCGCCACGGTGCCACCGCGTGTTGGAGGTCGGCTGCGGCTGTGGCGAGCTGGGCCGCTTGCTGCGCCGCCGCGGCCATCACGTCACCGGGATCGAGTTGGTTCCCGAAATGGCCGAACGCGCACGCCGCTGGCTCGATAGCGTGGTGACAGCAGATGTCGAACGAGATGGCTTTCCGTTTCCAGCTGCGTCGTTTGATGCCCTTGTCTTTGCCGATGTGCTGGAACATCTGGTTGATCCCTGGCGCGTGTTGCGCGAGGCCGTCGAACTGTTAGCCGAGGATGGCGTGGTAGTGGCCAGCATTCCTAATGTGCAGAATATCGATGTGCTGCGCCGTTTGCTGCGTGGCCGCTGGGACTATCGAGAGCGCGGCATCTTGGATATTGGCCATCTGCGTTTTTTCACGCTGCACAGCATCCGCGCCCTGTTCGTTCAGGCGGACCTGACCGTGGTGCATATCGGTCATCGCTACCGCCGTAGTTGGTGGCGTGAGATATTATGCTTGACGACCGCCGGCTGGGCGCGGAATTTGTGGACGCGCCAATATCTTATTGTCGGCCACCGTATAAAAAAACGGCTGTGATAATTTAAGCAGAATGGAAAAAGTATGCTATATATTTTCTTATAGGGAAAGAGGAGCAACTGGATTTCCTTCTTGGGGGATGCTACGATGATCGCAAATTTATTTCGTTCTCACAACCGCAGCCGGCCGGAACGTCCGACCTTCCGGCCCATGCTCGAATCGCTGGAGAGTCGGGAAGTTCCTACCGCTGCTCAAGCGAGTGCAGCTTTCGATGCCCTGCCGACCGACATGAGCAATTTAGTGGCGAGTATGACGGCCAGGCCGGTAGACTTCAATGCCGTCAACACGAACCTTGCTGCCGTCACACAAGACATGGTGCTCCTCCAATATAGTGCCCGCAATTTTGTGGTCCCTGATCGGCTTCTGATTGATAATGCTCTCGTCACCAACGGCCTTACACTGGTTTACCAAGGCTTCAACAATTATCCTTTCATCACTGCCGGCCAGTTTGTCAGCGTGGAGCGGCTGGGCTTTCAGGCCATCGGAGAAGGAGCCTTCGATTTCCTGGTAACGGGTTTCTTCCCTCAAACTTCGGATGACGCCGTCCTGACGTAAGCGCTGCTGCGATCAGGGCCGCAGGCTTAGGGCTAACGGAAAACACGCTGGCCGTGTGTCCTGCAGGGCTTTCCGTTAGCCCTAAGCTTGCGGCTGCCGCTCTTATAGCGCACAGGAGAGATTATTGACTTCCGCGCTCTTCGACTCTACGCTAACGACTGGCGGACAAAACGCACAAGGCAAGCCGCCAACTTTATTCTCAGGCACATGGACAGCTTGCCCTAGGGGCACCCTTAGTGCTAGCGGATGTCTTGCTCTCCCCTCTTGGGGAGAAGAGCGGGGATGGGGGATAGAAGGGCAAGTGTATCAAGGAGTTCCGTCCCCTCATCCGAACCCTCCCCCACAAAGGGAAATGTCCGCTAGCCTTCAGAGAGTCGGCAATTGAGGAAAAGTTAACACGTGTTTTGCTTACGCGCGCTGCTGATGGTCCTCATCGTATTGCGGTTGTTGATGCCGCCGGGGATCTGTGCGTGCCAATGGAGTCCGCCCGCCGCTCGCTTGTTGCTCGCGCTGGCGCAAAGCGACCGACAAATTCCGGTCGAACCCCAGCGCGACAGCGACGACGATCACGATGCTGGCTGTCCCGCTTCTCCTTTGGCTGCCGGCATGGGCGTTGCGCCCCCCTGTGAACCACTCCTGCCTCCGGCACTGGCACTCGATCCGCTTCTGCCGCTGCAAACGCTCCTCTTATCCTGTTCCGTCGCTGCGGAACGAGCTGTTATCATTCATTTCGAGGCGCCACCCGCTCCTGTGTACCTGATCGTCCGTGCGCTCCTTCTGTAATGCTGTCTCCCTTTCCTCGTTTCTAACGTGCGTTCCCATGCGGAGTATGGGAACGCGAGTCTTCAACCTTTTGAGGAGATAAGCATGTCTGCCCGATTGCGAAAATTGCCGTCGCTGGTATTGAGCCAGTTGCCGACCGTGCTTACGCTCGTCCTCCTCGGCGGTATCGCCTGGTGGGGCTACAAGTGGGATTGGAAGGTGCCGACACTACCCGAGTTACTGAATCCCTCCTCGGCGCGTTCCCACACCGAGCATGGGGACGAGGAGGAAAGCCTGTCCGCAACGCAAGCAAGAGAGAAAGAACTGCCGCCCATCAAGCTGCCTTCAGAGGAAGCGATGGAAGAGGCGGGTATCAAGACGGGATCCGTTGACGAAAAGTTGATGGACGACTACGTCACCGCCCACGGTCATATCGATTTCGATCAGAATCATTACGCTCATCTGTCCACGCGCGCCAGCGGCACGGCTTGGCGTGTCTTCAAGCAGGCCGGCGATGAAGTCAAGAAAGGCGATGTGCTCGCCCTTATCGCCTGCCCGGAGTTGGCCCAGCTCAAATTCGATCTTCAGCAAACGCTCCTGCTGGTGAAGATGAAGCAAGCCTACTACCAGCGCCTGGAACAAGCAGGGGAAAGCACTCCTAAAAAAGACCTGGAACAAGCGGAATTTGCTCTGCGCGAGGCCCGCGTCGCCCTCTCGAAAACTCAGCAGTCGCTTCAAAACTTGGGCTTGCACGTACCCCTGGATGAGCTGATGCCCTTGAAAGATGAGCAAGCCGCTGTTCGACTGCGCACCTTGGGTATTCCCGATTCGCTGTTGCAACATCTCGATCCCAGCACCGTGACGGGTAACAACCTGCTGCCGATGTATGCTCCCTTCGACGGTATGGTCGTTAGGCGTGACATCGTGATCGGCGAGATGGTCACACCGGCGACACCGCAGTTCCACCTGGCTGACCTGCGGCGATTGTGGATCTGTCTGCACGTCCGCCTAGAAGAGGTGGCTCGACTAAAGGAAGGTCAGGAAGTTGCCTTCCATCTCGACGGTCCCAACGAGGATACACCGCCAGCAAAGATCACCTGGATCAGTGCTGAGGTGGACGAGAAGACGCGAACGGTCACTGTCCGCGCCGAAGTAGACAATCCCCAGGGACGTTTACGCCCGAACACATTCGGCGATGCGCGCATCATTGTGGGACGACAGAAACGCCTGATCGTACCCAATGAGGCGCTGCAATTCGACGGCACTTCGCATATCGTTTTTGTGCATGGCCCATCGTCCATAGAATTTCAACCGCATCGTGTCCAACTCGGCCCGCGCCACAAAGATTTCACCGTTGTACTTAGTGGGGTCGAAGCAGGTCAAAACATCGCTGTATCCGGCAGTCACGTGCTGCTGTCGGAAATGCTCAAGAAACGTATCGCTGGCGAGGATTGACATAGCGAATGGCCGGTTTACGCCAGCCGTTCGTCGGGGGGGGAGATAAGTATGCTGAACACCATCATCGATTGGTCGCTACACAATCGCTTTATTGTCATTGCCGGCGCCGTGGTTTTCATCGCCCTGGGCAGCTGGTCGCTGTCACAGCTGGACATCGACGCCTTCCCCGACACCACCCCGGTGCAAGTACAGATCAATACCATCGCGCCGGGATTGGCCCCCGAAGAAGTCGAGCGGCAAATCACTTTTCCGGTCGAGCAGGCCATCAACGGTCTGCCGCGTTTGCAGCAGCTGCGCTCTATTTCCAAGTTCGGCCTGTCGCAAGTGGTCGTTGTTTTCGCCGACGGCACCGATATTTATTTTGCCCGCCAGATGGTGAATGAGAGATTAAGTGTCGCCAAAATACCCGAAGGCATGCCGCGGCCGCAAATGGGACCAATCGCCACCGGCCTCGGCGAAGTCTACCATTATCTTGTCCTGCCAGCCCACCGCGCAAGTAAGGGACCCTACCAGCCCGCCGCGCAAGCAAGGGAAAAGGAATTGACGCACCTGCGTACGGTCCAGGATTGGATCATCAAACCGGCCCTGCGCACCGTGCCCGGCACAGCGGAGATCAACGGCTGGGGGGGCTACGAGAAACAATATCAGGTGCGCATCAGCCTGGATAAATTGCTGCATTATGGCATCTCCTTTGACCGTGTGATAGAGGCCGTACGGGCCAACAACCTCGTCACGGGCGGCGGCAACATCCAGCAATCCGGGGCTATGTATCCGGTGCGCGGCCTGGCCCGCACGGTCAACGTCGAGGAAATCAGAAACATCATCGTGGACACGCCGCAGCCGGGTGTGCCGGTGCATGTCGGCGACTTGGCCGAAGTCGGCATCGGACATGAGATCCGCCTGGGCGGCGTCACCAGTCAGGGACGCGGCGAAGTGGTGCTCGGCCTGTGCTTCATGCTCATGGGCGAAAATAGCCACGATGTCACCGATCGCCTTAAAGACAAGCTCACGGAGATCAAAAAGACGCTGCCCGCCGATATCGAGCTAATAACAGCCTATGATCGCACCCGGCTAGTTGATCAGGTCATTCACACTGTTAAGAAAAATCTCTTTGAGGGCGGCCTCCTGGTCATTGCCGTGCTGTTCATTTTCCTGGGCAATCTGCGGGCTGGACTCATCGTCGCCTCGGCCATTCCCATTTCCATGCTGTTCGCTTTCTGCGGTATGTGGCGTTTCGGCATCGCCGGCAGTCTGCTCAGTCTTGGCGCCATCGATTTCGGACTGATGGTAGATAGTTCCGTCGTCATGGTCGAGAACGTGGTGCGTCATTTGGCTCACGACAAGGACGATCAACGCAGCCGCCTGGCCATCGTGCGCGATGCGGCCATTGAAGTACGTAAACCAACCATGTTTGGCGAGCTGATTATCATGATCGTTTATCTGCCAATTTTGACTTTGGAGGGAGTGGAGGGCAAGCTGTTTCGTCCGATGGCGTTGACGGTAATTTTCGCCTTAACTGGATCGCTAATCTTATCACTGACCTTGATGCCCGTGCTGACGAGCCTGTTTCTGCCGCGCCGCCTGGAAGAAAAGGAAGCTTGGCTGATACGTGTGGCACGCTGGCTGTACGCGCCGCTGCTGCGCCTGTCGCTACGGTTCGGCGTGGCTGTGCTGCTGTTAGCCGGGGCTTCGCTAGGGCTGGGCGCGTTGCTGAGCGCCGGACTTGGCGCCGAAGCCGTGCCGCAGCTATCGGAAGGTTCCTTCGTGGTCGGCATCCTTCGCTTGCCCGGCACCGACCTCGATGAATCGCTGCGCTACAACACGGTAATGGAAAAGATGTTGCTGGCCAAATTTCCGGATGAAATCGAACGCATTTGGAGCCGTTGTGGCACTGCCGAGGTGGCCACCGATCCGATGGGACCGGAAGAGACCGACATGTTCATCACACTCAAGCCACGCGAGCAGTGGACCAAGGCGGCGACGCAGGCGGAACTGGCCGACCAAATCCGCGAACTGTTCCAAGATCTGCCGGGCCAGCACATCACCATCACGCAGCCGATCGAGCAGCGCATGGACGAGATGATTTCCGGCGTCAAGGCGCAAATAGCCCTCAAATTGTTCGGCGACGATTTTAACATTCTCAAGGAAACGGCCGATAAGCTGGCGAACGTGTTGCGCAAGGTGCCCGGCAGTGCTGATGTGGCCGTGGAGCAGATCACCGGTTTGCCGGTCTTACAGATCCAGGTCAAACAGGATGAGCTGGCGCGCTACAACGTGCCGGCCCGCGCTGTGCTGGATGTGATCGAATCGATCGGCGGCAAACCGTTGGGCGAAGTGGTCGAGGGACAGCTGCGTTTTCCGCTCGTGGTGCGTCTGCCGGAGTATCGGCGCTCCAGTCCCGAAGCGGTGGGTGCTCTGATGTTGTTAACGCCATCCGGCGAACACGTGCCGCTGGCGCGTTTGGCCGAGCTGCGCGTCGTCGAAGGCCAGGCCAAAATTTCACGCGAGTGGAACCAGCGACGCATCACGGTGCAGTGCAACGTCGCTGGCCGCGATCTCGGCAGCTTCGTTGCCGAGGCGCAGCAGCGTATCGCTGCCGAAGTCCCGCTGCCGCGTGGCCGCTATCGCCTGGAATGGGCCGGCGAATTCGAGAACATGCAGCGAGCCAAGAAGCGCTTGATGATCGTGGTGCCTTTGGCGCTGGGTCTGATTTTCGCACTGTTGTACATGACCTATAATCGCCTGACCGATGTGTTGCTCGTATTCACAGGAGTACCCTTCGCCAGTGTCGGTGGCGTTCTGGCCCTGTGGGCGCGCGGCCTGCCCTTTTCCATCTCCGCAGGCATCGGCTTCATCGCCCTGTCCGGCGTGTCGGTCCTCAACAGTATGGTGCTGGTGACGTTTATTCGCCAACTCCGCGAGCGCGGCCATTCATTGGACCAGGCCATCGAAGAAGCGGCGCTGACACGACTGCGTCCGGTGTTGATGACAGCGCTGGTGGCCAGTTTGGGTTTCGTACCGATGGCATTGAGCACCGGCGTCGGCGCGGAGGTGCAGCGGCCGTTGGCCACCGTGGTCATCGGTGGCGTTCTCAGCAGCACACTGTTGACGTTATTAGTGCTGCCGGTGCTGTATCATTTCTTTGGCCCCCGTCTCCAAAGTGTCAAAATAGAATGCGAATAACCCGGATACAGCGAAGCAGCGTGGATCAAAAAATTATCCACTCTGTGTTGATCCATTGCATCCCTGTTATCTCCGTTCTATTCTGACTCCATCCAAACTCCCAGAGGAGATCGAATGATGAAATTTTTTCTCATGATTCCGTTGCTGGCAGCAGCAGTCCCGATTTTCAATTTCTTGCTCGCGGCCGATGATAAGAAAAACGACTCTCCCTCTCCGAAATCACGCACGCCGGTGAAGCTGACCGAAGAAGCCTTGCGCATCCACCGCGGCGCCCTGCTGATCGATGGCCACAACGATTTGCCCTGGCAATTCCGCGAGAAAAAGGACCTGTCTTTCCGCAAGATCGACCTGCGCCAAACACAGAAAGCACTGGGACT